>JBCCLD010000021.1:0-22525 GCA_039027055.1 Bacteroidota bacterium
CATCGGCATCTGAGCGAGCACGGCGTCGAGCGCCCAGGCGACGCTACACGTCGTCATGAGCTGCCACAGACGCAGGTTCTGGAGGTCGAGCGGCGTAAACGTGCCGTCTTCGAGGAGCGACGTGCCCGCGTACATCGTGTAGTCGACGCCGTCGGTCTTGTACTTCTCGAAGAAGTGCGGGACGAGGCGCTGGGCCCACGTCTGCTGCCGGTCGAGCACGTCCGCGACGGTGTCGTTGATGAGCGTGACCGAGTCCTCGTAGCGTTTGCGCTCGCGATAGAGGACGCCCACCTTCGGGTCGAGCGCGGCGCGGTAGGCGGCCACGGCCTGCGCGGCCTCGTCGCTGCGGGCGGCGAGCACGTCGAGGTGCGGCTCGACCTCGGCGTGGAGGAACGTCACCGCGTTCGACTCGTCGCCGACGTTGGGGCTTTCGCGGTCGAGGGCTTCGAGGGCCTGCTCGGTGCGGTAGGCCAGGAGGTCGAAGGCGGGAGCCGGGCTGTCGGTCTGCGCGGCCTGGAGCACCTCGCGGGCGAGGGCCAGCTGCGCGCGGCTGTCGGTGCGGATCGCCTCGACGCGCGCCTCCGACGAGCCACGAATGTCGGACTGCCCGTAGAGCGCGTGGACGCCGTCGAACGCGATGGAGGCGAGGCGCGGCTGCTCGCCCGCCGCCTGCTGCTTCAGCATCGACCGCGCGGCCTGCAGGAAGCGCCACTCGACAGACGGGTGGATGGCGGTGTACTGCTGCTTGATGAGCGCCTGGAGGCGGTTCTCCTCGGCGTCGCTGTTGCGCTTGAGCGCGCTCGCAAACAGTGTGGCGATCTCCTCGACCTCGCGGATGTTGAGCGCCGAGAGCACGCTCGGCCGCGTGGAGCCGAGTTCGAGGACCCCCACGAACTCGTCGCCCACCCGCAGCGGTACCACCACGAGGGTACGGTAGCCCGCCTCAGCGAGCCGCTTGCCAAGCAGCGAACACGTCCGCTGCTGCAAGTCGTCGACGAAGACGGGAGCGGTGAGCGCCTCGCTGTAGAAGGACGAGTTCCAGGCCTCGACGTGCGCGGCGTCCTGGGCACAGATCCCGCAGGCGTCGCCGAGGAGCAGGCTCCGCCCGACCGGCTCGCCGTTGCGGATCCCGTTGGCGTCGGGCCGCGCGAGGCGGATCACACCAAGGTCGAGGTCGGGCAGCCGGAAGACGTTGCGTAGGCGGTGCTCGAGCTGGCCGATGGCGTCGGGGCTGGCCATCGCGTCGGCCTCCACGAGGTCGCGGCGGAGCGCGGAGAGCTCCTCCGTCATCGTGACCTCGGCGGCTTCCATCAGCGCGAAGCCACGCAGCGTGTAGTGCGACGGCGGCAGCGCCTCGGTCCAGCGGTCGAGGTCGGTGCGGTCGGCGAGCAGCGGCCGAAGGACGTCGTCGGGCAGCTCGGCGGGGGCGTCGTCGGCCTTCACCACGTCGCAGAAGCGCACGTCGAAGCGGAGTTGGAAGTGACGCGGGAGGCTGTCGGGGTCGTCCGGGTCGGCGAGCGTGACGAGGAAGGGCACCATCTGGGCGTCGGCGCCATAGGCCTCGCCTAGGATGTAGTCGTAGGCCTTAAAGACGTGGGTGCGCGCCATGCCGTCCTGGGCGAGCAGCGCTCCGAGCGCGTCGACCAGCCCGAGTTGCTGCACCGCGGGCGTCGCGAAAAACGGGGCGAGGTCGAACGGTGGGATCGCGAACGCGAGGCGGTCGTCCAGCCAGCCCGACGGGATGAGGGCGCTCATGAGCGCCTGCACGAGGTCGTCGTGCTCCTGCAGCACCGCTGGGTCGTCGATGTCGCCGAGCAGCGCCGGGGTCGCCTCCACGGCGGCCACGAGGGCGCGAGCCTGCTCGGCCTCGAAGCCGTCGGCCTCATGCGCGCGGGCCCGCCAGTAGTCGATCAGCCCGTCGAGGCTGAGCACCCGCCGGAACGGGAAGGCCTCCTCAAAGATGGACGGGGCGACCGAGGTACGATCAGGAGCCGGTGCAAGAGGATCGGGGAGCGTAGCAGTCGAGGCCATGCGAGCGTGGGACGGGTGCGCGATGCCGAGAGTCCCCCTATCACGTCCGACGCGCCCAGGGGATCCGCGTCCCGGCACTCCGCTATCCAACGAGGATGCCCTCAGGGATGGCGCAGAGGCGGTGGAAGTCGGCCACGCGCGCGTCGATCTCGGCGGGCGTGAGCACCATCAGCCGCTCGGGGCCGAGCGCCTCCACGCAGAACGACGCCACCACGCTGCCCATCACGATGGCCTGCTTCATCGCGGCCGTGTCGATGGTCGGCTGCCCGGCGAGGTAGCCCGCGAAGCCGCCGAGGAAGGCGTCGCCGGCGCCCGTCGGGTCGTAGACGTCTTCGAGTGGGTAGGCGGGGGCAGCGAAGACCTCGTCGCCCGCGAAGAGGAGCGCGCCGTGCTCGCCCTTCTTCACCACGAGCGTCTTCGGTCCGAGGCCCTGCACCTGGCGCGCAGCTTTGATGAGGTTGGACTCGCCCGCGAGTTGGCGCACCTCGGCGTCGTTGATCACGAGCACGTCCACGCGGCGGAGCATCTCGGCGAGCGTGTCTGGCGTGTTCTCGATCCAGAAGTTCATCGTGTCCGCGACCACGAGGTCGGCCTCCTCCACCTGGTCCATGACCTTCTGCTGCACGGTCGGATCGAGGTTGCCGAGGCAGACGATGCGGCGGGATTGGTAGGCCTCCGGTACGACGGGGTCGAACGTCGCGAGGACGTTGAGCTGCGTGTCGAGCGTGTCGCGGTTGTTGAGGTCGTAGTGGTAGCGCCCGGCCCAGAAGAACGTCTTGCCGTCGGGCTCGATGACGAGGCCCTCGGTGCCGATGCCGCGCTCCTGGAGTTCGATGATGTACGCCTCCGGGAAGTCGCCCCCGACGACGGCCACGAGGCCGACCTCGTCGGTGAGGAAGCGGGCGGCGAGCGTGAGGTAGGTCGCCGACCCGCCGAGGATGCGGTCGGTCTGGGCGAAGGGCGTCTCGATGGCGTCGAAGGCGACGGTGCCGACGGCGACGATGCTCATGGTGTCGTAGGTCGAGGGTCGTAGGTCGCAGGTCGGTCCCGGACCGGGGGTGCGGAACCCCAAAACAGCGCCAAAATAGCCGGGGGCCGAGCCGGGCAACGTGATTTTTGGGCAGAGAGGTACGTTGCCGCCGTTTTTTGACCGGTTCGACGGCGCGACCTCACAAAAGAAGGCAGCAGCGCTGAAACGCTGCTGCCTGCATAGGCTGGTATGCCCCGGTGGCTGGTAGAAGCGAGCCGGCTGCCGGGAGCGGGTCGAGCGCCTGCTACTTCTTGAGCTTGTCGAACCAGTCGTCGGCCTTCTTCGCGACGACGCCCAGCACGGCGGCCTTGACGGCGTCCGCGACCACGTCGGCGAAGTCTTTGGCTTTCTCGTAGCCTTCCTCGGCGCGCTCGGCGGCGACTTCGGCCACGTCGCCGAACTTCTCGCCCGCCTCCTGGAGGCGGTCGCGCAGCACGTCGCCGGCGTCGCTGGCCGCGGCGCTGCTCATGGCGGCCACGGTGCGGCCCTTCTCGGCGGCCGTCGAGCCCCGCTTGGCGATCTCGTCGCCGAGTTCGCGGGCCCGCGCCTCGACGCGCTCGGTGAGGGACGGCGGCGGCGGTGCCTTGAACGCGCCCGAGAGGACCCGGCCGAGCGTCAGGCCGACGCCCACGGCAGCCGTGACGGCCAGCGCGGGGTGCTCCTCGATCCAGGTGCGGGTGCGGGTGAGCCAGTCCTGCGAGTCCGGCTCCGGCAGCGAGTAGGTCGGCACCGTGAACGAGGGCGACGGGATGCTGGGCGGCGGGACGGGCTTCGGCGGCGGGACGGTCGCGGTCGCTTCAGACGTAGTCGCGTCAGGCGGGGTCGGGGTCGTCTCCTCCGGCGTGGGGGCGTCCGTGCCGGTGGCGTTGTTGGGGGCGTCGGTGCTCATAGCGGACAAGCTGGATGCGATAATGGACAGGAAATCGGGTTTGCCCGCGCCGCTGGGAACGAAATCGTGCCCGCCGCGGCCATTGAGCGGGGTGCCCGAGGGGCGGCGCAGTCTTTGGGAGGCCGCGCCGTGAGAAAAGCTGTGTGGACGGGCGGCTCATATAACGTGCGCCGCCCCCCGCGTTGTTTCGAGCGGGAAGGCACCCGGCCCGGCTCGGCGCAACCTCCACCGGGTCTTTGCCGAAGTCCCGAGGGGGTACCGCCCTGCTGAGCGGCGTCCCCTCTCCCTATTTTGGCCACATCCCGGCCTCCTCTGGCTTCATGGGTGCCCGCCTCGGCCGCCAGCCGCTCTCCTGCCGTCGTGTTTCGCCCGCTCGCACCGCTCGCTCATGCTCTTCCTGCAGTTGCCCCTGCACCGGCCCACGTTGGCGGTGCTCGTGCTGACGCTCGCCGTCCTCCCGGCCGCCCTCGCGCAGCCCTCGCCGCCGCCGTCGCCAGACACCGACTACGCCACGGCCCTGGACCTCTACGAGCAGCGCCTCTACGGCCAGGCTGCGCGCGCCTTTGGCGGCTTCGCAGAAGCCCACCCGACGCACCCTCGCCATCCCGACGCGCTGTACTACGGCGGCCTCTCCGCCCTTGGCGCCGGCGACATCAACGCGGCGGAGCGCCAGTTCGACACCTTCCGCGAGCAGTACCCCAACTACCCGCTCTCGGGGCAGGTCCGCCTCGCCCTCGGGGAGTACTACTTCGGCGCGGACGACTTCGCGCAAGCCGAGGGCTACCTCACCGACGCCCTACGCGACAGCCTCGACGCTGAGGGCGCGGCACGCGTGCGCTACCTCCTCGGCCACACCCAGCTTGAACTCGGGCGCAGCACGACGGCCCTCGGCTACTTCACGCGTACCGCCTCGCAGTATCCGGAGACGACCTACGCCCCACGGGCGCTCTATGACGCGGGGCGCGTGGCCACGGACCTCGGCCAACCGGGCCGCGCCGCCGACGCGCTCAGCACCCTTGCCGAGGACTATGCCGAGGCCACGGAGAACACACTCGTGGGCCTGGCGCTCGCCAACGCCCTCGCCCGCACGGAGCGATACGACGAGGCCGTCACCGAGCTGGATCGGCGCGTCCCCACGCTCACCGGGGCCGAGCAGAACGAGGGCTCCTTCCTGCTTGGCGAGATGCACGTCCGTCTCGCCGACGCCAGCGAGGCCGCGATCCCCGACGCCGAGTTGCAGGCCGAGCAGGAGGCACTGGCCGAGGCCGCCGGCGCGCATCTCGACGCGGCGACGACGGCCTACACCCAGGTCGCCTACGATAGCCTCTTTGGGCGCCGCGCCCGCCTCGCGCTGGGGCGCATCGCCTACCGCACTGAGCGCTTCGACGCCGCCCTGGAGTACTTCTCGGGCCTCGTCGGCACCCTACCCAACGGGATCTACGACAACGTCGCGCACGAGGCGGACTACTACGCGGGCCTGACGGAGCGTCGCCTGGGCAACCTCGCCGTGGCGGAGGACCGGCTCGCGCAGGCGCACGAGCGACGCCCCACCGGCCCCTACGCGGACGCCGCGCTGCTCGAACTCGGCATTCTACGCTACGAGCGCCGCCGCTACGACCCTGCCCTGCGCGCCTTCCTCGAACTCCTCGACGCCTACCCCGCCTCCACGCACCGCGGCGAGGCCTCGCGGATGCTCGGCGAGGCGTTCGCCGCGCTCGGCCAGTTCGACCGCGCCCGCGAGTACGCCGACCTGGCCGAGGTGCTCGGCACTCCGTCCGAGGAGTTGGCCGCCGAGGTCGACTTCCAGGACGCCTACGCCCTCTACGCCGCGGGCGACTTCGACGAGGCCGCCGACGTGCTCTACGAGGTCTACACCGGCGCGCCGCGCGGGCCGCGGGCGGCCGAGGCGCTCTTCTGGGCCGCCGACGCTGCCTTCCGCGACGGGCAGGCCGGCAACCCGCGTGCCTATGCTCTCGCCGAGCGCAACGCGCAGCTCTACCTCCAGCGCTTCCCCCTCCACCGCCTCGCCGACGCCGGGCGCTACGTCCTCGGCTGGACCTACTTCAAGCAGGGCAACTACCCGCAGGCCGCCGACGCCTTCGAGACGTTCCTCGCCGCCTACGAGATCAACCTCACGCGCGAGGCCGTGCCCTACGCCGCCGACGCCCGCCTGCGCCTCGCCGACAGCTACTTCGCGCTCGGGCGCTACGAGTTCGCCGTCGCCAACTACAGCCGCGTGCGCGGGCGCGGGGAGGACTATGCCCTCTTCCAGACGGCGCAGGCGCGCACCGCCCAGGGCGACCTCGCCACGGCGCTCACCATCTACGACCGCCTCCTCGCCGAATTCCCGCAGTCGGCGCTCAAGCCCGAGGCGCGCTTCGCGCGGGCGCAGGTGCTCTTCCAGAGCGAGCAGTACGACCCCGCCATCGATGCCTTCCGGGCGCTGGCCGACGACCTGCCCAACCACCCGCTCGCGGCCAAGGCACTCTACACCGTCGGCGACGCCTACTACAACACCGAGCGGCTGCCCGAGGCCGAGGACAGCTACCGCGCCGTCCTCCGCCGCTACCCCGACAGCCCGTTCGTGGCCGACGCCCTCACCGGCATCCAGTTCGTGCTGCTCGCCGAGGGCCGCCTCGTCGAGGCCGACAGCCTCGTGAGCGACTTCGTTGCGCTCTACCCCGACCTCGACGCGGAGGCGCTGCGCTACCGACAGGCCGAGTTCCGCCTCCAGAGCGGCGACACGGAGGGCGGCATCACGTCGCTGGAGACGCAGCTCGAGCGCGGGGCCATCAGCGACGGCCAGCGCGCCGAGATCGGCCTGACGCTCGCCCGCGCCTACGCCAACGAGGGCCGCGTGAACGACGCCATCGACCAACTCACAGCGCTCCTCGACGACCTCGGCGACGGCCCGGCCGCAGCGGCCGACCGCTTTGCCGCGTCCACCGAGTTGGGCCGCCTCTACCTCAACGCAGGCCGCTTCGGCGAAGCCCGCGACACCTTCGAGGCGCTCGAACTCGACGCCCCCGACACCCAGGCGGTGCTGGCGGCCCGCCTCGGCCAGGCCGCGGCCCTCGCGGGCCTCGGCCGCACCAGCGACGCGGCGGAGATGTACCAGATCGTCATCGACGCCGGCGGACCGGCTCGCGAGCAGGCCCTGCTCGGCCTCGCCAAGGTGTATGACGATGACGACCAAAGCGACAGCGCGGTGCAAACCTACGGGCGCCTCCTCGAAGCCCGCGACGCCGCCGTGCGCGCCGAGGCCACGGTCCGCCTCGGCGTGCTCTACCACGACCTCGGCGAGCACAACCGCGCGCTCTCCATCCTCAACGGCGTAGACCAGCGCTTCTCCGCCTTCCCCATGTTCGTCGCCGAGGGCCTGCTCACGACCGCCCGCGCCTACCGCGAGCTTGGCCTGGACGACCAGGCGGAGTCGCGCTACCGCCGCGTGGCCACCGACTTCGACGGGACGCCCTATGCCGCCGCCGCTCGGTCCGAGCAGCCGGGCCTCTAGCCCGCGCCCGTCCCTGCCTCCTTCGCCAGGCTCCGCTCCTCCATCTACGCCAGCCATGCGCCTGCCACTTCTTCTGACCTCTGCCGTTGTGCTGCTCGCCGCCCCGGCGGCGCTCGCCCAGACCGAGGCCCTACCCGACCTCACGCCTCGCGAGTTTGAAATCCAGGGCACGCTCCAGGTCGACTTCTCCGGCATCCAGCGGCAGCCGCTCTCCGGCTTCGGCCCGCCGCCGCGCGCCTACGTCGTGCCCGCCGAGCGCGCGCCGACCGAGTACGTCTACGGTTACCCTCTCGATCAAATCGCCCCCCCTGCGCTGGCGGCCCAGCCGATCCCGAAGGTGGACCTCCTGAACCCGCTCACGGGCGTCGTGGAGGGCCTCGCCGGCCTCTACGCAGGCCGCGCCGCGCGCCTCCGGCTTCAGCAAAATGGCCAGACCGGCGCGTTCTTTCTCGACGCCGACTACGACGGGCTGAGCACCTACAGCCCCTTCGACGCGGACGTCTCGGACGGAACCGCGATCTACAACCGCGCCTCAGCGACGATCGGCTACGGGACCTACACGGGCCTGCACGTCGAGGCGGGCGGGCACTTCGTGGATCACGAGCTCTATGGCGCCGCGTTCGGGCAACCCGGCGCCCCTGCCGGTAGCCCGCTCCCCGATCAGCCTACGCGGACGACGACGGGCGGCCACGCGGCGCTGCGGTACAACAGCCCAACGCGCCCGCTCTCGGCACACGTACAGTACACGTTCGTCAGGGCCACCACCGACCTGGCCGAGTTCACCGTGCCGGTGGGCCTGATGCAAGACGACCCGTCGGAAGGCCGGCTCACGGCCGGGGTGGAGGCCCGCTACGGCCGCTTCAACTTCGATGGCACGGCCAGCATCGCTGGGGCGAACGCCGCGTTCGGCACCGACGTGCAGGGCTATGCCGTGGGCGGCACCTTCCGGCTGCGTGAGACGCGCACCACCTCGCTCGACATCGGCGGGCGCGCCCTCGTGGCTGAAGGCCCCCTCGGGGACCTGGTCTCGGGCGGCCCGATCGTCCGCTTCGAGCTACGTCCCCGCCGGAGCGCCGTCCGCGTGTTTGCCGAGAACGAGCCGAGCGTACTCGACCAGAGCCTCGGCTCGGCCTACGAGGCCAACCCGTTCGTTGACCTGAACCCGGTGGTCATGCCCGAGGTGCAGGCGGTCAACGCCCGTGCGGGCGTCCAGACGCAGATCGGGACGGCACGCGCGACCCTCTACGGCGGTACCCAGTGGGGCGACTTCACGCAGTTCTTCGAGCGCGACCCGGCGACCGGCCTGTTCACGATGGGCTACGGCGACACGCGACGCTACTTCGGCGGCCTGGAGGCGGCGCTAGGCCGCCCCGACCGCGTCGAGGCCACGGTGGGCATCGAGGCCCGGTCGGGCCAGCTCGTCGATGCCGATGCCGACCTCCCCTACTATGCCCCGGTGGTAGCCCACGCGACGCTCACGGTGGCGCTCCTCAGCGAGCGGCTGCGGCTGGGCGTGAGCGCGCGCGCGGAAGGCACGCGCCCGGCCGACCGCGCTGGGGCCGAGGCCACAGGCTTCTTCGATCTCAGCGCCGACGCGGGCTTCCAGCTCACCGAGCGCCTCGACCTCCTCGTCCGCGCCGGCGGCCTGGCAGGCGACGTCGAGCGCTGGGCCGGCTATCCCGAGGCCCCGTTCACCGTGCTAGGTGGCCTGCGCGCCCGCTGGTAGCACCGGCACGCGGCCCTGCACCGCGACAGCGCAGACTGCCGCGTGTAGCTGCCGGAATGGTGCTATCTTGCACATACTCGCCATCTGGAACCTGACGAGCACGCTGCCATGCCTGCTACCGACGCCGCCGTGCTCCGTGCCTTTGCCGACGCCATCCGCGACGGCCTCCTCACCGGCCAGGCCGTGCACGTCACGGGGCTGGGCACCTTTCGCCGTGAACACGAGCCGAGCCGCTTCGACGACTCCGTGATCCCGCCGCGTCTGCTTCCGCCCCGCGAGGTCGTTCACTTCGCTCCCGAAGCGGCCCCGCACCGCAGCGACGCGCCCGACCTCCCTCGGCACGTCGAGGAACTCTCCCCGCCCCCGCGCCCCCTCGACTGAGCGTTCCCGGCTGAGCGCCCCGGCCCTGCACGGGGTCCGCACCGTCTGCCGCCCTCCTGCCGCGCCCTCCCTATGTCGCCAGACCTCATCGCCCGCTTCGCCGAACCGCTGGGCCTCGCCACCGCTGAAGCTCGCCCGGTCCTCACTCGGCTCATCGAGAGCATCCACCGCCTAGCCGAGGAGTACGGGGGCGTGCACGTGCCCGGCCTCGGCACCTTTCGCCGCGAGGGCGACACCTTAGCGTTCGACGCCACGACAGACCTGGCCGATGCCGTCAACCACCGCTACGTTGGTCTGACCCCGCTCACGCCCCGAGGCTCTGCCCCGGCCGAAGCCCCGCTGCCCACCCTCGAACTCGACGCACCGCTGCGCCTCAACCTGCCCACGGAGCCGCCGCTACGCGACCTGGGCACGCTTGACCAACAGGCCCCCGCCGAGGACGTGCGCCTCCCGCATGAGATGCCCCCCGCCGACGACGCCCCACAGGACGAGAGCGATCCCCTCGACCTCGCCGTCGAGCCGTTCACGCTCTCGCTAGACAGCGCGCCCGAGGCACTGCCCCCGTCTGAACCCAACGCCCCGGAGGACCTGTTTGACGATGTCTGGAGCATCGACGACCTCCCTCCGCCCGAGCCGCTCGACCTCGACGCACCACTGAGCCGGAGCCAAGCGCCGCTGATGTCGCCTCCAACAGAGGCCCTACCTTTGGAAGACTCACCAACTCCATCCGAAGAGTCCGCTGCTGACAGGCTTCTCCCCGTAGAGCCCACCGCACCGGATAGTCCTGAGGCCGACGGCAGCGACGACGACCGTATCTCGACGGACTGGAGCCCGGCGGGCAGTATTCCGATGGATAGCGCCTCCCGAACAGACGCGCCCATGGACGACGTGCCCTTGGACGTGGAGGCAAACTTCATCGAGGACGCTGCTCCCGATTTCGCCGAAGCCGATTTCGTCGAGGCTGCTTACACCGAGACTGCTCCCATCCAGGACCTCCCTGTCGAGGAGCCGGAGTCAGAGGCGACCGCTGTCAAAGCAGACGCCGACGCAGAGCCTGCCGTCGCGCCGCACGCGGCGGACGCTGTTGGGGCCGAGGAGGCTGAAACGGTAGAGGAGACGGAGGCGGCAGAGGAGCTAGACGCCGAGGTGATCGAGCCAGCGGTGGACCCGCTGCGTCCTGCCGCCTCGGAGTTCTTCGGCTTCGACTTTGGGGGCGACGAGGACGACGCGCCGGGCGCGCTCGGCGGGGCCTGGACCGACTGGGACGCCACACTAACCGACGCCGCGCTCTCGGACGACACACTCTCGGACGACACGCCCTCGCACATCACGATTGCAGAACCTGATGGCGGCGCACCCGACGCGACGCGACCTCCTGCGATCCCTACCGACGAAGTCACCCCGTTCCTCGATGCTCCGTTTTCTGACGCCCCGCTCGCCGACGATGCCTCCTTCACGACGGGGCCTCCCGCCGAGCCCGCGAGCACCCCGTATGCTCCGGTTGCTGTGGACGCGCCAGGCTCCGAGAGAGGCAGCGCCGAGAGCGGCGATGCCGACCTCAACGGCTCGGACCTCGACACCACAAGTCCTGACGTGCTCAGTTCGGACGTGCTCAGTTCGGACGTGCTCAGTTCGGACGTGCTCAGTTCGGAGGTCGACCCTCTGGACATGAGCGGTCTCGACACGGATAGCGTCGCCCATGCCGATCTGGATGACGTATCCGTGGACGACTTCCTCTTCGCTGGCACGGTCGATCTCGCCACGGAGTTCGACGAACCGGCCGAGGAGGCCCCGGACGCGCTCACGCTAGACCCGCTCGTAGAGAGCACATTCGCAGCGGACGATGACATCGCGAGCCTGTTAGAGGTCGCTAAGCCTGACGACACGACGTCAATCGACGCCCCCCCGCTGTTCGACGCGGTTTCTCCCCTCGACGCAGCGCTGGATGCCGACCTCAGCGTGTCTGGGAGCGTCTTGGATGGGCCCGAAGACCTCACCACGGCGCTTTTCGACGAGCCGAACCAGGACAGCGCGACCGACCCGATTGCCCCCATGGCGGAGGGGGACGACGCGGCGGTGCTCCCGGTGACCAACAGCGTCCCCACGGCGGAGGAGACGGACCTCACGTCGTTCCTCCATGATGACCTCTGGGACGCGGACGACCCGACACTTGCAGGCACCGACCTGACCGACGGTAACGCGCCTCTGCCTTCTGCAGCGTCTGACTTGCCTTCTGCCGCGTCTGACTTGCCTGCCGCGTCTGACCCGACGGCTCTCCCATTGGGCGACATGGATGCGGGCCTGGAGCCCCTAGACACCCCCTTCGACCTGGCAGCGAATGCGCCCGACTCGCTCCCTGGCATCGAATGGGACACCCCCGAGACGCTGGACCTCGACGCCGACCTAGCTCCGGATGCGCCAGAGGATGTCGACGATGCGGCCAAGCTGGAGACGCTGGCGGACGTCTCGTCGCTCGAACCCAGTGCGTTCGACCCACAGCCAACGCCGTTCTCCGATTCCCTGGACTCGGTACCGCTGAGCAGGGATGCTCCCCCGAGCGAGATGCCAGACGCCCCGGCCACCGCCTCTGGCCCCGCTGCTGACGCCTTGCCCGATTCGGATGCTGCGGGCGTCGATGCCGACCTATTGGCGGGAGTCGGTGCCCTAGGGCTCGCCGGCATGGCGCTCCTCGACTCGGACGAGGACGCGTCCGATCCTACGATGGACGAGGTGCCTCCGCCCGTAGCTGAGGCGCACGACTTCTTTACCCCCCCCATGCCCGACGGGCCTGAGCCCGATGCTGACCTGATGACGGAGATGGACGAGACCCCCTGGGTGCCCGACGAAGCGACGGTGCCCATGGACGCGATCGAGCGCCCCCCACACCCGACGACGGAGGTAGAAGTCACCGAGTTAGACGCCGCCGAGTTCGCCCCGACTGCGGACTTCACCCCGATGGAAGTCGATGGCACGCCGGACCTCGACACCGTGACCGGCTTCGACACGACCGAGGCCGACGTCTTCCAGGAACCGGCCCCCGGAGCATGGGCGGCCGCGCCGCCCCCCGAGGCGAGCCCACAGTGGGAAACCCTCCCCCTGGGCACCTTGGACGACGCACCTCCGAGCGCCGCGCCCTTCCAGGCGACCGACACATACGCAGGGGGGGCGCTGCCCTTCGAGCAGGGCCTTCCCGATGCGGACCCTGCCACGATGCCTCTCACCGCAGATCTGTTCGAAGACACCCCCGCACCGGTCGTCGCCACGATGGGTGGGGACCCACCCACGGAACGCGAGCGCCGCTCTGCCTGGCCTTGGCTCCTGCTCCTGCTCCTGCTGCTGGCGCTACCGGCGGCAGGCTACTACCTCTGGCAACAGCTCAATGCACCCACAGAGGCGCCCGTCGTACTCGCTCCGGCCACGGCGGACCCGGTGTCACCCGACCCCGACCTTGACCCGAATACGGGCGAGCAGATCGACCCCGTCGCCGCGGACCCCCTTGACGATGCGGAGGCCCCGCCCGACCCGTTCGATGCTGCCTCAGGCGACGATGCACCGGAGTCCATCCTGGTTGAAGACGCACCGGCAGAGCCTGCGGACACGCAAGACGAGGCCTCTTCGCCCGTCCTCACGGCTCTACGCGGGACCGGAGACATCGACGTAAGCCAAGGAGGGTACACGTGGGTCGTCACCACGGACGTCAATGCGGGCCCGAGTGCTCAGGAGCAGGTCGCGCAATACCGCGCGATGGGGTTCCGTTCGGGCATCGTCGTTGGGACGGTGGACGGGGTCAGGGTCGAGCGCGTGTGCATCGGTCAGTTTGCCACGATTCCACTGGCCGACGAAGCCTTGGGCCTCCTTCCTGAAGGCATCTCCTCGTCGTCGTGGAAGCTGAATCTCAACTCGCCGACCATCCAACGCTAGGCGCTGCCTCCCTTCGTCCTTTGTGCGTATGACCGCCTTTGCCCTTCTGCTCGCCTGGCAGATAGACCCCGTTGCCCCAGACACGCTCGCGCAAACGATCGAGGTGGTCGAGCGGGTGTCGCTGTTGGCTTTGCTCGTCAAGGGCGGCTGGACGATGGTGCCCATCGGGCTGCTGTCGGTGCTGACGGTGTACCTGTTCGTGGAGCGGATGCTCACGCTGCGCCGCGCCGACGCCGACCCGGAGTCGTTCACGCAGAGCGTCCGCGAGTACGTCCAGGCGGGCGATGTGGCAGGCGCGCGGCGCTACTGCCGCGAGTTCGACACCCCGATGGCCCGCATCATCCGGTCGGGCCTCGACCGTCTGGGGCGACCCATCAGCGAGATCAAGGAGTCGGTCCAAGCCGCAGGCAAGCACGAGACGTTTCTGCTGGAGCGCCGCCTCGACCTCATCGCGTCGTCCGCGGCCATCGCGCCGATGCTAGGCTTCCTCGGGACGGTGCTCGGCATGATCCGCGCGTTCCAGCAGATCCAGAATCTCCAGGGCAGCGTCAACCCGAGCGTGCTCGCCGAGGGCATCTGGGAGGCGCTCGTCACCACGGCAGCCGGACTGGCCGTGGGCGTGGTCGCGCTCTTCGCGTACAACTTCCTCGTGAACCGCATCAACCGCACGGTCAACGACCTGGAGCGCGCCTCGACCGACTTCATCGACCTCCTCCAGACGCCCTCGACGCCGCGCCCGCCAGCGGGGCCGCCGCGCGACGCGCCGTTCGTGGCCCCCTACGCCTCCTAGCCGCCCGGCCCGATGAACCTCGACTTCTCGACCGGACGCAAGCCGCTCACGGTGTTCAGCCTTGCCGGGCTGACCGACATCGTGCTGCTGCTCTTGATCTTTTTCCTGCTCACGAGCTCCTTCGTGACGCAGCAGGGCATCCGGGTCAACCTGCCCGAGTCGGCCGCGGGCGTGCCCGAGGAGCAGCAGTACGTCAGCGTGGCCATCACGGCCGAGGGCCTCTTCTTCGTCGGCGACGAGGAGGTGCTCGAAGACGACCTCGCCGCCGCTCTCGCCGGGGCGCGCGGCGACCGCGACGCGCTCGTGCTCCGTGCCGACGCGGAGGCCACCGTCCGCCAGTTCGCCGCCGTGGCGAGCGCCGCCCAGGCCAACGCTCTCCGCGTGCTCATGGCGACGGCTCCCCTCGAACAGTAGGGGCGCTGGCCGTGGATGAGCCCGTGTCTGGACCGGCGCGCATCGTGCTGCCCTCGAACAGCGGACACAAGTCGCTGACCATCCATTGTGCGCGAGGTCGAGGCGGAGTCACTTCGTTGCGACGTGCAGTTCTGGAGCGCCCTCCCCTACCTCTCCGAGACCGAAGAGGCTATCGTGGCGGCCAAGGACCTGGCGCTATCTCGGACAGCGCTGCTCGCCTTTGTCGACCACGTCGACTCTTGGTTGACCCGTCCGCTCGATGATATGGCTGTGACTCCGCTGGATGCGACGGTCGACTTGGGAGTTCCGCCGAACTCCTCTCTGTGCCTCGACGTGCGGGGAGGCCTACAGGGGCACTCCTCGGTCTCGGTGGCTCTCGACGTGACGGGGTGTAGGCAGACATAGTGGAGCCGTGCGATCCGTCGTGCTGGCGGCTGTTCTGTGACGCTGTGCGCGACCTTGAGGAAGAACGCGGCAGCTAGCACCAGAAAACGTGTGCAGGCGGGACGTTCACACATCCACACCTGCACACGTTCGAGTCGGGTGCGCGGCGTCCGCTAGTCGCGGCTCATGAAGAGGCTCAGGACGTACCAGAACATCAGCGCAACCGAGGCGAAGAGCTGCAGCGAGGCTGCGACGTGCTTGTCCTCGGGGTAGTGGTGGAGGATGTTCGAGGTGTCGTAGAGGATGGCCGCGCCCGCGAGGCCGATCATCGCCACGGCGAAGAAGGTGCCGAGTTCGAAGCCGAAGAGGACGCCTGCCACGATCAGCACGATCGCCACGATGAAGCCCCACCGGAGCAGCCCGCCGAGGAACGAGAAGTCCTTGCGCGTGACCACGGCGACGGCCGTGAGGCCCGTGAAGCCCAGCAGCGTGACCCACGCGGCCTTGTTGATGATGCCCGGGTCGCCGGAGTAGTAGGCCGCCATGAAGAGCAGCGGCACGAAGATGATGGCCTCAGCGAGGACGAAGCCGCCCAAGGCCGCGTACTGCGCAGCAGGGCTGGACGCCGTCGCGGCGACGCGGCTCGCGATCCAGCTGACGACGACGAAGCCGCCGAGCACCACGAGCCAGCCGCCTGGCATGTTCAGGAGCGTCGTCGCGATCGGTTCGGCGAGGCCACTGGTGAAGAAGTAGGCCTCGATGGCGACGAAGAGCAGGATCGCCCCGAAGAGGTGGATGTAGGTCCGCAGGACGAACGACGCGCGGGCGTCGGCGTCGATAGCGGAGACGGGAAGCTGCGAGACAGCCGTGTTCATAGAGGTCGGAGTCGGGTGAGTGGACACGCTCGCAGGTACGCCTTGGGCGGCGTTAGCCTGGGTACCAGAAAGCTACGACGAGCGGCCCTCGAACGCCAGTCTGTCCGGTTGGTGCCCGCGCTCATTGGTCCACGTCCCCGCTTCATTTTGAAACACCGGCGTGTGTCGCATTGGGGTCCGTGTCCGCCTGCGGGACCTTGGCGAGCGTCACATCGCGCGGCGGCGCGTTTCTCGTGCCATTTGCCTCGGCTGGATGCCAGCGGCATGTTTTGTGGGAGACGTTGAGTTCTCCCCCCCCCACCTCACTCGTCTTATGGGAAGTAACAATTTGATGCTGATCGTCTTTGGCGTGATCATCACCATGATCGCCTTCGTGGTCGGGCTGCAGATGTACCGCGCCCACGACCGCCAGAGCAGCTTCGACCGTATGACGGCCGAGTCGATGCGCGTGGCGAGCGACGTGTTGCTCTGGAAGGAGAAGGCCGATGCGATGGGCGGCGGCCGTGACACCCCCTACTTCTCACGCCTGTCGCTCGACCAGCTCGGCTATCCGAAGTACGACGACGACCTCGAGCTTGGCGGCACTCGCTACGGCTACTTCGGCTTCGACTCAGTGGCCACCGAGGTCCCGCTCCTGGACTACTTCTCGACCGATTTCCCGGAGCTACGCGTGCAGGTGCGCTTCAACGGGCTCACCGCCGACTGCATCCAGATTCGCCGCGCCATCAACGGCCAGCCGGACGGTAGCGGTGCCTGGGATTGGGTCGATCTCGTGAGCACCCCCGACGTCTGCGACGGGTGGTAGTATCCGTGCAGGACTGGAGGCCATGGAGGCACATGGCGCATGCCAACGCGGACGCCGCTACGGCGGGCTCTGTGAACGCTTGGGCTTGACCGAGGCACGTGGGCGAATCCTCTTCGAAGCCCCCTGAGGTGAGCGTGGTCTCGGCGCGTTCTTTGCGTATCCTGCCGCGCTACGCGTTGCCAGCGTAGCCCACGACTGCCCTCCGCCACCTCGTCTTTTTGGTCATGCGCCCCTTCCTCCACCTCGCAACGGCCTGCCTGCTCGCCCTTCTAGTCTTCGGCCCCGCAGTCTCGGCGCAGACGGAAGGGCTCCTCCAGATCAACGACGAGGTCCACGAATTCCTGATCCGGCAGCACACGCGCGGGCTGCTCCCCAACGCGTTCGTGACCAACCAGCCGCTCTCCGCCTATCAAGCGCAGGCGTACCTCACCCTCCTCGCCGACTCCGACGAGGCGATGGCGGCCATGACGGCCACGGACCGCCGGCTCCTCGCCGAGTATCGCGGCGAGACGCCCGGCGCAAGCGTCGGCTTCGTGCGAGACTACGCCCCGGTGCTCTACCGGGACGGGCGCTCCTTCATCTCCGCTGAGGGCGAGGACTACGTTTTCCAAGCTGAACCGCTCGCCTACCTCTCGCTCGGCAGCGCCCAGCAATCCGGGGCAGCCACGAGTTTCGGCGATCAGGTCACCACGCTTCGCAACACGCGCGGCTTCCGCATCGCCGGACACGTAGACCTCTCCGACGCCACCAAGCTGTTCGTGGAATCGCGGGTGATGGACAACCAGTGGACACTCCCGCAAGCAGGCATTGATGTCATCAACCAACGCATCGGTGACCGCGACTTCGACAACGGCGACACCTACGACTTCTGGATCGTCTCTGGGATCATCGGGCTGCACACCAAGCACTTCGAGGCACGCTTCGGCCGCGACCAGAACCGGTGGGGGCCGGGCTACGGAAGCCAGCTCCTGTCCAACTTCGCCCCGACCTACGACTTTCTCCAGTTCCGCACCCGCTTCTGGCGCATCGAATACGTGAACCTCTTCACGGCGTTTGTGGACGTGACGCGCGAGCGCGACGCCTTCAGCAGGCAGAGCCGCGCCAAGTACGGCTCGATGCACCGGCTCTCCATCGACTTGCCGTATGGGCTCCAGTTCGCAGTCTCGGAGTCGGCCACGCTGGCCCCCACCGACGAGGACCGCGGCCCGGAGTTCTACCTGGCCTACCTCAATCCGGTCATTTTCTACCGCGCCCTCGACTTTGAGATGGGCAGCCCCGCCAACATGCTGCTGGCGTTCGACGGCTCCTGGACCCTGCCGCAGGCCTGGTTGGGCAACGGCGGGGCGACGCTCTACTACCAGTTTATGTTCGACGAATTCCGGGCGTCGGAGTTTTTCTCGAGCCGAGGCTGGCGCAACAACAAGTGGGGCGTCACGATCGGTAGCCGTCTGGTAGACCTGCCCATCCCCAACCTCGACCTCACGCTCGAATACGCCCGCGTGCGTCCCTTCACCTACTCGTCGGCCAACCCGAGCCGAGCCTACGTGCACCGCTTCGGGCTGCTCGGCCACCCGATTGGGCCGAACGCGCAGGACGTGTCGTTCCTCGCTACCTACCGACCGCTCCCACGCCTGACGCTCGGGCTTGGTGGGGCGTTCACGAGCGCCGGCCGCAACACCACCGATTCGCCCGACGCCGCAGGCTTTTTCAATTTCGGCGGCGACCCCCTCGTCTCCTACAACGAGTGCGCGCGGGGCGATGACCCCTGATTCGGCAACATCAACGAGTTTGGCAACGAGGTCGCCCAAGGCGTTGCACAGACGCGCACGCTCCTCGAAGCGCGCGTGGGCTACGAGCTGCTGCCCAAGCTCACGTTTGAGGTGACGGGGCGCTTCTACGACCAGACTGACGAGAGCGACGCCAGCCGCGAGGCAGGGTTCGCCGACGTCTACGCCACGCTCCGGTGGGGCCTCCCCTTCCAGAGTTTCCGTTTCTAACGTTTCCGAGCACTTTCAACGGCTTCGCTCCTGCACCCAGCGCATCCGGACCGGTTTCGGATCCGAGAATCTGCCAAGCGTGCTGCCATTCGAGTGCGCGCTGTCTGAACGCGCTTACGCTGCCTGGTCTGCTGACGCGCTGTTGACCACGGCAAGCACCGGCTCTGGGGAGCGATGACCGTCGCCGCTGTGGCTCGGGAGCAGCGGTGTGGGGACCTCGGCGGGCTGGGGGTAGCCAAGGAGCGCCAGGTACTGTCCAACGATGCGATCCCATGTGTACCGCGACTCGATCCGTGCAACAGCGAGGTCGGACAGACGCCTCTGGAGCTCCGGATGCTCCTCGATGCGAGCTAGGAGCTCTGGAAGCTCTGCCGCTTCGCTGAAGTAGAGGGCTGCGTCGCCGCTGACCTCGCGGTTGAACGGGTTATCGTGCGCGACGACTACGTTGCCACAGCCGAGCGCTTCGAGGAGCGACGGGTTGGTGCCCCCGACGGAGTGTCCGTGGAGGTACGCGACGCTGTGGTACCGGAGGGCTTGGAGCCGGTCGCGCTCGTAGACGGTGCCGATGAGGCGGACACGGGGGTCCTGGTCCGCGACAGCCCGGATGCGCTGGACGTACTCCGTGGACTGCGTGTGGTCGCCGAGGACGACGAGCGGCAGGGGACTGTCGGAGGCGCTGTAGCCTTCGATGATCTCCGTGACGTGGTTCTCCGGCTCGAAGCGGCATACCACGATATGGTAGCTCTTCGGGGCGAGGTTCCACTCCGTGAGCAGGGCGGGGTCGGGGCGGTGATGCAGGGCGGGTGCCCCATAGGCGATCACATCGCACGGAGGCATCCGACGGTGCCGCTCCGCCAGGTTGGATTTTACGGCAGCCGCGTCCGCGACCAGCCGCGACGGCGTCCGCATCGCGAAGCCTTCCATCATGCGGAGGTAGGCCTTGCCGACCCAGTTGTATTTCTCGCGCGCCCACTCGATGCCGTCCATGTTGATCCAGACCTCGCGCCGGAAGAGGCGGGGGATCCAGCAGAACGCGCTCGCGCCGTAGCCGAGCATGTAGACCACGTCGAAGCGCTTGCGCGCCCGCCAGAGACAGCGGATGTCGTAGAGGACCGTCGTGAGACTCCCGAGCCGCGGGGTCTCGACGAACTCGAGGCGGACGCCCTTGTAGGTCTTCGGGGGCTGCGGCGCGTCGCTCTCGCAGAACACGGTCACCTCGATGCCCTGTTGGACGAGGCGGGTGGAGAGTTCGTCAGCGAACGTTTCGAATCCGCCGTAGTGAGCAGGTATCCCGCGCGTGCCTAAAATCGCAAGCGAGCGGACGGGAGTAACACGTGGGGTCACAGCGAGAGGGCAGCGGGTGGGGTGGGAACGCGCCAATCAGGGGCGGATGAGGGGGGAGCACGACGCGAGGAGCGCCCTAGGCACGATTTTGGGTGCACGCTGGTAGGTAGGGCAAGAATACATACCGTGTCGGTGGGGAACAAGTACGTGCCCAGACCTCTGCAGAAAATGGACCATTCTTGCGTGGAAGGTTTGAATGCCCCCTATTTCTGTGATCAAGCCTCGCCCAGATCACCGCTCCTGGGTGAGCCAGGAGGGGAGCCTTGGACGCGGCGTGCGTGCTTCGAGCAAGGCTGCTAGCCGGTGGTTGTGGGGTGTATAAAAGTCCTGCAGCCACGCTCGCTGCTCTTCTGACATGGCCTCTTCCCACTCCGCCCCGTTGAGTCGATAGTAGGCACGCCGCACCCAGCTTTTCAGGGCAGGCAATCGATCCCACACCCGCTCCCCTACGCGGTTTGCCTCGATCGCCACACGCTGCACCCAGGCATTCCGGTACATGACTGAAGGGTTGGAGACGCCTAGCGTTGCGCTCTCCCAGGCAAATGAATCCACGCCGAGCCAGGCAGCCAACTCGCTCAGAGACCGTGCGGGGTCGGCTTGCAGGTGCTCGAGAAACAGCACATACAGCCGTGTCTCCGCGTACGGCCTCCACGCTTCGATGTAGTCGGCGTAAACGCCCCCATATAGCGCTGCAAAGATGTCTTCGGACCGGGTGCGTGGCAACCGGGGCTCCACTGCACGGCAGCGCTCCAGATACTCATCGAGTTCCATGGTTGCGGGGATGGCCTGTTGCGCCTTCATGTAGCGGTAGTAGGACCACACCCGCGCAACGGGGTCCCTCAGAATGAGCAAGAGCCTGGGGCGGCCCAACGCCGCGTGCATCGCCTCGGCCAGCGGCGCACCTCCGTGGAGATACCCCGCGGTGCTCTCGATGCGATACTTCGCCTCGCCGGTGTCTTTGAAGAACTGAGCGTAGTCTTCGAGGGAGGCCAGCGGCTCGCCGTAGATCAGCGGCACGAAGTACTGCGTCTCCTTGATGGACGCGCTAGCGATTTGTGGATGAAGCGAGAGATAACGATGCAGCGACGTCGTCCCACATTTGCTCGCGCCAATCAACAGAAGGTTGGGGAGAAGACGGTCATCGGGTCGAGTTCCAGACGCGGTCATGGGGCTACGATGAAGACGGGGTCGCGCTGAGAATGGAGTCGCGCTGAGAACGGGGGTGTGATGAGAACAGCGTCATGCTGAGAATAGGGAGGAGGGCGTGTTCGGAGCGCGCGGGTCGTCCTGCATGGACGCGTTCTCGTGACCAGGCACGAGGCGCATGAGGAGATCCGCAGTGCGAGTCCACGAGAACTGCGTCGCGCGCGCGCGCCCCGCTTTTGTCAGGCGATGCCGCAGGGGTAGGTCGTCCCACACCCGGTCCAGTGCGCGCGCGATCGCGCTCTGGTCGGTCGGGGAGACGTAGAGTGCGGCGTCCCCACAGACCTCTGGTAGACTCGTGGTGTTCGACACCACAACAGGCGTTCCCGCTGCCATCGCCTCAACAGGCGGCAAGCCGAAGCCCTCAGCGTGCGAGACATACGCAAACGCCCGTGCAGCACCGTAGAGAGCCGGGAGGTCTTTGTCCGGTACAAAGCCGAGCAGCCGAACGCGATCGTGAAGCCCAAGCGCTTCAATGTAGGCTCTCGGGTCGAACGTACGCCCTTCTGCACTTCCTGCGAGCAGAAGCGGGGCCTCTTGATGTCGCATCTCACTAACCGCCGTGAGGAGACCGTCGATGTTTTTTCGCACGTTGAGCCGCCCCACATAGAGCAGAAAAGCCTCGGGAAGTTGATACCGCTCGCGGACGGCCACGACGTCTTGTGCTGTCACCTTTGCAAAGGCAGGGTTGATTCCGTTCGGAACGACGGCGAGCGACTGGTGGGGCTGCACATATCCATAGCGCTTGAGATCGTGTGTCACGTACGTAGACACGGTCACGATTGTGTCCGCCGCACGAAGCATCCGACGCATCGGTCTGAAATACAGACGCTGGCGGCGGGAGAAGTAGTCCGGCTTGGACTCGAAGAGGACGTCGTGGACGACGGTGATCTGATGGGCCCGCACGCGCGGTGCCGCGTAGTACTGGGTCACCAGCACGTCCACCTCGGCCCGATTCGCAGCGGCGGGCAATGACCAGAGCGCAGTCCCCAACCCCGTCAGCGATCGCACGGGAACGCGGGTCACCTGAGTAGGCGGGGCCACGTCGAACGGAAGCGGTCGGGCTACTTCGCTGGGACGGTGGAACAGCACATACGCGTGGTGGGGATACTGCTCAACGAGGGCGCGCGTCACTTCTCGCACCCAGACGCGGCCACTCGGGTTGCCCGAGAACAGCCACCGGGCGTCGATCCCGATACGGGGCAGCCCTGGGCCCGCTCG
>JBCCLD010000022.1:0-22023 GCA_039027055.1 Bacteroidota bacterium
CGCGCGTCACGGTAGCTGCGGACGAAGTGTCCATGGCCATCGGTCGCGGTGGGCAAAATATCCGCCTCGCAAGCCGGCTCGTTGGCTACGAAATCGATGTCTATCGCGACATTAAAGAGGAAGAGGAAGACATCGACATCGAGGAGTTCGCCGATGTGATCCCTTCGGAGATTCTCCAGCGTCTTCACAACATCGGGTGCGACTCGGCCAAGGCTGTGCTCGAGTTGTCCGCGTCCGAGCTGGCCCGCCGCGCAGAACTGGAGGCAGTGACTGCGGAGAAAATCATGCTCATCATGAAAGCCGAGTTCGACGAGGAGGCGGCGGCGGCGCTCGCTAAAATCGCGGGCACCAGCACCGGCGACGCATTCGCAGAGGAGCGCGAAGCCGCAGCCCAGGCCGAAGCGGCGAAAGAAGAAGCGGCCGAGAACGCCGCAGACGAAACCAACGGCACGCCCGACGGTGCAGCTACTGAGGCCGCGCCTACGACCAATGAACCGACCGCCCAGGCGTGACCTCACGCTGTAGCCCCCGCTGCTCACCAACACCACCTGTATGCCCACAACCAAGAAGGCCAAAGGCGTCCGTCTCTTCAAGGCGGTCAAAGAGTTCAACGTTGCCATCGGTACCCTCATCGAGACCTTGGAAGACAAGGGCTTTGAGCTTGAGGGGAAGCTGGCTGCGGGCGACCCGAACGGGAAGCTCACCTCCGAGATGTATGACATCTTGAAGGTGGTCTACTCGGATGACGCCGAGGCTGCCGCACGCGTGGAAGCCAAGCGCCAACAGCGCGAAGCCCTTGCGCGTGCAGACGAAGATGAGGCTGATGTCGGCGTGGTTGCTGTGGCACCGCCCGAGGAGCCAGAGGCACTGCCTCCCGCAGAGCCATCGGAGGTGGAACCAGTCATGGAGACCACGCCCGCGGCGCCGGACGTGGTTGAAGAGGTACCCACAGAGCCTGTAGAGGAAGCCAGTGAACCTGCTGCCATCGCCGCTGAAAGTGCAACGGAATCCTTAGAGGCTGACGTCGTTGAGCCAACGGCGTCGGTAGACGAATCCCTGCCTGCCGAAGACGCGACCTCATCCATGGAGGTCACGGCCTCTGAGCCTGCCGATGCTGAGCTCGCGCCCGTAGCGGCCAGCGGTGAAGCCCCCGTGGATGCTGAGATTCCTAACGCTGAGCTGAGCGAGGAGGACAACGAGGAGAGCGCCGTCTCTGGCGACAGCCTCGGTGACGATGATAAGATCGAAGGCGAACTCGATGAAGAGGGCGTCCTGCGTGCCGACCGCTTTGAGCTTTCCGGCACCAAGGTGATCGGCAAGATCGATCTTTCCTCGATGGACCTCGGCCGCAGCCGCCGTAAGCGGAAGCGTAAAGGTGGCTCCGAAGCCAGCAGCGACGACCGCAATGCCAAGAGCGCGTCTACCAAGACGAAGTCGAAGAAGCGTGGCAAGCGGGGGCCCGTCGTCAACGAGGACGAGGTCGAATCGAACCTTCAGGAGACGCTCAACCAGATCCAACAAGGCGCTAGCCGAGCCCGCCAAAAGCGTCGCCGCGAACGCCGAGACCAGCGCGCAGCCGAACGCGAGGCGGCAGAGGCACGCATGGAGGAGGAGCAGTCGCTACTCCGCCTCATGGAGTTCATCTCCACGGGCGAATTGGCTGACCTTATGGGCGTCCCGGTCAACGAGGTCATCCAAAAGGGCTTCTCGAATGGCCTCATGATCTCGATCAACCAGCGCCTCGACGCGGACACCATCGTCCTCCTCGCGGACGAGTTCGAGATGGACGTCGAATTCCTCTCTGACTTGGATGAGGTTGATGTCGAGATCGAGGAAGATGCCGAGGACGATCTCCAGGGACGTTCACCCGTGGTAACCATCATGGGCCACGTCGACCATGGGAAGACGTCACTGCTCGACTACATCCGCAGCGCAAATGTCGTCGCTGGCGAAGCTGGGGGCATCACCCAGCACATCGGTGCCTACAAAGTCGATGTAGGCGACGGCCGCCAGATCGCCTTTCTCGATACGCCGGGCCACGAGGCCTTCACGGCCATGCGTGCTCGTGGTGCGCAGGTCACGGACATTGTGATTCTGGTGGTGGCCGCCGACGACGAAGTCATGCCTCAGACAATCGAGGCCATCAGCCACGCCCGTGCCGCGGGTGTACCAATTGTTGTTGCGCTCAACAAGATTGACAAGGCTGATGCAAACCCAGACCGGATCCTCCAACAGCTTTCCGACCAGAACGTACTCGTCGAGCAGTATGGTGGTAGCGTGCAGTGTGAGTACGTCTCCGCGATTACGGGCCAGGGGGTCGAAGACCTGCTCGAAAAGGTCCTGATCGAGGCCGAATTGCTCGACCTTAAAGCCAACCCCGATCGCGAAGCGCTTGGTACCATCATCGAGGCTCGCCTCGACAAGGGACGCGGAGTGGTCGCGACGGTGCTCGTCCAAAACGGCACGCTCGCCACGGGCGACGCTTACGTGGCTGGTACCAACTCTGGCCGCGTCCGTGCGATGTTTAACGAACGCGACCAGCGTGTTGGAATCGCCGGGCCTAGCACGCCCGTGCTCGTGCTTGGCTGGGCAGGGCAGCCCGATGTGGGCGACCGATTCATCGTGCGCGAAGAAGAACGGGAAGCTCGCGAGATTGCCTCGAAGCGTCAGCAACTGCAACGCGAACAGGCGATGCATCAGTCGAAGCATGTATCACTCGCGGAGCTGTCGCGGCGTATGGCGCTCGGCCAGCTAACCTCGCTGAACCTCATCATCAAGGGCGATGTGGGCGGCTCCGTCGAGGCCCTCGCTGACTCCTTGATGAAGATCCAGAGCGACGAGGTCGTTGTGGACATCATCCACACCGGTGTCGGCGCGATCTCAGAGAGTGATGTCATGCTTGCCGCTGCTTCGGACGCGATCATCCTGGGCTTCCAGGTTCGCCCCATGGCCAACGCTCGACTCGCAGCGGAACGAGAAGAGATCGATATCCGCACCTACTCGGTCATCTATGACGCCATCCAGGACGTCCGCGACGCACTGGAGGGCCTACTCTCGCCGGAGGAGAAGGAGATTATCATCGGCTCCGTCGAAATCCGCGAGACATTCCGCATCCCGAAGGTGGGTACGATCGCCGGCTGCTATGTGCTCGACGGCAAGATTCGCCGCTCCGACCGCGTACGCCTCGTCCGTGATGGTGTCGTGGTCTACACCGGTAACATCGGATCGCTCAAGCGCTTCAAGGACGACGTCCGTGAGGTGGCCTCGGGCTACGAGTGCGGCCTCAACATCGAAGGGTTCAACGACATCAAGGTCGGAGACCAGATCGAAGTCTTCGAGATCGTTGAGGAGAAGCGACAACTCGCAGTCTAGGCGTTCCTACGCAGCAGGGCGGCGGTCGGTGTGGATGCCGGCCGCCGCCGCTCTTTTATCTGTTATTGCATTACGATTATGAGTATCCGAACGGAGCGCGTGAGCAAGCTCGTCCAAAAAGAGGTGGCGGATCTTCTCAACAACGACTTTCACGAAACGTCCCAGTCGATGCTGACGATCACGGGAGCGAGGGTGACGAAAGACCTAGGCATCGCCTACCTCGATGTGAGTGTCCTCGGCGATACAGCGCAACACCGCAAGGTTGCCTTCCGTCGCCTCGAAGACATTGCGCCGCAAGTGCGGGCAGCCCTAGCTAGCCGTGTGCGCCATCAGATGCGCCGGGTGCCAGAGCTACGTTTCTTCCTCGATGAGCGTCAGCAACAGGCTGCGCACATGGACGACTTGTTCGCAAAGATCCGAGCCGAACGCGCAGCCCGTGGGGCAGACGGGCAAGACGAATCCGAGAGCGGCGATGGCCTTCCTCGCGGTGACTATTAGCTGCGTTTAAGCAGCGGCTTCAACAAACGCGGGGTTACGAACCAGACCAACTCGCCCACATCTCTACCGATCTCACCCCACTCATTGATGTGGAGATCGATGCGGGCGAGCGCCGCTGTGGGGAATCGCAGATCGCCGCCCCCAATCAAGAGGGACGCCGTCTCTGACCAAGTAGGCTCGTGCCCGACGAGTAACAGCGAGTGTACGCTGTTGGCCTGTTCAGAGGCAACTTCTAGCACGGTGGTTTCGTCGCCTCCGTATAGCCGATCATCGATGGTCATGGGCGCTTTCGAGCCGCTTGCTTCAAGGAAGCGATCAGCGGTGCGCAGCGCTCGAACCGCCGGCGACGTCACAGTGCGGTCTAAAGAGTTGTCTGTTATTGCAAAATACCGACCCAGTCGGTCAGCCGCGTTGCGTCCTCGCTTCGCGAGAGGGCGGTCAACGTCGTAGAAAAAGTCGGCGCCCCAGTCTGACTTACCGTGGCGCAGGAGGTAGAGGGACTTCATGGTTTGCACATTGAATTGATCTGTAGGGGACTCCCTGGCAGACACGCCCCCAAAAAATATTCGATGTTATGCCTCGGTATGTCCTATACTGGCAGCCACACTCTACCCTCCAAAGCTGTTCTTTTTACTAGCCATGCGTGTGCTACTCACACTCATCGCTGTAGTCGTTGCATTCTCAGGGTGCGACTTGACCGCTGATGAGTTTCCCTCCGCCCGTATCGTCGACGTATCGACGTTGACCAATCTTTCCCCTGAGGCTCAGGCCGTTCTTGACCGAGGGGGGACGCTTATTTGGGAGGTGCAAAACCAAGTGGGGAGGCTGTATGCGTCGCAAGAATCGTTGCCTGCATCTGTGCCGCTCTCGTCGTCGTTGTTCGTAGTGATTGCCGATGCTGAGGCTTGCAGGTCGACCTGCGAACCAATCGGGTTCGCGCGGTTCCAGACCCCAGACGAAGGCGCGGCGGCATCGGTCACAGCCTCTGGCGACTTTTCCATGCGGCTTGACTTCGAATTCTAGCGGGAGTACTCCCTTGATTCGCCCACCGTCAACACGTCGTTGGCGTTCATCTAGCATCTCGAACGACAATGCGGTCGTTTGTGGGATGGCATATTATTGGCTGTAAGCTGGGTCATCCACTCACGAATCCGGTTCCCCCACGCTATGTCGTTTCCGTTTAAAGGCCGTCCGGTCCTCGTCACTGGCGGTGCAGGCTTTATTGGCTCTCACGTCGTCGATGCCCTCCTGTCGCGCGGCTGCGAGGTGCACGTGATAGACGACCTTTCGGGAGGTATACGCTCCAACGTGCCTGCTGGTGCAACCTTCCATAAACTCGATATTCGAGACCGAGCCGTAGCTGCCCTGTTCGAGTCGCATCGCTTCGCAGCCCTGTTCCATTTGGCTGCTCAGATGGACGTACGCAAATCAGTAGCAGACCCACAGTTCGACGCGCAGGTTAACGTGCTCGGTCTACTGAACCTCATGGAGGCTGGGCGCCACCATGGCTTGGAGAAAGTGGTATTCGCCTCCACAGGCGGTGCGATCTACGGCGAGCCGGACGAGGCCCACAACGGAGGTGGACCGCAGCCTGAAGGCCACCCCCAGCGGCCGTTGTCTCCCTACGGGATCACGAAGCTCGTCTCGGAACACTACCTGCGCTTCTACTACAACGTGCACGACATCCCCTACGTCGCGCTACGTTTCGGGAATGTCTACGGACCACGACAGAATCCCCATGGCGAAGCCGGAGTCGTGGCGATCTTCGCGCAGCGTATGCTTCGCGGAGAGCAGCCTGTCATCAACGGGCCGGGTACCCAGACGCGGGACTACGTGTACGTAGGAGACGTCGTAAACGCGGTAATGGCCGGTGCCGCGTATGAAGGGGCTGACGTCTTCAACGTCGGGACAGGGGTGGAGACGGATGTCAACATGCTCTTCCGCACGATCAACCAGCACGTTGGGAACGGCACACCCGAGGAGCACGGCCCTGCTAAAGCAGGCGAGCAGCAGCGCAGTGTGCTCGATATATCGAAGCCGAACGCCGTCCTTGGATGGACTCCGCAGGTCGAGGTGAGCGAAGGCCTTGCGCGGACCGTCGCCTGGTTCCGCGAGAAGCACGAAGCGGTGGCTGCCTAGCTCCGTATAGACTACCCCGTTCTACGACAGCCCAAGCGGAGCGCAGTATCTTGCGTTCCGCCTTTTTTTGGATGCTGGCCCTCGCCCCGCACCATGTATCGTGTTCGCTTGGATCAGTTCGAGGGTCCCCTCGACTTGCTGCTCTTTTTTATTCGGCGAGACGAACTGGACGTGTTTGACATACCCATCGCTCAGATCACAGACGAGTACCTGTCGTACGTGTCGGTGCTTGAGCAGGTCGATCTCGATGCCGCCGCCGATTTCATCTACATGGCATCGATCCTCATTAGCATCAAAGCAAAGATGCTCTTACCGAGGCCCGATCTTGATGAGGACGGGCACGAGATCGATCCCCGCCGCGAGTTAGTCGACCGGCTCCTCGCCTACATGCGCTACAAAGAAGCTGCGCTTCACCTTGAAGTCTTGCACGAAGATCGAAGGCGCCAGTATGTGAGGTCCACGGCTGAGCGCGATCGCTTTGAAATCGAATCGGTAGAGTACCGGGTCTCCCTGTTCGACCTGGTCAAGGTGCTCAAGGACGTCCTCTCGGAGACGCCGGAGCCCGCACGGCATGAAGTAGACCGCTACGAATATTCGGTGGAAGAGCAACGTGCGCACTTGCTCGCGGCGGTCACAAGCGGGCTGCGTTCCTTCCGCGAGATTGCACGAGGCGGATCCCCTGGTACGGCAACGTCAAAAGCATTTGTCATCGTGACGTTCTTGGCCCTGCTAGACTTGGTCCAGCAGCAACAGCTGCGTGTCAGACTCGGCATGAGCCCCGAGGACTTCGACGTGGAAATGGTGAGAGCAGGAGAAGCAGGGTCGCCGCTTCCTCTCCGTGACGACCCTGACGAGTAGCTGGCATGCACCAGGCCTTGGCTGCGCTCGCTTCGGCCTAAATCGTACCTTGAAGGATGGAAGACGCCTTTCGCTCTCCGCTCCGCCGCACCATCGAGGCGATCGTTTTCGCCAGCGACGAGCCCGTCACCGCGAGCGCGCTTGCGAAGTTGCACGCGCACGTCTTTGGAGATCCCGCCTCGAAGGAGGATGTGGAATCGGAAGTGGCGACGCTCAACCGGGAGTATCAAGACGCAGGGCGTGCCTTTCGTATTCGCTCGTGGGCCGAAGGGTATCGGATGGCGACCGTTCAGGAACTCGCGCCCGTATTGCACGCGCACTTCCAACGGACGGACTCCAAGCGGCTCAGTCGGTCGTTGATGGAGACGCTCGCGATCATCGCCTACCGACAACCGGTCACCAAACCAGAAGTCGACCACGTACGAGGTGTCAACTCTGACTATGCGCTTCGGAAGCTCCTGGATGCTGACTTTGTGACGATATTGGGCCGCTCTGATGCGGTCGGTCGCCCCTTGGTATACGGCACCACCGATGCCTTCCTGGAACGCTTCGGGATCCGCGCGTTAGACGATCTCCCCAAGCCTCGTGAGATCGAAGAACTGCTAAACGATCCAGCATTCAACACCGAACGGGCGGCCCTTCTCTCCGCCGATGGGCTTGCGGACACCAGCGAGCAAGCGCCTCGACCCGGCGGTATGCCTCCCTTCGCTGTGGCGGATGGGATAGTCTCTGAATCCGACGATGCCTGACCGTGTCTGACTCGAATCACCGTGACCCGTCTCGATCAAACGCTTCAGGCAAGAAGCGTGCGAAGGGGAAGCGCGGCGGCAATGCCTCGGTCAAGCGCCGGAAGATGAACGCACGGCGCCATAGCAGAAACGCGCCAGCCTCGTCCGATGTGGTCTCTCCGGTACGCCACGAGCGGGTAGCGCAGGACGAACCGGTCCGACTCAACAAGTACATCGCGCAAGCAGGGCTTTGCTCGCGGCGCGAGGCAGATGCGTGGATTGCAGCGGGTCGTGTGAGCCTCGACGGTGAAACCGTAACGGCGCTTGGGGTGAAGGTGACGCCCCGGCAAGACGTGCGCGTTGACGGGCGGCTCATATCGCCGAAGCGTCTGGCCTATGTCCTATTGAACAAGGCCAAAGACACCATCACGACGACCGACGACGAGCATGATCGACGTACGGTGCTCGATGTACTTCCCGCCGAATTCCAAGACCTGTTTCCCGTTGGACGGCTCGACCGTGACACGACTGGCGCCTTGCTGCTTACGAACGACGGGGACCTAGCACATCGGCTCATGCATCCGCGGTACGAGATCGAGAAGATCTACCTCGTGAAGACGAGGGCGTCGGTGAAACCACATCAGCTAGAGCAGCTTCGAGCAGGTGTCACGCTCGAGGACGGGCCGGCACGCGCTGACATGGTCGCCTACCCAGGAGAGCGACACGACGAGGTCGCCCTGAGTTTACACGAGGGGCGCAACCGCCAAGTGCGTCGCATGGTTGAAGCGTTGGGACACGAAGTCGTGGCATTGGACCGAGTGCGCTATGCGGGTCTGACCCTCAGCCACCTGCGTCGAGGACGATGGCGTCGTCTTGCACCGCACGAGATAAACGGCCTGCGCCGCGCAGTCAAGCTGAAAGCCATTGTAGCCTAGCAGGCCAAACTCTTACGGTTCATTTTCGCGAACAGCATTCCGCTCAACAGCATCTAGCTTCCCGGCTATGAAGATCTACCAAGAAGGGCTCACCTACGATGATGTGCTGCTGCTCCCGGCGCACTCGTCGGTCATGCCTCGCGATGTACGAACAGCGAGCCGCCTGAGCCGAGGCATCACGCTAAACGTACCTATTCTGTCAGCGGCGATGGATACCGTGACCGAGGCCGAGATGGCCATTGCCATGGCACGGCAGGGCGGGGTGGGGGTCCTCCACAAGAACATGACCATTGCTGAGCAGGCGCGTCACGTTCGGCGGGTTAAACGCTCCGAGAGCGGAATGATCTTAGATCCCATTACGCTCCGTCCGACTAGCACCGTGGCCGACGCGCGCTTGACCATGGCACGCAACTCAATCGGGGGCATCCCGATCGTCAACCTTGAGGGACGCTTGGTCGGCATCGTTACCAACCGCGACCTGCGTTTCGAGCACGACGGCACGGTTGCCCTGGAGGCGATCATGACGAAAGCGCCGCTTGTCACGGCACCTGTCGGGACGACTCTTGATGAGGCCGAGGCTATCCTGCAGCGCCACAAGATTGAGAAGCTGCCTGTTGTGGACGACGACGACAAGCTGCTTGGCTTAATCACGTTCAAAGACATCCAGAAGAAGCGGAAGTACCCTCTCGCGTGCAAAGACGAGTTCGGCCGCCTCCGCGTGGGCGCTGCCGTTGGGGTGACCGCGGACACCTACGACCGCATAAGGGCACTCGCAGAGGCTGGCGTCGACTTTGTCGTGATCGACACGGCGCACGGTCACTCGGAAGGCGTACTTCGCACAGTGCGTGAGGTCAAGAACGACTTCGGCGACCTAGAAATCGTGGCAGGGAATGTTGCTACCGAAGCTGGTGCCGAAGCACTCATCCTAGCAGGCGCAGACGCCGTGAAGGTGGGCATAGGGCCGGGCTCGATCTGCACCACGCGGGTGGTTGCGGGCGTGGGTGTCCCTCAGCTTACGGCCGTTTTGAACGCAGCCCGAGCCTGTCGCAAGTACGACGTGCCGCTCATTGCTGACGGCGGGATCAAGCAGACAGGCGATATCCCAAAGGCCCTCGCTGCTGGTGCAGACTCAGTCATGATCGGTGGCCTTTTTGCCGGCGTGGAGGAAAGCCCGGGTGAAACAGTCCTCTACGAAGGCCGTCGCTACAAGCACTACCGCGGTATGGGTTCACTAGGTGCGATGGAAGCGGGGTCTAAGGACCGCTACTTCCAGGATGCGGAAGATGACCTGAAGAAGTTAGTTCCAGAGGGCATCGAAGGGCGCGTCCCCTACAAGGGCCTGCTCGCTGAAGTAATCTTCCAGATGGTCGGTGGGCTGCGGGCCGCGATGGGCTATTGCGGTGCGGCTACCATCGCGGCACTCAAGAACGATGCTCAGTTTGTGCGCATCACCGGTTCCGGTCTGCGAGAGAGTCATCCGCACGATATCACGATCACCGAGGAAGCTCCAAACTACTCGGTTCGTGCCTGATCATGGACGAGCTGAGATCGGTTTCGGCAGGCGAGGGGCGGAGCCCCACACGTAGGCCCGCGTCACGGATTGGCCAACTGCAAGCCATTCTTGGACCCCCCTACGAGGCGGATGCCCTGTTTATCTCAGCGCTGCATGACATTCGCTGGGCAGTCGGCTTCACCGGGTCCAATGCCCTGCTCGTCGTCACCCACACCGCTGCGTTTCTTCTCACCGATGGGCGGTACAAGGAGCAGGCACGCAGAGAAGTTGTGGGAGCCGAGGTGCGTATCGTGTCTGGCGAGCTGATCGCATATGTCTCGGAGAACGAGCTGGTACCTGCGGGCGGACGCTTCGTCATCCAAAGCGACGCGATCACCGTTGCTGCCTATGAGAAGCTCCGGCATCGTTTTGAAGCAGCCACCTTTCATCCGGAGTCAGGACTCTTGGATGCAGCAGTAGCGTCGAAGTCGCCGCAGGAAGTTGCGCACGTCCGAGCCGCTCAGACGGTCACGGACGACGTGTTTGATGCGATGCTACCGGCCATTCAACCTGGAATCACCGAGCGCCAACTCGCGGCCCAGCTGACCTTTGCCCATTTGGAGCGAGGGGCTTCAGCGATGTCCTTTGAGCCGATCGTCGCATCCGGCCCCAACAGCGCTCTCCCGCACGCTCGACCGACCGACCGCATCCTTCAGCGCGGTGACGTTGTATTGATCGACATGGGAGCTTACGTAGAGGGTTACTCTTCGGACATGACGCGAACGGTCGTACTGGGGCCAGCCTCTGACGATGTGAGACACGCCTACGAAGCGGTTCTCCAAGCACAGGCCGCTGCAATCAGCACGGCACGGGCGGGCATGAGCGGCAGCGAACTTGACGCGACCGCGCGCGATGTGCTAACCGAGGCGGGCTTCGGCCCGCAATTCACCCATAGCCTAGGCCACGGCGTTGGCCTGCGCGTGCACGAATGGCCTCGGCTCTCGCAACTGGTGGCCCATACCCTCCCTATTGGAGCTACGGTGACGATTGAACCCGGCGTGTACTTCCCAGGGCGTTTTGGGATACGGATCGAGGATATCATCGCGTTGCACGAAACAGGGTACGACAATCTCACGCGCGCCCCGAAAGCACTGCTCGAACTGACGTGACCGGCTCACGGAAGCAGGGCTGACCACGCGGACCCTCCGCCTCGTATTCTCCTCACCTCTACGCTGCCGTCGTGCGCATCAGCTTCGTGCTTCCCGCGCCCATCCGCATTCCGATGGGCGGCGCGAAAGTCGTCTACCAGCATGCGGCCCGTTTTGCGACACAGGGGCATTCGGTCGTCGTCGTTATGCCTATGCGGACAGGCAATCGACTAGCTGGTTGGGTGCGGCACGCTGCCGTCCAAGTGCGAGACCGGCTTCACGGGGTCAGCGCGTCTTCGTACTACGAGGCGCGTGGTGTTCAGTCCTTGGTGGTCCCGTCGTTAAACGCAAAGCATGTGCCTTTCGCAGACATCGTAATCGCAACGGGATTCCAGACGGCGATGGGGGTGGTTAACCTGCCCAAATCGCATGGCACCAAGGTGTACTATCTCCAAGGGCTCGAGACGTTTGTGCACCGCGGCGCGCGTGCGTCGTGGCAGTACCCAATGGCCCGTATCACGTGCGCGCGTTGGTTGGCTGACGAAGTAGAGCGTGAGGGGGTTGATGTCCTAGGCGTCGTACCCAATGCAGTCGATCCCGCTGAGTTTTATGAAGAGGTGGCACCTGTTCATAGAGGGGCACAGGTGGCGGCTCTATACCACCGACATCCTGTGAAAGGCCCAGACGTACTGATTGAGGCACTGACACATCTTCGAGAGCACCGACAGGACCTCGAAGTAGATGTCTTTTCGGCGCGTCCGCCCTCGCACACGTTTCCTGACGGAGTCCGTGTTCATGTGCGGCCTTCGGTGCCGGATGTGCGTGCGCTGTACAACCAGGCTTCTATTCTGCTGCACCCGAGCCGCAGCGAGGGATGGGGGCTCGTCCCTATGGAGGCCGCGGCCTGTGGTACGGCTATTGTCTCCTCTGCCAATCCTGGCATCGCTGAGTTCTTGACGGACGGTATCTCAGTCCAGTGCGTCCCCATCGGCGACGGCATCGCCTTAGCCGACGCTGCGCTCCGTTTGCTCGGTGATCCCGACGCTCGGGTGCGACAAGCCAAGGCAGGACAGGCTGCGGTAGCTCGCTTCCGCCTGGACGAACTGAGCGATCGGTTCCTCAATCTCCTTGCTTCGTTGGTATAACTTTCTCACGACCTCGACAACCAGCCCTATCGTCTTTGTGCCCCGTCCGCGCTCGGCTCCCTATGCGATCAGTCTCATCGTGCCCTTCCTCGATATGGGACGCTGGCTGACGGTCACCGCACCTTCGCTTCTTGCTCAATCCATCCCAGTCGAACTCATCTTTGTCAACGATGGCTCGACTGACGATTCTGGCGCACGGCTGTCCATCGTTCTCGACGAGCACCGCGACCTGATCAAGGCGCGGAAGCACCGTGTTCGTGTGCTTCGACATGTGTCAAATCGTGGTCGATCTGCTGCACGCAACAGTGGGGTGGCGGCCTCAACTGCGCCGCTCCTAGCTTTCGTCGATGCCGATGTCGCGTTGCCCTCTACGTGGGCGGCCCAGCATATCGCTGCGCACGAGGACTACGGAGCCACCGCGGTGCTCCCACGACGGCTGCCTGTGGGCGTGGATCCCACCGATGACTTCCAGCGCTATCTGTTGCGAAAGGAAGCGCTCCTCGCTAGCGAACCATCGGGTACCGTTGTCGCGTGGAAGCACTTCGTGACCGCGGCCGTCACACTACGCAGAGAAGCTTTTGAGTCGACGGGTGGGTTCGACGCTGACGTTCGGTACGGCGAAGACACCGACTTAGGGCTGCGACTCGCCCCACACCATCCGAAGGGGCTCCGGCTGTGCCCAACCTGTGTCGTCTTCCACCATGACCCGGATACGCTAGATCGCGCGCTTGTGAACTTCGAACGCCTTGGTAAAGACGAATTGCCGGTATTGTTGGCTCGCCACCCAGACCTCCAGCAGGACACGGCGGCGAAGGGGGCGCGAGGAGCGCTCAAGCGAAGGCTGGCCCAGTTGCTCCCCGAACGTCTAGTCCGTGGTGCTCTGCCCATGTTACCCCCGGCACTCCACTCGCTGGGCGTACGGGGTCTTTGTCTTCGAGCATTGCAAGCCCAAGCGTGAGATGCGTCGAACTGGAATATTTCAGGGGCTGGTGATAGCGCTAAGCGTGTGGTGTGCCGGGGCTGCCCAGGCCCAGGTCGAACTCATCGTGCGCGTAGCCGACGTGGGTGGTGCCTCCATGGAGGAGGCGCTCCGGTCACCGGAAGAGTCGAGACCCCTCGCGCTCAGCGATATGCTCAGTGTGCGTTCGGCATTTCCGCTTCGTTCCCAGCGATCCCGACAGCGAGCCAGCGACTGGCGTGACCGAGTCTTTGTCGTAGCGTATCCAGATTCATCAGCACTGCGCACGGCTGAGCAGCGGTTTAATAGGGAGCAAGGCGTTGCCTATGTCCAGACCAACGGTCGCTATGAGCTCGACCACGTCGAGTCGGTCGTCTCCGATCCGCTCGACGCAGAGCCGTTCGCCGACAGCCTCGACGTGCTCCGTGTGACGCGCACGGTTGAGGCGTGGGCTGTGACAACGGGAAATCCTTCTGTGCGAATCGGGTTGCTGGACACAGGGTTGATGCTTGACCACCCGGACCTTGAAGCTCAGGTGTGGCGAAATCCAGGCGAGATTCCCGACAACGGGGTGGACGATGATGGCAACGGCTATGTAGACGACGTGCACGGCTACGACTTCGTAGACCGTTCGGTCGTGTTGGGGGAGGGAGACTACCAAGAGTGGGATGCCGATGTCTACGAAGACGGCCCTCAAGACCACGGGACGCTCACGGCAGGGGTGATGTCAGCAGCCCTCGACGGCGTGGGGATGGTAGGCACCGCCCCAGGGTGCCCGGTGGTCGTGCTGCGCGCGTTCGGGCGTGACGGCACAGCTGAGGATGACGATCTCGCAGCTGCACTGGTGTATGCGGCTGACCTGGGAGTAGAAGTGATCAATCTGTCCTTTGGACGGACGCGAAGCTCTCCGTTATTGCATGAAGCAATAAAGTATGCCTATGCACGCGGAACGGTTCTCGTGGCATCCGGGGGGAACGTCGGGGGCGACGCCCCGCACTATCCGTCCGACTACCCGGAAGTAATAGGCGTCGTCTGGCTCAGCAACGACGGCCTTGGCCGGGCTAGCGTCGCCCAGCACGGGCCTGGTATTGCCCTAGGCGCTCCCGCGTCCTCGGTCCTGACGACACGCCTGCCCAACCCCGACGATGCCCGACCATTCGAAACGCAGCTGTACAGCCGCGTCGGTGGGTCGTCTCTGGCAGCACCCCAGGTCGCCGGCGCTGCTGCGCTGTTGCTATCGATCGACCCCACGCTCTCGCCCGAGTCGATCCGTTCAATCTTGACGGCCTCGGCTCTTGATATCGGGGCGCCTAGCTGGGATCACGAGACAGGTGCGGGTTTGCTGGACGTAGCCGCAGCCCTTGGTCGTCCGTTTCCGGGTCGCATCGAAATCACGTCGCCCACCATGGACGGCGGAGTTTCTGACCAGGCCGTGACTGTAACAGGGTCCGCGTTGGTGCCGGATTTCGTCTCGTTCGCGCTCGACATAGCGGAAGGCCATGAGAACCCCGATGGGCAATGGGAACGCATAGCGGGCCCGTTTGAGGAGCAGGTACGGCAAACCACATTGGGAGTCTGGAATACGGAAGGGGTGGAGGAAGGACCCTACACCCTGCGGCTGGTTGTGCGTACGCGCGGCGGCTCGACGCGCGAGGTCCGCCACCGAATCACCCTGGACCGGTCGCCGCCTTCGATAGCTCTACGGTATAGCGGCGTGGCCTATGTGGACGGTCGAGCAGGCTTGTTTGTAGACCTTGTCGCGGACGAGATGGTGGAGGCCGAGCTGGCGGTCGAGGGTATGAACAGTGTGGTGGGACCCGAAGTCAAAGAAGAACACGGGCTCTTTGTCCCGAATACGTCTCTGCAATCTGGACAGATATCGGGCGTCGTGCTTGTGACCAACGCAGCGGGACTGACGACAGAAGTGCCCATCTCAGCCTCCTTGCCTGCCGATCGACGACGTCCCAGCTTGTTTGAGCTCGAGCGTCTCTCGATACCTAGTGGCTACTTACTCCCGCGCATCGTTGATATCGACGGCGACAGCCTAGGGGAGGTGATCTTGAACCAAGCAGGGGAGCCGGGCGCGCTGGGTGACACCGTGGCCGTCTACGAGAGCGGCGGCCGTCCCGAAGCGTCACTCCGTCGTGTCGTCACCTACGCGGTGCCCGCCATCCCACGTGATGTCGCCGACACGAATGGGGACGGCCGCAGCGAGCTGCTCTTTCAAGTTGATCCGATTACGCTGCTCATCGAAGCGAGCCAGCCAGGAGGCTATCCTGATACCGAACAGTTTCGCGACGAGGAAGGCACAACGCCTTCAGGCACTCCGCTCTGGGGCGCGCGCCTCGCTGACCTCGACGCCGATGGACGTGGCGAGATCGTGGGTCTTGATCTACGGTCGCCTCGGTTCCAGCCCGACGCAGACCCGACCGAGTCTACCGGGTGGCGTGTGCTTGAACGTCAAGGAGAGGCCTTCACCGAAGTGGCTACCCTCGACAATACGACCTCCGTTTCCGCTCCTCTCGACCGCAATCTGTACCAGCGACCGTACGGACTTACCGGCGACTTCGATGGCAACGGACGCATCGAGTGGTTAACAGGCGATGCGGACGGTGATCTGCTCTTGTACGAATCCGTGCGGGACGACACGTACGACCTGATTTGGACCGAGGAGACCGATCGATACAACGCGGGACAACGCCTTGCCACCGGCGATTTTGATGGAAATGGCCGTATGGACTTCGCCACGTTCACGACCGAGTTTACCGCATCAGACATTGGCAGCCCAGCGTACGGTACGTTGACTGTATGGTCGCGAGAGCCCGGCCAAGCTCCGCAACAGCTTGCCCAAGCGGTATTTCCTGGCGACAGCCGTACGGATGGCTCACTCACGTCGGCGGATTTCGACGGAAGCAGTCGTGACGAACTGGTGGTCCAGCACGCACTGCAGGTATGGGTGCTGGCTCTCGACGATACGGGCCTGACGGCCATCTTCCATGCTGGGCCCGACGAGATGTCCATGGGACCGAGCGGCTTTTCTAGCCCGCAGATGGCAGCCGGGTCGATGGAGCCAGGCGCGCTTCCGTCGCTCTTTGTGTCGGGATTCGATGGTGCCCTGTATCGCTTCCGAAACGACCAGTCAACGGTACCGACGCCTCGCTGGGTTGAGGCCGTTGCCCTCGACGAGGGCCGCGTCAAGCTCGCGTGGATCAGCGATACAGACTCTGTCGTGGTGTATAGCTCCGTGAATGGAGGTCCATTCGACGAGACCACTCGCACAAACGGGGACGCCCTAGTGGTTCCGACCGACGTGCTCACCACGTTCGCGCTCGCGTCGATTGAAAATGGTGAAGTCGGGTCGTTGTCCGAGGGTAGAACCGTCCGCCCACATGCGCCGGCCCGTCTGCTCGAGGCCTCGTTTGTTCAAGAGGGCTTGATCCGTTTGTCATTTTCGGAGCCAATAGATCCTGCTACCTCAGCAGGGTTGTTCCGGATCGATCAAGGCGAGGTGGGTGCCGTGATCGTAGAGGACACCCGTGTGATCATTCGGGTCGAAGGCATGCCTCCTGGTCGCCGTAGACTCTCCTGGGAAGGACTGCGCGATGCAGAAGGCACGCCGGTCACCGACGTGACGGTTGGGATAGATGTGCTAGCGACACTGCCGTTATTGTATATAGTATCTAGTGTAATCCGAGATGCGAGGCAAGCAAGCATTACGTTCTCTGAAGTGCTTGACGTTACCCTCGCGTCGGACCCAGCCCGCTATGCCCTCGCGCCTACGGGACTCGTCACAGCCGCGATTGTGGATGAAGCAGACCCACGGACCGTGCATCTTACGGTTGTGCAGCGAGCCTTAGGTGCGGTCGGTGAAGCAGTCACCCTGCGCGTCTCCGGCCTTCGCAGCACCAACGGTGCACAGCTGGCTGCTGATGGAGCCGTCGTGACGCTGAGCGAGCCTGCTGACAATTTGGACGACGTTTTTGTATATCCCAATCCGGTTCGCGTCGCTCAGCATGGCGAGGAGGTAGTCATCGCAGGCGTGCCCATCGAGGCCGATGTACAGATCTATACAGTCTCAGGTGCTCTTGTACGCTCTTTGTTGGAGTCAGGTGGCTTTGGAGGGGCTCGCTGGGACATGCGAGACGAGCAAGGCCGAACGGTACCCTCTGGTGTTTACTTGATTCGTGTCTCCACGGAGGGACTCGGGGACGCGGTCGTCAAGCTCGCTGTGCAACGATGAGTCTTCTGGCTTGCCTGTTGGATAGAGCGAGCGCGACGTAGATTGCTCAGCAAACCCCAACGAAGCATGCCGTCTCCGTTTCTCGAAACCGTCTATCCGAGCGACCTCTCCGTCGTCCCGGCCGCGGTCGAAGACGTGGAGGCGTTCGGCGAAGCCCACGGGTTGGTCGGCGAGGTCCAGGATCGCGTATTACTCTCGGTCGCGGAGGTAGTAGCCAATGCCATCGAACATGGCAACGTCGCAACGGCCGGAGCGTCTGTTCGGCTGCGCTTGGAAGCGTCTAGCGAGGGTTGGACGCTCCGGGTCACGGACGAAGGCACCGGGCTCGCTCACGATACTCTGGACAGCGCCTCGTTACCCTCTGACATTCTCGACACGGGAGGTCGTGGGCTGTTCATCATCCAACAGCTTGCGGACGAGGTCTGGTTGGAGGAGGAGGGCCGCTGCGTGTGTCTACGCTTCAAGGCGGCTGCCGACGACGCGGCGTCGTAGTTGATCTATCACGAGATACTGATCCCTATGGAGACGCCTCACCGGGGACAGGCAGAGCCTACCAGGAAGCGGGTACCTTTCTGGTGCTGGGCCCTCGTCGTAATCGTGCTTGCACAGGCTTTTGGGCTCCTCGCAGCGTTTTGGTTCGGCATTCCATCTCGCCAACGTGCTGCCGTATGGGTCTTGGCAGGGTCGAGCCTTCTGGGGGGGGGAGTGCTTGTCCTCGGGCACGTGAGAGGCTGGTGGCATACCCTCACGCGAACTGGACTCCTCGTAGGGGCGGTTCTCCTGCGCCTCTTAGCCCTTCCGCTCAGTCCCACCTTATCCGACGATGCCTACCGTTACGTCTGGGATGGACGTGTTTCGGTGGCCGGAGTCAGCCCCTATGCACATACACCCGATGCCCTTCCGGATTCAGTCCGCATCCTAGTTGATTCAGAGGATGAACTATTCACCAAACTAAATTCACCCACGTACTACTCGGTATACCCACCACCTTCTCAATATGTCTTCAGGCTGAGTGCACAAGCTAAAAGTAAGAATATATACTTAGACTTCTTACTCTATAAACTAATACTAGTCCTAACAGAAGTGTGTTTTCTCTTGTGGGTTGCAAGCCTTGTGAAGCAGGAGTTGCTCGTCTTGTTTGCGTGGCACCCCTTGCTCGTCCTGGAAGTAGCAGGACAGGGGCACACCGAAGGGTTGTGGGTGCTCGGGGCACTGGGAGGTCTGGTTGCCTTGCAGAGAAGTCGCAACGTGCTTGGGGGCGCACTGCTAGCGGTGGGTGCCTGGGTAAAGCTAGTGCCGCTCGTATGGCTACCCTTCGTCGCCCGTCGGTATGGGTGGCGGCTTGCCCTCGTGATGGCTGGGGTTTCCTTAGCTCTTTGGGTTCCGTACGTGCAAAGCGATACGTTTTCGCACATCGGCTCATCTCTTCGTCTCTACGTACAGCTATTCGAGTTTAATGCGGGGCCGTATCTGCTACTTAAGCAGATCGGTTTCGTGGTCACTGGTACGGACGTAAGCAAGATGCTCGGGCCGGCTCTAGGCGTTGGGTACCTATTTGCCGTTGCCGTGCTTTTTCTTCGTGTCTGCCTACGTCCGGTGGACCATACGACGCCGATTGCATCCATCGGACTCATTTTACTTGGAGGCTACCTATTTGCTACAACAACGGTGCACCCGTGGTACGTGCTTATGCCTCTTGCGCTGTCCCCGTTTGTGTTCGACAAGGGATCACCGGCAATGAAACGGTGGGCATGGGGATGGTGGTGGTTCGGGTTGTTCGCTACTGGGACTTATGGGTTCTACGTGGGTGAACACACTCTCGCTCTGTCCACCGGAGTGCTTGGATGGCTGGTGCTGCTGGTCGCGACGTTGGGTGCCGTAGCCGTGTCGTCTCCGATACGAAACGTGCTGAACGGACTGCTCGAGCGCCGAGGTCGTTCAAAATGGAAATGGGTAGCGTCGGTACTTCAAGTGAGTTCAGCGTCGATCGATTCGTCTCCCCGGCTCCTCGATCTAGGCGCGGGCGAAGGGTGGGTCGGTTGGGCAGCCCAGGATGCAACCTATGCTGACGTTCAGCTTGCTGATGTTGTTGATTTGAACGAGACGCCATTACCTCACATCGAATATGACGGTGAACGATTACCTCTAGATGGGAACCAGTTCGACATCGTACTACTCGTATTCGTATTACACCACACGCAAGAGCCAGATGCTGTCTTGAGGGAGGCACGCCGCGTTGTAAGAGACGAAGGCGTCGTAGTCGTCCTGGAATCCGTGTATAGTAATCAGTTTAACCATAAACTCCTTCGATTTTTAGATACCCAGGCGAACCGATTGCGCGGCGAAGGAGAAATGATAGCACAAGAAGAGCACCTCGCGTTCGACACGGTGCAAGGTTGGCGGTCGCGGTTCGCCTCATTGGGACTCGATGTCGTAGCTGAGGATGCACGAGGCCGCTGGGTGCACCAGCAGCATTTGTTTGTGTTACGGCCTCTGGTCTAAGGCCACGTCGGCAAGCTGCTCGGCCAGCAAACTCAGGTCCTCGGTTGAGTCTTCAGCTTGGACGTCGTGCCATGCGTAGGCACCACGGCGTCGAAACCAAGTAAGTTGGCGTTTTGCGTACCGCCGACTGTTGCGCTTGAGCAGGCGTTCCATTTCACTACGATCGATGTCGCCCTGTAGGAATGCGAGCGGCTCTCGGTAGCCAATGGTAGCAAAGGCGGGCATGGTTGGTGGGTAGCCCGCCTCCAACAATCCCCGCACCTCGTCAAGCAGTCCTAGGTCGAGCATCGCATCTACGCGGGCTTCGATGCGCCTGTAAAGATGGGGGCGCGTGCGACTGAGGACACGAACGTGGAATGCGTACGACGGTGGGCGTATGTCTCGCTGCCAAGTCGAGATGGGTGTTCCTGTGTCTTTGTGCACCTCAAGGGCCCGTATGATGCGCTGCGTCTTACTCGCATCCATGGAGGCTGCCGCAATCGGGTCTACACGCGTAAGCTCCTCGTAAAGGGCCTCAGGACCGTCCCTCTTCAATCGTGAAGTCAGCTGGCTACGGGTCTCTGGTGAGGTCTTCGGGATGCTCGCGATCCCATGGACCAAGGCTTCTAGGTACAGGGTTGAGCCACCAACGAGCAAAGGAAGCCTTCCTCGCTCCAAGACGTTGGTGATGCGCTTCTCAGCCTCCGTAGCAAAGCGCCCCGCAGAAAACGGTACGGTCGGCTCTAACTCGTCAATGAAATGATGAGGCACGCTCGACAACTCGTTGGACGAGGGCTTCGCAGTTCCGATATCTACATGCTTGTAGACCTGTCGACTATCAATAGAGATGATTTCCACAGAGCGACTTGAGCGCGCAGAAACCAGCTCCGCCACGTGTAGGCTCAGTCCAGTCTTTCCAACAGCAGTCGGCCCAACAAGTGCGAGGATAGGGGGACAATCAAGCACAGAAGCGGGCGTTGCACGGCGCCTAATATTTCTGCACGGACGGGTCGACCTCGTCGCTCCACGCAAGAATGCCGCCTGCTAAATTCACGGCGTTGGTGTAGCCATGCTGGTGAAGAAGTGCAGTCGCCTGGGCAGAACGACCACCCGAGCGACAGTGTACAACGATGACCGGGTCATCTCGATGGTCCTCAAGCTCGCTGATGCGCGTCGGAAGTTCGTTCAACGGGATCAACGTCCCCCCGATCTCAGCGATCTCAACCTCGTCTGGCCTCCGTACGTCCAGCAACACTGGTGGATGGTCGCTCTCGCGCATGGCGTTGTACTCGCTAACAGAGATTTCAGGGACTTGAGCCATGGGATACGGGGGCGTGATTGATGGAATGCAGCCTTGAGATGTCGTGTAAGCTACGCTTTCCTCTATGGTCTGAATTGCTGGTGGAGCGCCGATTAGAGGGTTGTCCGGGTCGCGTTCCAAGCCAAATGTCCTGAACTGAGTTCCGAGTGCATCGACGAGCAAGACACGCCCAACCAAAGGAGTTCCGACGCCGAGAATCCATTTGAGTACTTCGTTGGCTTGCAGGGATCCGATCAGTCCAGGAAGAACCCCAAGCACCCCGCCTTCGCCGCAGGAGATCGCATCCATGGGAGGCTCAGGGAAAAGGTCGCGCACGTTTGGGCCTCCGGGTGTGGCAAATACAGAGATTTGGCCAGCAAACTGGAAGAGCGAGCCATAGACACACGGGACGCCTGCAATGACACAGGCATCATTGAGCAAATATCGGGTGATGAAGTTGTCGGTGGCGTCCGCAACGATATCGTAGCGACGAACGAGGTATAGGGCGTTTTCTGGCGCAAAACGAGTCGGATAGGTCTCGATTCGTACGTGCGGGTTTAGCGCATTCAGGTGGGTACGGGCGGCATCTAGTTTAGGCCGGCCAAGGTCATCTGTGGTGTAGAGCACTTGTCGCTGGAGATTGCTCAAGTCCACGGTATCGTCATCAACCAGCCCGAGCGTACCTACGCCCGCCGCTGCTAGATAGAGCGCCAAGGGCGAGCCCAGCCC
>JBCCLD010000023.1:0-21874 GCA_039027055.1 Bacteroidota bacterium
CTCAGATACCTTGGGCAGTACTTTGTTCAGGTCTTCTTCGATGGATTGTCCGGCAACATTGTCGCGCATACGCCTGACCCATGCCGCTACCGGACGACCGACTGTGCGCTGTAGCGCCTCGATGAGGCGGCTACGTTCGGCAAGTAGGTCGGCCTCGGCGAAGCGCTGGCCCGTCGCCACGAGCGTTCGCGGCTCGTCGGCCGCTCGCGCGTCGAGCAGCGTCTCCTCGACGAGAGCACGTTGCGTAGCGATGGGCAGCGCCTCGATACCGGCATACCGAATGGTATCCACCATGGAAGGCAGACCCGGCCGGATGTCGAAGGTGACGCGCGCACGTCCTTGACCAAGCGTGTCCACCTCGGCGATCACCTCAGCTTGGCGGTAGCCGTCTTGCTGATAGAGCGCGGCCAGGCGCGCCGCGTCGGACGCCACGACGGTCGTGTCGAGCAGCGCCGGTTCGTCCCCCACGCGGCGCAACGCTCCGCCGAGCCAACCCGGCAGCGACTCGTTCGTACCGAGGCGGTAGATCCAGTAGCCGGGCGTCAGCCCGGTGATGTCAAACAGGCCGTGGTTCTCGCGCGACCGCACGAACGCGAGGAGGTCGTCCTTGCTCCATCGCTGCCGCTCACCAGAGATGCGCCGGTCGATCACGCGAACGGCAACGGAGTCGGCCGGTGCTGTGTCAGCCTCCGCCGCGGGTCGAGCGGGCTGCGCCGTGCCGGTTTGTGCTTGGGCAGCATGGCACAGCAGGACGCTGCCGAGCACGACGAGGAGGCAGAGCGAAACGGCTTGAAGCGCCGGGCTGTGCAGCCGTGCACGGTGCCTGTTCCGCACGGGCCTACTCCTCTTCGTAGTAGAAGTCGTCGGTGCTGGTGGGGTAGTCTGGCCAGACCTCTTCGATGCTCTCGTAGGGCTCGCCGTCGTCTTCTATTTCTAAGAGGTTCTGGGTCACCTCCAGCGGTGCGCCGGTGCGGTCAGCGTAGTCGATCAGTTCGTCTTTGGTGGCGGGCCACGGCGCGTCTTCGAGATGCGCAGCGAGTTCGAGCGTCCAGTACATAGGGATAGGCAGGGTCGGCGGAAGGGGGGGGGTCCTCATCGTCGCCGAGCGCAGGACAGATGGGGAAAGTCGTCGGAGGGTCGAGGTGGGAGGCGACGCAACGCAGTCGTGCACGATAGGACGGGGCACTTCGAAATGCAAGCGGCCGAACAAAGCAACCCGCAAAGCGCCCGGCTAGCGTGGTGCGCGAACCCTGTGGATGACCCTGTGGGTGGCCGGCCCTGGAGCGGTTGTCGCGCAATAAGGAGCAGGCGGCAGGGCCTCTCGACCGTGCCGCCTGCACGCTTGTTCCAAGCGGATCCGCTCAGGAGCCTCCGAGCATGGGATTGTCCTCGGCCGCCTGCTCAACCAAGTCTTGGTATTCCTGCGGCGTGACGCCTGGGGCAAACGTGGTGACCGGGTTTAGCGGGTCACCACTCAGGTCGCGGACTTCGTAGTGTAGGTGGGGAGCCGTGGACAGTCCGGTGTTGCCGCTGTAGGCGATCAGGTCGCCGCGCTTCACCGAGGCGCCTTCGCGGATGCCCGGGGCGAACCGGGACAGGTGCGCATAGCGGGTCTCGCGGTTGCTCTTCGCGTGGCGAATCTTGACCAGGTTGCCGTAGCCGCCGCTGACGCCGCGGAAGCTGATGACGCCGTCAGCCGTTGCATAGATGGGCGTACCCGTGGGCACGGAGAAGTCCACGCCGTTGTGCATCTTCCGAGCGCGGAAGAAGGGGTGGCGGCGCATGCCGAAGCCCGACGTCAGGCGGCCTTGCGTGGGCAGCATCGCGGGCGTCTGGCCGAGACGCTCCTTGTGGCGCTCGGCGAGCGCGAGTAGATCCTCGAAGCTCTGCGACTGCAGCGCGATCTGGCGTTCTAGCTCGTCGAACGTCTCCACGTTCTCGCGGAGGATTCGGCTCGTGGGGAGGCTGTAGCGGTCGAATGACTCGTCGCGCGCACCACCGATGCCCACTTGACGGACGTCGTCCGAGATGGGCTCAGCACCGAGAAGGGCGCGGTAGAGGTCGCGGTCCTTGGCCTCGAGTGCATCCATCTGCTCGGTGAAGCTCACCACCTGATCGGTGGTCGTGGCAAGCTGGGAGCGGAGGCGCTCGATCTCTTCCTGCTGCGAGATCTCGAGCGGAGTCTGGGCCGTACTCCAGAGGTACCAGGTCGCGCCCGAGGAGATCACCAGGGCAGCGACGAGGACAGCAGCGGCGTGCTTGAGATAGCGGGAGGCGGTGGGCTTGACCTCTACGAAGGTGCAAGCCTCGTGGTCATAGTGGTAGTAGGTGTTCTTGGGCATCGAGGCGAGCTGCTGCTAGCGTGGTGGTAGGGCTGGGGCAAGCGGCTCGCTCCCTGTGCTGGGCACACGCCTCGCCGTGGCCGGGCTGCGAGCGCAGCCAGCGGCACGAAGGGGACACAGCGTGGTGTGCTCAGCACGGGGAGCCAGGCTTGGAAGCACGACTGACGACGAGGGGCGCAGTCGGCTTCAACGGAACGGCTCCGTTTCGCTTCCAGGCGGCAAAGAGCGCGCCATGTTGGAGGGCGAAGCCTCTGGGAGCCGTGGGATTGGGTGGGTGAAGGGGCTATGGAAGATAGAGGCCTGTGTTAATAGTGTCAACCTGCGTGTCATACCCTCACAACCTGGCCGCTCCATTTGACGCTAGCCGCTCGTATTCTCCCCGCCGCTGCCTCTGACTGACGCCTGCAACGCCTTGTTAGACCGTACTCTAGCGCTCTAGAACTCGGACAGGCCTCCCCCACCTCCCCACGCAGCGGCATCAGGCACCGAGTAGTTCGTCCCGGTCGAGCCGCAACCCGGTTCCCTTTTCACTCAATCCTAGCATCCAGATGAGAGCCTCGCGGTCGTGTTTCTTGACTGAGCACGCGACAGGAGCTGTTTCGCTGCGGGGCTCCGCCTGCTCAGTGCGGGCAGTGCGGGCAGTGCGGGCAACCTAGCCCCCGCTCGTAATCTGAATAGTCAGCCATGCAGCCTCCGCGGCGCCACGCAGTAATGCCGCGCCAGTATAATTGCCCTTCGCGGTGTTGCGTGCTGCGTATGGAGCCAAGTCCAGCACACCATATTTCTCGCTCTCCTGGTCTATCAACCGTCGCACTATGTAATACGGATTCGGCGTCACGATGTCAGCATGGCTCTGTGTTGCGTATCGGACCGAGGTCGACACGCACTACGCGACTCGCAACACCTCCTCGGCTATCCTGACATCGACGAACCGAAAGCGTATCATACCAACTCCGCTTGCAGAGTTGGGTATGAGCGTGTGGACGGTTGACCGTGTGGACGAGGAGAACCACCTTCACACGTAGACACCTTCACACGTGGACGCGCGGATGGGACATCCGCGCTGCATACGTTCACACCCAAAGCCGGCCTCGAAGTTGGGGACCCATCGCAACGATGCTTCCGGATTTGGTATGACTGAAGTTGTACCCTACCGATGCGCTCCTTAGCTTTATCAGTGTAGGGCCTAGGAAGGAGGGAGTTGGGGGTGGCAAACGCCCTACACCCTACTCCTTGCTGACGGCCCGAAGTGCACCGCAGAGCCCTAGCACACAACTTGGGTTATGTAGTGCTGAGAGCCGACAGGTGAGAGCCCCTCACTCGTAGTCGTGCTCGAAGTAGGTGACCCCGCGGCGTGGGCGGGCACCGCCGTCATTCTTGGCCGCGATGCGCTCGGCGAGCCGTTGCTTCATGATCTCCGCAGGGTCGTAGCCATAGTGCCGCAGCAGGTGGTTCATCGCGATGACCTCACAGATCACCGTCACGTTCTTGCCGGGGATGATCGGTAGGCGCACGAGCGGCAAGTCCACGCCAAGGAGCCCCTGCGACTCCCCGGTCATGCCGACCCGGGTGTACTCGCGGTCGCGTTCCCAGTGCTCCATCTCAACAACCACCTCAATGCGCTTCTGGAAGCGGATCGCACGGATGCCGAACATCGACCGCACGTCCACGAGGCCGATACCGCGGATCTCCATGAAGTGCCCCATGAGGTCCGTACCTGCGCCCATGACCACGTTCTCGGCCTTCTTCGTCACCACCACCACGTCGTCCGCGACGAGCCGGTGACCGCGCTCCACGAGGTCGAGCGCCACCTCGCTCTTGCCGATGCCCGACTTTCCAGTCAGGAGCAGCCCTACGCCGTAGACGTCCACCATCGAGGCGTGGACGGTCTGCATCGGGGCAAACTGGTCCTCCAGGAAGTCCCGGAGGTGATACATAAACTCCGTGGACGGCATCGGCGTCCGGTAGACCGGCACCCCCGCCCGTTTTGCCTGCTCGACTTGGGCGATAGGAAGCTGGTTGCTCTCCGTGAGGATGAGGCACGGGACGGGGAAGTTGACGAGCCGTTGGAACGCTGCCGCGCGATCGTCCTCGCCTAGGTGGGCGAGGAACTGGTTTTCGGTGTTGCCGAGCACCTGCACGCGCTGGTGCGTGAAGAGATCGGTGTAGCCGGCGAGCGCAATGCCGGGGCGGTGGAGGTTGCTCTCCGTCACCAGTCGCTCCTCGGCCTCCCCCTCGTGCACCGTCTCGATGTCGACGTGCACCGTCTGCCGCATCTCCGCCACCATATACGCGACCGTGATCGACTCTTTTTTGAACGGCTGAGGGGTGCGCATTGGCGATTTAGGATCGTCGATTTAGGATTTCGAAAGCAGACCAATCGCACATCATAAATCAAACATCGAACCCCCTAAGGGACTTCGATTGTGTCCAGGATTTTGCGGACGAGGTGGTCCGTGGTGATTTCCTCGGCTTCGGCCTCGTAGGTGAGCGCGAGACGGTGACGGAGCACGTCGGGGGCAATGGTGCGGACGTCGTCGGGGGTGACGTAGGCGCGGGCGTCGAGGAAGGCATGCGCGCGCGCGGCGAGGTTGAGGCCGATGGTAGCGCGCGGCGACGCCCCGAAGCTGACGAGCGGCCCGAGGTCGGCGAGGCGGTAGCGGCCCGGCTGGCGCGTCGCCATGACGAGGTCCACGATGTAGTGCTCCACACGCTCGTCGACGTAGAACCGGTTGAGCAGGCTGCGCGCCTTAAGGACCTGCTGCGGCGTCACCACCGTTGGGATCGGCGTGCGCTCGCCCGTGCGTGCCATGCGCCGCATGATCTCCAACTCCTCCTCGCGCGACGGATAGCCGACGACTACCTTGAGTAGGAAGCGGTCTACCTGCGCCTCGGGGAGCGGGTAGGTGCCCTCCTGCTCGATCGGATTCTGCGTCGCCAGGACAAGGAATGGCTTTGGCAGCGGGAACGTCGTCTCGCCGATGGTGACCTGGCGCTCCTGCATCGCTTCGAGGAGCGCGCTTTGGACCTTGGCGGGGGCGCGGTTGACTTCGTCGGCGAGGACGAGATTGGCGAAGATCGGCCCCTTCTTGATCTGGAAGGCAGCCGTGCGCTGGTTGTAGATAAGCGTGCCGAGGAGGTCGGCCGGGAGGAGGTCGGGCGTGAACTGGATGCGCTGGAAGTCGGCATCCAGGGCCTCGGCGAGGGCGCTCACGGTGAGCGTCTTGGCGAGGCCGGGCACGCCTTCGAGGAGGACGTGGCCGCCCGCGAGCAGCCCGATCAGCAGCCGCTCGACCATCGTCCGCTGCCCGACGACCACTTCGGCGAGCGCGTCGGTGAGCGTGCGCACGAAGGCGCTCTCGCGCTCGACCTCCTCGGCTAGGGCTGCGATGTCGGCCGAGGTGAGGCCGGAGGCGTGAACCGCAGGGCTAGTGGGGCTCGGCAGCGTCGGATCGAGCATGCTGATTTTAGATGTAGGATGTTTGATTTTCGATTGGCACAGACACAACCAGCGCCGCTTCGTTTTCTCGGCTCAAATCGAAAATCCCAATTCAAGTATCCACCTACGTGACGATCATCACGCCCTGCATGACCGAGTAGTGGCCCGGGAACGTGCAGATGTAGCGGTAGCGGCCGGGCTCGGTCGGGGCCGAGAAGGTGACCTGGACAGTCTGGCCGGGCTGCGACATCGGCGTGGAGACGAACACGGCGGGGTCGTCGGGGACGTAGTCAGTGGCGCCCGCCGTCATGCCGGCTATGCCAACGCGATCGACGTCGTCGTCGTTGTCGGTGTTGAGGATGAGCACGTTGTGCTGCATCGCCGGACTGGTGGCCGTGTTCTCGAACACGACGGTCACCTCTTGGCCGGCGTCGACGGTGAACTCGGTCTGGGCGTAGCGCATCTCGTTGCCGACCGGCTGGATGACGATGGCTCCGTCGGGGTAGGCACCATCGCCGCTGTCGGCACCGCCGCCGCACGCGGCCAGGGCAGCTACGAGTACGGCACTAATGAGGAAGAGGAGAGCACGCTGCATCAGAATCAGGGGTGAGGTTGAGAGCTTGGGGGAGGGTGCGGTACTCTCGGCACTCCACCGGGTTCAGCACAGAGACGTTCTCCCACAGACGTTCGTTTCTTGGACCGTCCCGCTCCCCATCCCCGCCGCCCATGCCGCGCTGCCTGCTTGCCCTCCTCGTGCTCACCCTCGCCGCCTGTGCGAGCCGCCCGCCCACCGGTGGGGCCATCCCGCAGCCACTCCTGGATCAGGCGAGCGAGGGGGACCGCGCCAGCGACGGGCTTCTCGCCGACTCGACGCTGCAGGCCGTCGTCCACCACCAGCTCGCCCGCGACGGCGCGTCGCTGATCGCGTCGCTGAACGATTCGTCCGCTGCGGTGCGCGCCCGCGCTGCGTTAGCCCTCGGTTCGGTGCAAGACCCCGCCGCCATCCCCGCGCTCCTCGATGCGCTGCGCGACGCCGACCCGCTCGTACGGACCGACGCCGCCTTCGCCCTCGGCCAGACCGCCGACTCGACCGCCGAGGCGCGGCTCCTCGACGCGCTGGTCACGGAGACGTGGCCGGAGGCGCGCCGCGAACTGATGGACGCGCTCGGCAAGACTGGCAGCACGTTTTCGCTGCGGCAACTCGTGACGCTGCAGATGGTCGACTCGGCACCGACGCAGCAGGCCGATCACGCGCTCGCGCTCGCCCGCTACGGGCTGCGCGGCGTCACCAGCCCCTCGGCCAGCGCGCTGCTCGGCCGCTATCTGGAAAGCGACGACCCCGCCGTCCGGCACAACGCCGCGTACTTCTTCGGGCGCATCCGCTCGACCGAGCCGTGGCTCTTCCTCGCCGACGACCTCGTGCTGCACACACGCCGCCTCGCTGAGACGAGCGCTCCCGAACCGGCGCTGATGCACCTCGCCCTCGCCCTCGGCCGCATCGGCGACGACGACAGCCTTGCGCTCCTCCGCAAGCTGCTCGCCGACCGCCCCGACTGGCGCGTGCGCACCAACGCCGCTCGCGCGCTCGCTTCGAACGTCGCCCGCGCCGACTCCGCTGCAGGCTCCACAGCCAACCTCGACGCGCTCTTTGCCAGGCTGGACGACAACAGTCCGCACGTACGCCTCGTGGCTGCGCAGGGCCTCGCCGCGCAGCCGGGCTCCCCGCTCCTCGCTGCCCGGGCGCTCGGCTGGATCCGCGCCAACGACACGGACTGGCGCACGGCGGCGGCGCTGCTGCCGATCCTCGTCGGGTCGCAGCAGAACGAGATGATCGACTACTCGCAGTCGTGGCTGCGCGCGCAGACGAGTCCGTTCGCGCTCGCGGCGGGCATCGCAGCACTCCGGGCGGCCGACGATGACGCCTCGCTCGGGCTACTTTTTGAAAAGGCGCAGGACGATGACACGCGCGTGGCCTACGCGGCCCTCGACGCGCTCAAGACGCGGTGGAAGCGCGACCAGAAGGCCAAGCCCACCCTCGCGCCGCGCTACTACGCCGCCTTCGAGCAGGCCCTCGAACGCCGCGACCTCGCCACGGCCTACGCCGCCGCGCCCGCGCTCGCCGACAGCACGTTTGCGCCATTCGGAGCCGCGCCGCTCCTCCAGCGCGTCTACACGCAGATGGCCGCCCCCGACGACATCGAGCCGATGGTCGAGATCGTCCGCGCCCTCGGCACGTTCAAGCGCGACTCTACCGTGATCGGCTTTCTGCTAGACGCAGCCGTCGACGGCCACCCCGTCGTCCGCCGCGCCGCCGCCGACGCGCTCGAAACCCGCGTCCAGGCGCTGGAGGAGGTCAACCTCATCGGCGAAGCGCTCCCGCCCACGCCCGGCATCGACTGGGACGTGCTCGCTCGCCTCGGTCGCCACCCGACGCTCACGTTCGAGGTCGTCTCCGAGACCGGCGCGTCGCGCGGAGAGATCGTGATGCGCCTCGACGCCAGCCAGGCGCCGCAAACAACGCAGACGCTCGCTCGGCTCTGCGCGGCGGGCACCTACGACGGCGTGCCGTTCCACCGCGTCGTGCCCAACTTCGTGATCCAGGGCGGCGACTCGTCCCGCCGCGACGGCTTCGGCGGCCCCGGCTTCACCATCCGCAGCGAGTTCACCCGCACGCGCTACACGACCGGCACCGTCGGCATCGCCAGCGCGGGGAAGGACACCGAGGGCAACCAGTACTTCGTCACGCATTCCCCCCAGCCCCACCTCGACGGACGCTATACCGCCGTCGGCCACGTCGCCGAAGGCCAAGATGTCGCCGATGCCGTCGTCCAAGGCGACGTGGTTTCGACGTGCGAGGTTCGTAGTGCGAAGTAGGAAGTCGGGAGAGTCGTGAATGGCCTTGAATTGCTCCCTCCTCTCGTGTCATCCTGAGCGGAGGCCAGAGGCCGTAGCCGAAGGATCTTGGTCTACCTCGATGCTTCGAAAAAAGCCTGGAAGCTATTCCGCAGATCCTTCGACTCGCTACGCTCGCTCAGGATGACAAACTGTGTCTTCGCGTTTCTCTCGGTAGCCCTAGCCTTGGCCTGCTTCATCGGATGCAAAACGGCTGAGCAACCTCATGACTGGGAGAACCTAGACGCTCACCTCAACGAGATCTTTGCTCAGTCTAGGCAAGCACGCGTCGTTCACGATGCACACGCCACTCTACGCGTGGAGCACAGTCCTCGCAGTTCTTTCCAAACATCCAGCCGGGACAGATACCCTTGAACGTTCTTGCTTCGTAGGTGACTACACCACAGAAAGCATACGGTTGGTTTGCCCTGACTCAATATGTCCTCCGCGATCAGTAGACGGTGACCTCTACATTCGGGGCCCCTTTACTGTGTTCATTGATGGAACTTCTCTACTCGCCTATGTCGATTCGGTATGGACGGCCACAGCGCAGACCTTGCCCTGCGACTGACCCTAACACGCTCAGACTCTCATAGATTACCACCCGATGAAACTTGTCATCGTCGAGTCGCCCGCGAAGGCCAAGACGATCCAGGGCTACCTGGGGCGGGGCTACCGGGTGCGCGCGTCGCTCGGGCACGTGCGCGACCTGCCGCGCAAGGACGTGGCGGTGGACGTGGAAAAGACGTTCAAGCCGAAGTACGAGACGCTCTCGGCGAAGAAGAAGACCATGAAGTCGCTGCGGGACGAGGCGCGGCGAGCCGACCAGATCCTCCTCGCCACGGACCCCGACCGCGAGGGCGAGATCATCGCCTACCACCTCGCGGAGTCGCTCAAGCGCGTCTGCAAGGACGTCGCGCGCGTGACGTTCCAAGAGGTCACCAAGCCCGCCGTGCAGGCGGCAGTCCGCGCCCCGCGCCGCCTCGACGGGCCGCTCATCGAGGCGCAGCAGGCGCGGCGCGTGATGGACCGGCTCGTGGGCTACACCATCAGTCCGTTCCTCTGGAAGACCGCGCGCGGCGAGCAGGGCCTCTCGGCGGGCCGGGTGCAGACGGCGGCGCTGCGGCTCCTCTGCGAGCGCGAGATGGCGATTGGCGACTTCACGCCGGAGGACTACTGGTCGCTCGACGCGACGTTTGCGACGGAGAAAGGCGACAAGTTCGGCGCGCGGCTCGTGGAGGCGTACGGCGAGAAAGTCGGTTCCCCTTCCGAGCGCGAGCAGGGCAAGGTCAAGCGTACGATCCCTGACGAGGGCACGGCGGCGCACCTGCGCGACGAGGCCGAGATGCGGCTCTACGCCGTCCGCTCGCTGACGAAGAAAACCGCACGGATCAAGCCGCCGCCGCCGTTCACCACCTCGACGTTGCAGCAGGCGGCGTCGGCGCGGCTCAAGCTGTCGCCGAAGCAGACGATGCGCGTGGCGCAGCAGCTCTTCGAGGGCGTCGAGATCGGCGACGGCAGCCGAGGCAACGAAGAGCGCGTCGGGCTCATCACCTACATGCGCACCGACTCCACGCGCATCTCGGACGAGGCCATCGCGTCGGTCCGCGACCTCATCGCGCGCGACCTCGGGCTCGACTACCTCCCGAAGTCGCCGCACCGGCACGGCAAGAAGTCAAAAAACGCGCAGGAGGCACACGAGGCGATCCGCCCGACGCGCTTCGACCTCACGCCGAAGGCGATCCGCAAATGGCTCACGCCCGAGCAGCACAAGCTCTACCGGCTCATCTTCTACCGCACCGTGGCGAGCCAGATGGCCCCCGCCGTCGTGGACCGCACGACCGCCGAGGTGGCGAGCACCGACGGCGCGTTCGTCTTCCTGGCTAAGGGCGAGGTGACGCGCTTCCGCGGCTTCCGCGCCGTCTACGACCTCGGCGAGAGCCACGACGATTCGGGTCAGGACGACGCCGAGCGTGCAGCGAAGGGGAAGCAACGGCTCCCCGAGTCGCTCCGGAAGGGCCTGCCCGTCAACCTCCTCGACCTCGCCGCGAACACGCACCAGACGAAGCCGCCGCCGCGCTACACGGAGGCCTCGCTCGTGAAGGCGCTCGAACGCCACGGCATCGGCCGCCCGAGCACCTACAGCGCCACCATCGCCACGCTCCAGAACCGGTGCTATGCCGAGTTGAAAAAACGCGTCCTGGACGCCACCGACCTCGGCCTGCGCGTGTGCGACCTCCTCGTCCAGCACTTCCCGAAGCTCTTCGACCTCGGCTTCACGGCCAAGATGGAGGAAGCACTCGACCAGATCGCGGCGGGCAAGCGTGCCTACCGCGACACGCTGCACACGTTCTACCACGATCGCCTCCTCGCCGCCCTTCACGACGCCGAGGCCGCGCTCGCCTCCGGCCGGCCGCCTGCGGGTGCCTCGATCCGGTCGACGGCCCAGTCCCCGTCGACCACGCCCTCATCGCAGCCCGCGACCAGTGCTTCCTCGGCGGATGACGCTCCACGGCTCGGCTGTCCGCGCTGCGGCAAACCGCTCGCCCGCCGCGACGGCGCGAAGGGGCCGTTCTACGGGTGCACGGGCTTCCCAACGTGCCGCCACACGATGCCGTTCTTCGACCCACGCACCGCCCCGCGCTGCCCCATCTGTCACCGCGGCTGGCTCGTTGAGCGCCGCGCCAAGAGCGGGAATTTGTTCCGAGGCTGCTCGACCTACCCTGCGTGCTCGCATACGGAGGCAGTCCCCGATGCCAAGCCGCCCCGCTTTTGACCGCGTAGGGCTTTCCCGCATATGCTGGCCCGCCAGTCCCGTCTCTCTTAACCAACCCTTGACATGAACGTCCTCTCGCCGTTTACTGGGAGTCCCTTCTATTCCCCCAATCAACCGGTGAGACTATGCAGACGCGCATTACGGCCCGCCATTTCCACGCCTCCGACGGACTCCGCGCCCACATAGAGCAGTCACTTACAAAACTCACCCGGTATTGCGACGGCATTGTGGACGCGCACGTAGTGCTCAACGGTGACGAAAACGCCTCGGACAAGACGGCGGAGGTTGCACTCAGCGTCTACCGTCAGACGCTCACGGCAAGCGAGTCGGGGCCGTCTCACGAGGTTGCCGTGGACGGCTGCGTGAAGCAGCTACGCCGCCAGGTGCAGCGCTACAAAGACAAGCTCCGCAGCACGAACAAGGATTCGCACAGGTGACCTGCCATCGTGACTCAGCTATCAGTGCTGTGCCACACACAACGGAGCCCCCGGCTGCCTGATGCAGCCGGGGGCTTCTGTTAGGTCACAGGAGCGACTAGCGCCGATTAGCTGCCTGCGCGCTCGTAGACGCGGACGTAGTCAATCTCCATCGTCTGGGGGAACTGCGTAGTTGCGTCGGGCGCGCCAGGGAGGTTACCACCGACCGCCACGTTGAGGATCATGTGGAACGGGTGGTCGAACGGAGCGGTGGGATTGTCGCTGCCGGTCGTGAACCAGTCGTCCGAAGTAAGCGTTTGGTAGAGCACGTTGTTTACGTACCAGCGAATTACGCCTTCTTCCCACTCGACCGTGAAGACGAAGTAGTCGTCCTGGAAGGTGCCGGCCGCGAGCTTGAGTTCCTGTCCCTTGAATACGTTCTGGGGAAAGGCACCACCATAGTGGATCGTCCCAAAGATTTCCTCGGGCTTGTCGCCAACGGCCTCCATGATGTCGATTTCGCCGCTGGCCGCCCAGCCGCCGTAGGTGTCTTCGCTGAAGAGGAGCCAGATGGCGGGCCACATGCCCTGCCCAATCGGAAGCTTTGCGCGGACCTCGAAGCGTCCGTACGTCCAGTCGCCATTGCCTAGCGTGCGGAGACGTGATGAGGTGTAGGACGTGTCCCCATCGACGACGTTTTGGTTGGCTGTGATCTTTAGCGTGCCGTCGCTGACGACGCTGCTCTCGCGCGTGTAGAACTGGAGTTCGGCGTTGCCCCAACCGCAGAGGTCAGGACAGCCGTCACCAAGCTGGAATTCCCACTTGGATTCGTCGACTTCAGTGCCGTCGAACTCGTCGGACCACACGAGGGACCACCCGGCGGGGGTTGCCTGCGCATCAGGGATTTCTTGGGTGACGGCATTGTCGCAACCCACCGCGAAGAGGCCGAGGGCCAACGCGGCGAACGCAAACACAGAGAGGATAGCAGCACGAAGCATGTCGAGAGTGCGTAGTTCTAGAATGAAGGACGCTGTATGTACCCGCGAGCGGGAGACGATAGCTAGGTCTAGCGCGCCGAAGCTTGCTCGGGCGAACCGATGTAGAACGGGATGTTAGCGGTGGCCACGTTCCCACTGTCATCGTAGGCGTAGATAAACATGCGATAGGGGCCCTCGCGGCGCGGTACACGCACGTTGATATCGCCACCTTGACCGCTCACGATGTTTATGTCAACCGCATCGGGGCGCGTCTCAGCGTCACCTCCGGCGCGTATGTCCGTGCTTTCAGGGAGCATCTCCCACTCGTAGCGAATGGGACGGGCTTCAGGGTCGCTCACGTCTGCGAAGAAAGTGACCACCTCGCGGGGCTCCACGTAGACGCTGGCGAAGGCGTCTTGCCCGTTCACCGTGAGCGCGTCGATTTGAGGAGCGAGGTTGTCAGGGTAGCTGCCCGTCCAGACATACTCCAGTTCGTCCATCACCTGGGTTTCGTAACCACCGGGCGTAAAGATGCCGTACCACGTCGGCGTGGTCTCTTGCTTCTCGCCCCACAGGAAGGCGTAGGAGCCGATGCAGTACGCCGAGTCAGCCGCGATACCGCGATCGTAGCGCAGGCGGTAGACTTGTGCTTTCTCCGTGCTCGTCTGTTCGATGGGTACCCCCCAGGAGGTGCGCGGGACTTCCCAGTGCCCGTCAGGGCCCCATTCGGCAATGATGTACGGACCGTCCCATCCAGCGCGGCGGATCGTTGTGCCTACGGAGGGGCCGTCGTAGCCATACGGGCGGAACTCGCGCGTGCCGCCAACCAACTCCCCGTAGGTGTTGATGCCCATGATGTCGATGGCAGGCGCACGCTCCATGATGAGTTGAATCTCCGCAACGTCCAGTCCTGCCGTGACGGTCATAGTGGGGTGGTGGGGGTCTTCCTCCTTGATCATCTCGGCGATGTCGTTGATGGCATCCCAGACCTTGAAGTCCTCGTAGAAGAGGTCAACTTCGTTGCCTACGCCCCACATGAGGATGGCTGGGTGGTTCTTGTACTCCCGGACGACCTCACGAAAACGCGCAAGCTGGGCCTCGACGCTCTTGGTGTCGCTGTAGTCGAAGCCTTGGCGGTCCATACCAACCCAAAGGCCGAAGACCACCGAGAGCCCCAGTTCGTGGGCCTCATCGAGGACCGAGATGGCTTCGCCTGCCCCCCACGTTCTCACCGAGTTGGCTCCGTACTCGACCGCACGGTCCATGAACTGGATCCCGCCAGCGCCACGGATGTAATAGGGCTCGCCGCCGCGATAGAGCGTCCAGTTGCCCTCATCGTCCTGGCGCATCTCGACGGGAATCACCCCTTCCAGGCTTGGCGTTTCTTCTAAGATGCCCGAGGAGGCCGGGCGATCGGTGGCTGAGTCCTGCTCAGTCTGTGCTAGGGCTGGCGTTGCAAGGAGGAGCAGGGCCAGCGAAAAAAGAACTACGTGTTTCATGCCGGTCTAATCGAGACGTCGTTGAATAGCTACCGTTTGAGCCGTACCGCCTCGCTCGCAAGGGATACGTGAATCGTGGGCTCTAGCGCCGCTGAAGCGGTCCGACATCGACGGAGGCGGTGTCGATGAGCTTCAAGTTGTCCACGAACATGGCCCCAGATTCATCGAGGAAGAACATCAACTGCTTGATGTTGCGGAAGTCTGCGCCGTCGCTGAACTCGGGGAGGTTGCCCACCGTCGCCGGCGCCGCTGCGAGTTCACGCCCGCCGCCACGCAGCGCAGAGAACGGGATGGTGACCGTCTGCCATTCGGTCGTGAAGGTGCCCGACTCCAGGAAGCGGCCGTCTAGGATGATCTGCGAGGTGCGACGTCCGTAGTCTTCAAGCGCGATGCGAGCCGGGATTTGGGTCGCTGTGCCCTCGGGAAGCCGGACATCGAACTGGATGCCCGCGACCTCAGAGATCGATGAAACGTCGACCGGGAACCACTTGTCCCAGCTAACACCCACGACGCCTTCGTAGCAGGTACCGCCTGCCAGGTCCCATTCGAACGAGAGGGCGGTATCGCCCGTCGCTGGCATCTCCTGCGTCGTCTGGATCGACTGGCACTGGTCAGTGACGAGCCCCCAGCCGTCGTCGTTGATGAACGCGTCATCGAAGAGCGTGATCGGGAGCGTAGCGGGATCCGGGCGCGGGGCTTCCACAAACCATGGCTCGACGGGCTCCGGCTCGTAGAAAATCACCTCGATGTCGTCCATGTAGATGCTCCCGCTCTGCTGCAACTCGAACATGAGTTGTTTGATGTTGGTCGGATCGAGGCTCTCGATTTCGATGTCGAAGTCGGCCAGCGGGACTACAATACGCTGCCACTCCTCGTCAATGAAGGGACGCTCGAAGTAGCGGTTGTCCGTGTAGGCGAATCCCAAACCACCGCCATAGTCCTCGAGCGTGAGCACGATAGGCAAGCCGTACATCTTGCCTTCCACGGTGCGGACACGCATCGAGATGGCTGCGTAGGGGAACAGCTCTGAGAGGTCCTTGCCTACCCAGTTGTCCCAGCCAACGCCCATGCCTGCCCATTTGCAGCCCTCCACGCCACGATCCCAGGACACCTGGATGGCGCGCTGGCCTTCATAGACGACCTCTTCCGTCAACTGCCCCTGGGTGCAGTTGATGTCCTCTTGGAACCAGACCTGGTCGTCGTTCTGGTCGTCGTAGATCGTCGGCTCGACGGCGAGCGATACCGTGCGAGGCCGCTCAGGCGGTGGCGCAAAGTCAACACCGTCGTAGAGGTTAACGGTCTGGAAACGCACGCACCCTGGCGCAACAATCAGGAGTGCGAGGAGAAGCGAAACGGGGAAGCGTAGAGCGCGCATGGCTCAGGGGAGTCAAGCGTGAATTAAAGTTCGAGTGGGCCGCCTTGTGTGAAGGTGACGAAGTCGACGCCGTAGTCGACAGGCAGGGGTGGGTTCGGCTGCCCGTTGTTGTCCGAGATCAACAGCAGGCGCACAGCGACGATGGTCTCCAGCTGCTCTTGCGTGAAGATGGTATCAGAGAACGGAATGCTAAAGAGACGCCATCCCTCCCAATCGACTGGCTGGTCAATGATGCTCACGACCGCGTCAATACCATCGTTGTAGACCCCGTTGCCATTGCTGTCGACGCCGACCTGGATGACCGCGATCGTGTTTGGGGTACCGAAGCTGTAGAGCGCAGCGTTGAAAAAGAGATCTTCAGGAATGCTAGTCGGCACGGGGAAATAGGTCGGCCCCTTTGCCCCGGGGAAGATGCTCGTCAGACCAATGAAGAACGGGTCGGCCACCGTGGGGCCGCCTGTGCTCCGTAGCAGGTAGAACAATTCTCCCTCGGCAGCTGGAATCTCCATGCTGGGTCCTGTTGCCATCAAGTCGAACTCGAACTCGAAGTTGCCGAGTACGACGTTGGCGTTGTCATCGGCCTCGAAGCCGGTCACCACGTTGCCGGGGTAAACACGTGGCGTGGTCACCTCCACGGCCGTCGGGGGCGATTCTGCGAGGACGGCTCCGTCGATCAGCAGCGTGGCCTCGACCGCCTCGGTCCTGAAGAAGGGAAGGTCGGTCGTTCCACCGTCCCATACAGCGTTTTGGTCGGAGATTTCCCGAGAGAACCCTTCAATCCGCTTCACCGCGCCACTCTCCTGACCAACGATTACGATGGTCCAGGTTGACTGTTTGTTGAAGGTGGCTTCGAAGGTGACCGTCTCACCCCCCGCAAAATCGACGGTGGCCTGACTGGCAACGAGCGGTTCAATGAGGGTAAAGTCGCCGAAGCGATCAACAAGGAACGGTCCATCAATGCCGTCGGTGGCATGGTCACAAGCGGCGAAGGCGAGGGCGCAGGCGAGCAGCAGACTCGCCCCTGCCCAGGTGCGCGAGGCGCGGAGCGTGCGCCCAATCGATGCGCTGCCTTTGGATACAGTGCGTGGCATAGAAACGAGTGGCTAGAAGAACATGGAGTAGAGCGCGAAGATCTGCCCGAAGCTGTAGTCCTCGGGCGGGAGCGTGACGCCCTCGGCGGGAGTGGCGTCGTTGGAGTAGCTGAGGTGCTGGAACTGCACGGTCAGATAGACATCGTCCCGGAAACGGTAGCGCAGCCCTGCGCCGAGGAGCGTCTCTTGGTCGTCGATATCGAACGGCTCGGGGAAGTCCCGCACGTCGTTGAAATTCTCGAAGACGGGGATATACTCCCGGCCGTCCGCCGTGCGCAGCTTGGTGCCAGCTAGCACGTCGAGGCGGTTGTAGATCTCGAACGCGAAGCCCGCTTCAAAGAGCAAGGAGCTAAGGTCCACCTGCTCGACGTCCACCCCGCCACGACTCGTGTCCTCCACCTGAAGGCCCAGCGTGATGTCGAAGAGGCGATTGATGCCGATGAGCTGGCCTGCGTCCACGTCGGAAGAGGCACGTAGCAAGAGGAAGTCCTTGAGCTCGGTCGTACCCTGGCCGCGCAACTCGGTGAGCAGCGCAAGGTCGAGCGAGGCGTCGATGGCGCCTTCTGCAGGGGCATAGTCGATGCCGAACCGAGCACCTCGGCGGTTGGGCGTCGCGCTGCCATACGGCAGCACATTGCTGTAGCGCGGGTCGTAGGCCATCAACTCGTCTGAGATCCGGAACGTGTACAGTTCCGGGTCCCGCGTGAGGTCGAAGAGCGTCGGGAGACGTTCGAGGCGGTCGTTGCCGAGGCGGTTGTAGACTCCGAGGGACCGGCTGTAGTCGACGCGTTTGCTCTGGGCGGCCGCGCTGAAGAAGTCGGGGCCGACGTTCACGAACTGCCCCCGGAAGGTGAGCGCGAGTGGCTTGTAGGTACTCTGTAGCCCGATTTCGACGAAGGTGTCATTGTCTTCGATGGGCGTGTCGTCCGTGACGCCCTCGTCTTCATCGTCGAGTTGGAGCGTGAGCCAGGAGACGCCGGTCTCCCCGAAGAGACGCAGGTCATAGGTCGCCCTATCCAGGATTGCGATGTCGTAGTCGAGCGTCAACACCGTGTTGCGGATGCCGGTGTTGGCGTCGCCGGACTCGAGGTCGTCGAAGGTGTAGGCGAGGTTGGTGCCCAAGTTGATCGTGGACCCGTAGGAGGTGAGCGGGGCGGTTGACACGGCGGCGCGACCGCCGCTGATGAGGCGCGTAGGTGTGTCGCTAAAGTTGGTGCCCCGCAGCCGCGCCACGAAGGCGTCCACGTCGAGCTCTTCTAAGCCCTGCTCGAACTCGAGGCCAAAGCCCAGATTGGCGCCCTGCAGCCGTCGCGTGTTGCGCCCGGTGTAGAACTCCTCATAGTAGAGCACCTCCTTCTGTGGGCGGAACACTTCAGGTTCGAGCACCACGCCGTCTTCCTCTTCGAGGTAGAGCGTGTAGGGCGTGAGCACCTGGTCCATGTCGCCCACACGGTAGCGGATCACGTCGGCCACGACGCCGCGTGCCCACAGTTCCCGGACCTCCACGTTGACACCTGCGCCGAAGAAGCCGCCGAACTCGTTGCGGAAGCGGATCACGGCCTGAACTTCGGTGTCGCTGTTGGGCTGGGCGTTGAGCGCCAGGTCGAGGACGAACTCGCCGTCGGTTTGGCTCTCAGCGGTGACCGTGTCAGCGTCGGCGAGGCCGCCGCCGAGATCGGTTTGCTGGAGGAGCGTGCGCCCCATGCCGTTAAAGCGAAGGCCAATGCCTTCGTCTGCGTCGTCTTCGGGGGCCTGCGCTGCGGCTGCTACAGGAAGTAGCACGAGAGCCAGCGCGAGAAGGCGAGGGAGAGAGAACAACCTCATACCGCGAGGGGGGTGATAGAGCAGTCGAAAGAGAACGAGAAGACGGCGAAGGAAGCCGTACCTCTCGACTAGAAGAAGATTTTGATCTCAGCCGTCAGTTCGCGACCTACATAACGGTCGAGCGCGAAGTTGCGGTCTTCGAAATCCATCCAACGGTGCCGGATGTAGAGGCCCGCATTGTCGGCGAGCGTGATGTCAACGCCGAGACCTACACCCAGACCAAGTTGGTCCAGCGTGTCGTTGGACGGCGTCGGTGGGTTTGGATCGTCCGGGTCGATCTCGGTGTCCTCCGGGAGAAGAATATTCCGAGGGGTAAAGCGCCCACCTTTGGCCAGTTCAAGCCCGAGATAACCCGTCAAGATGACGCGCGGAACGACCTCGTAGTAGACGTCCAACTCGTGGGATTGATAGAACAGGTAAGTGTCGTCGTCGTGCGGGAGCCCGGTGAAATCGCGGTTGGCCGAGTTGAAGCTGCCAAGGTAGAAGCCGTAGAGGTTGCGCCCGAGGGCGCTGGTACGGGCCTTGGCGGTGACGTCGACGGAGTGATACCACTTGCGGTTGACCGCGATTCCGGTCACCTGATCCACGTCAGTCGTTGGGACGGCCTCGAAGAAGCCGCGGAAGAAGGAGAACTTTCGTCCGTACGGACCGAACTGCGTCGCGAAGACCGCGTCGGCCGGGAACGGGTTGTAGACACGGGAGAGGGCGAGGCCGTTGACTCGGTGCGTGAAGGCCAGATCGGTGGTCGTCGGGGCTAGTTCGTGAGCGACGCCCACGCCCACGCCGATTTCGATCGTGCCGGTGTTATCGGCCCACTTCGTGTTGAAATTGATGCCGCGTCGGTTGTGAGCAAGCTGGTTGACCTGGGTCAAGGTGCCACCAATGCCGCCATCCCCTGCGAGGATGACGTCGCCTTCTCCAAAGCCCTCCTCAGCGTTGATGGCCGCCTGTATTTCGGGATTGTTGCTCGTGGCGATTTCGCCGTTCTCGTTGTAGAAGTGGCGGCCGATCTGGTAGACCTGCACGTCGAGCGGGAAGTAGGTCGCCGACGAGGGGATCTGAACGCGCGCCATGAGCGCCTCACCCCAGGGGGATGTGTAGGTCGGGCTGTCGAATCGACTCGCACCGAACTCACCGCTGACGTTGACACCGAACACGTTGAGATCAAGCTGCCCCGTATGTACCTGATAGGAACGGCGGCGGGTATCGAGGCTGTCGAGCGTACGGTAGCTGTAGAGACCGTTGTAGGCGAGCAGCAACGTCGAGCCGAAGTTTTTCGCGAGACGTCCCCCAGTAATGGCGTTTGGGAGCGCTTCCGCGTCGCCACCAAAGCCAGCGTAGGTGGGCACATCGCCCGCCTCGCCCTCGTTGGCGACGGTTTCTGACGGTTCCGTGCGTGCGTTGGGCAGCCCCCCGTTGGGCTGCGTCTTGCCCCAGAAGGCGTCGAAGCTGAAGTCAAACGGCAGTTGGCCACCGTTGAGGATTAGCCCCTGGAAGGCCTGGAAGTTCCAGCGCGCGTCGCCTGTGGCAAGCTGGCCAGACTGGAAGTAGTTGTTGTAGCGCTCGAGGCCACTTACCCCCTCCCACGGTGTGCGGTCGAAGATCGAGAAACGATCGAGGACCTGGTAGACGCCGATGGTGAACGGGCTGAGGTTGTACCAGTGGATCCCTCCCGCGCGGACCCCAAACGAGCCTACCTCGGTGCGGAAGTTGCCATAGAAGTTGATGCCCAGGTTGAGCCCAAGGACGTTGCCTTCCGTGCCCGCGCCATCGTACGGCGTGAAGATGAACACCTCTGTTCCAAAGCTCGACCGCCCGTTGGGCCGTCCCAGAACACTCAAGGAGAGCATGGGCTCCCGGTACCCGTCTCCGATCCCGTAGGCCCGTTCGAAGGGCTCCAGGTTGGGGTATGGGTTCGAGAAAGTGCGGTAGTAGCCAATGGTGCGGTAGTAGCCGAACACCGTCAGCGGTTGGGCAGGCTGCCGGAGCGTCTCCGTAGTGTCAGCCGGATACGCCCGGTTTACCGAGTCCGGGAGACTAAGCCCAGCCTCGTCCCAGCTATCGTTTAATCCTACACCGACGGCCGATGTTAGCGACGCCGATGCGCCATGCGGCAGGTTGGGGTCGGAGGGCACGTGGGCTGCCGCGGTGGTCAGGGAAGCTCCGACGAGGAGCAAAGCGGCAAGCGAGAGGAGTCGCCCGGCCTGGTGGAGCCGGTTCCGCAGAACCGGCCCCACGGCGAGCCGCTGGCGTGGGGGATGCACAAGCATGGCGTATGAGCCAGAGAGAAGCTGCGAGCGGGGAATTAGTTCAGGATCACGCGGCGCGTGGCGCTAAACGACTCACCCGTGACACGGTAAAGGTAGAGGCCGCTGGCCAGTCCGCGCGCGTTGAGCGTGAACGAGTGCGGCGTCTGCGCCGCGAGCGTGCCGTCGTGCAGGAGCGCGACCTGTCGACCTAGCACGTCGTAGACCTCCACACGCACGGCCTCCGCGCGGTCCAGCGACAGCTCTACGCGAGCCGACGTCTGGAAGGGGTTCGGATAGGCGGCGCTGAGCGCGAAGCCATCGACCGTACCGGGTACGAACTCTTCGTTCGAAACCGGCGTGCTGCTCGTGAAGAGGATATCGTCGAAGGAGATGGCGAAGGGATCGCCCGTGAGGCCACCCGCCACGAACACTACGTTGAGGATGCTCGAGAAGTCGAAGCCGTCGTTTAGACCTGCCGGGCTGTCCTGGAACGTCGCCAGCGGGATTTGCACCTCTCGCCAGTCCGCATTGAGGTCGAGGCTGTAGAAGGTGCGGAGTTCGTCGTCCACGGCCGGGTCAAACCCGTCACCGCCCGGATCTTCCTGCAGCGTGATCTCCAGCACGAACGGGAGGTTCGAAGCCTGGAGGCTCGGGCGCACACTTGCAAAAAAGTAGCCTGCACCAGTAGCGTCGAAGGTGCCACCGGGGAACGTGATAAATGCACCCGCGAAGCCGCCACCCGTGCCTGGATCGACACCCAGGTTCAGGCCGGTGTCAGGATCCCCTGAGGAACCATCGGTCGGGCCAGTGCCCGCTCCGGTGTTGTCGGCACCACCGGCGAAGGCGCCGGTGTTGTCCACGTTGCCGTCGTTGAAATCGTCAAAGAAAATGCCACCGCCCAAAATGGTGTTGGTAACGTCGAAGACAATTTCGTCGAAGGAGATGGCGAAGGGGTCGCCTGTCAGGCCACCGGCCACAAACACCACGTTGAGGA
>JBCCLD010000024.1:0-21828 GCA_039027055.1 Bacteroidota bacterium
GACCGACAACCAGAAGGTGCTCTTCTGGAACCTCGTTGCGACCGTTGCGCTCGCCGGCGTGTTCATGGTGATCAAGTACTTCGAGTACACCCACAAATTCCACCTCGGCATCTTCCCAGGGGCGGCGTTCAATCCCGTTCCGGAGTACCTCAACCCGACCGAGGGCATCGGGGCGCACCCGCGCGCGGGGGTGTTCTTCTCGATCTACTACGTGATGACGGGCATCCACGGCTTCCACGTGCTCATCGGCATGATCGCCATCTCGATCCTCGCCTGGAAGGCGCGCCAGGGCAAGTACACCAGCGCGTGGTACACCCCCGTCGAGAATGTCGGCCTCTACTGGCACGTGGTCGACATCATCTGGATTTTCCTCTTCCCCCTGATGTACCTGATTTGAGGTATGGACGTGTGAACGTATGAGGGTGTGGATGTCCCTGCCCTTCACGTTCACACTCGCATACGTCCACACCTCCACACGACCCAACTATGGCTCACGATTCCCACAACGGTCACGGCGACCACTCGCACCACGTGCTGGACAAGAAGATGCTCTTCACCGTCTTCGGCGGGCTCGTCTTCCTGACCATCGTCACGGTGGTGCTCGCGTTCATGGAGCGTGCGCACATCTTGCCGCTCGGCCCGCTGAGCGTGCCCGTCGCGCTCGCCATCGCCGGGGCCAAGGCCTCGCTGGTGGCGCTCTTCTTCATGGGGCTCAAGCACGACGGTGGCACCAACGCCATCGCGTTCGTGCTCAGCATCGTCTTCCTGGTGGTGTTCATCACGTTCACCTACCTCGACACCGGCTTCCGCGACACGCTCGAAGACCGCATCGCCACGCCGATCGACCTCATCGAAGCGGAGGAGCAGCGCGCGCGCATGCAACAAGACGCCATCCGCTCGCAGTTCGAGGCCCAGCCCGTCCTCAACCCGACCGATTCGCTGGTCGTGGGGCAGTAGGCCCCCGCGCTTCTCGTCCGGACCGATCCGATGGGACCGGGGCAGGGCCTGCGGCGATGAGGCCGCAGGAAATGCCCCGGTTTTTTAGTGACGGCGCAACGCAGCCCCTGCGTTCGCCCTATCTTAACAGTCCGACCCCGCCCCCACTCTCTCCCTACGTCCTCGCGGTCCCCGCTCTCCGCCATGTCTCCGGTGCCCGGCGCGCTCTTCAGCGCCTTCGTCCTCGTTGCCGTCCCTGCGATCGTGCTGATGATGGTCTGGGCGATGGTGATGGCCTTCCGCATCTGCTACCCGGAACGGCCGCTACCGTTCATGGTCGACCCCTACACGGAACGCCAAGCCGCGCGCGCGCGCGGCGAAGCGACTAAGGTGGGCGTCCGCGAGATCCGCGAAGACCTCCGGCGACAGGCGCACGCACTCGCGCTGCCCTACGACTTCGCCCACGACCACGGCTCCGACGGCCTTCCCGAGTGCTGGATCGACGACCTCTGGGCGCGGCGGAACTGACGCGCGAGACGTTCGAGCGGCAGCACCTAAGGCACGGCAACGGGCCCCGTCCTGGGTGAAGCCGAAGGCCGATAGCTGACAGCAGCGGGGCGCGGGCCGTATGTTGCGCGTCCTCCCACCGCGTGCCCCATGGCCCTCCTGGACAGCTTCGGCTCCGACGCCCCCTCGTCTCCGCTCGTACGGCAATGCCTCGACGAGATGCGTGGCATGGTGGACACCACCGAGCGCATGTTCCGCGCCGCCACCGCCACGCTGCTCGACAACGAGCCGCTCGACCTCGACCTCCGCGCGCTCGACGATACGGTCAACGACCGTGAGCAGTCGATCCGCCGGGCGATGCTGCACCACGTCACCATCGACCAGCAGCGCGACCTGCTGCTGAGCCTGACGCTGCTCATCCTCGTGCAGGAGGCCGAACGCATCGGCGACCTCTCGAAGTCGCTCGCGAAGGCGGCCGAGTTGGCCACGGCCCCCCGGGTAGGCCTGTCGGTGCATCCGCTGCGGCGCATCCGCGACCGTGTGCAGGGCCTCTTCCCCGACGTGCGCCAGGGCTTCATCCGGGCCGACGCGCACGCCGCACGCCGAGTGATGGAAGCGCACACCTCGGTGAAAGTTGAGGTAGCGGACTACCTCGCTCTGGTCGCCGAGGGCGAGGTCGCCGAGACCAACCGCGCCGTGGTGCTCGCCATCGCCGCGCGCATGATCGGGCGCGTGAGCTCGCATCTTTCCAATATCGCGTCGAGCGTGGTGCTGCCCTTCGACCAGGTCCGCAACGCGCCGACCTGGGACGGCGAGGCGTGACGCCCCCGCGCGGTTGATCCATCCCATAGGTCTTCGCGGTCGGGGCGGCCTTGCTGGAATCCCCAGCGTACGCTACCATGCAAGCGCCGGGCGTGCGCGGGATACGCCACGGTGCCTCGCTCCCCCAACGCTCCACCGGTGCCATGCGAACTCGATTGAGCTTGCTCGTGCTGCTGTTCGCCTGGGCCGCCACGTCGGCGGCCCAGGAGCCCGTGGCATGGCTCACCCAAGCCACAGGCGATGTGACTGTCCAGCGGGTAGGCACCGAGGCCTGGACGCCTGCCGGTGCCGTCGCCCTGCACGTTGGGGATGCGGTGCGGACGGGGCGGCTCTCCCGGGCGACGGTGGTGCTTGCCAACGCCGAACGCATCCAGCTCGGAAGCGGCAACACCTACGCCGTGGGGGCCCCCAGCGACGAAAGGACAAGCGACGTAGGGGGCACGGTTGCCTCGCTGGCACGCAGCGCGTGGAACCGCGCCGTGGGCCGCTCCGAGGCTATCGCCACGGGGGCTGCCCGCCCCGCGACTAGCACCGTGCCCGCCGTGCTCGAACGCCCGCGCTTCGGCTACGTCCTCGATCCAACCCCGACGATCCGTTGGCTACCCGCACAGCCGGACTCAGTGGCCGGGCACCCCGTCACCTACCGCGTGCGCGTCACGCGCGACCATGGCGCGGAGCCCTGCTTCGACGGGCCGACGTCGAACGACGTGGTCTGGACGCACACCACCGCGACGACCACGCTCGCCTACCCTGAGAACGAGACGCCGCTGGACCCGGGCGGCGACTACTACGTGGAGGTGCACGCGCTCGACGCCGAGGGCACAGCTCCCGTCGACGACGTGTGGGACTGCTTCACTATCGCCACCGATTCAGCGCGGGCTACGCTCACGGCACTCCGCCGTAGCCTCGGAGAGCAGTACCCACCGCACGCGGAGGCCGACATAGACGACGTCGATGAAGATGAAACCGACGGAGACGAGGCGGTGCCCGATGCCACCGCCGACCTGCTCTACGCGGCGGTGCTGCTCGACCAGGCGTTCTACGCGGATGCTCTCGCCGTGCTCGATGCCGTCGAAGCGGCGCAGCCAGGCTTGGCGTCGGTGCGACGGCTGCGCACCTATGTCTACGAGGAGGCTGGCCCTCCTGCGCTCGTCGATGCCTTGCTGGACGAGGCCCGTGCCACGTCCGACGACCCCGAGTAGCGTATGGCCGGCACGTTCTTCGACCTCGTCGCGGGTCTGCGGAAGAAGTACGACGCCGTCTTCGCGCTGCTGCTACCGCTGTGGCTGGCCGTCGCGTGGATCGCAGGGACGTCGCTGCTGTCGCTGTGGTTCGAGGCGCGGCAGCAACTCACGAGCGCCGGGCTGCTCGAGGCCGCGCCCGCGCCGGAGCTGGCCGTGGTGGCGCTGGACGAGGTCTTCGCCGAACACTACGACTACCCCGAGGAGACGCCCAAAGCGTACCTCGCCGACGTGATCCGCGCCGTGGCTGCGCAGGAGCCGCGCGTGGTCGTGCTCGACTACTGGTTCACCGACGCCGACCGCACCGCGCCCGGGTTCGACGCCGTCGTGCAGGCCGTCGCCGAGGCGCCTCCCACCGTTCACTTCGTCTTCCCGACGCGCCTGATGCCGCGCCCTGGCGGCCCGTTGCTCCTCGACGTGCCCCCCGCGCCGCTGCGTCGGCACGTGCTCACCGGCTACGCCGACCTCCGCGGCGACCCCGTCCTCGAACAGACGCTCCTGACCCACCTCGGGAGTGACGAAGCCGCGCCGTCGCTGGCTCTGGCCGCCCTGGCGGCGTGGACCTTTCCCGAGGTCGTTGCCGAGGCGCAAGCCTTCGTCACCATGAGCGCCGACAGCGGAGCGGCGACGCTGCCCATCGAGACATGGCAGGCGGTAGACGAGCTGATCTCAGAGCAGACGGCCGAGGGGAAGGCGTCGGGCTGGGACGCGGTGCTCGCCGCGCACGGGCTGGACGCCGACCGCGCCTACGGCATCAACCACCGCGACCACTTCAACGCCGACCGCGACGGCGTGCTCGGCTCCGAGGACCTCCTGGGTGGCATGCTGCCGCCGCCCGTGCTGAGTGGGCTGCTGCAGGACCGCCTCGTCGTCATCGGCTCCACCTACCCGCTGGAGACCGACACCTTCACGACGCCGTTCGGCGTGCGGCGCGGCGTGCTCGTTCATGCGGCGACGCTCCACAGCGTGCTCGCTGAGCGTCCCGTGCGCCAGAGCCGCTGGGGCATGGGGGTGCTCGCGGCGCTCCTGGCGGCGCTTGCAGCCATGGGAATGGTGTGGCTTTTCCCGGCGCGGTGGGCCGTCGGCGTAGCCGCAGGTGCGGCGGTGGTCTTCCTGCTCGTCCACTTCGGCGTATTTGTGGCAGCGGACCGGCTGCTCCCACTCGCGTGGCTGCTTGTAGGCGGCGTGGCTGGGCTTCACCTGGCTCATCGCCCGTGGGTGGTTAAGCGCGTGTGCCGCGAGGGCGCCCCGGTCCGCCTTGCATTGCGGCTCGCACCAGTGGAGGCAGAGTCGTGGACGAGAGGCACCGGACTGCGTGTGACCGTCGAGGCTGGTCCAGGCCCCGAGCAGCCCACCGCGTTGACGCGCCTTGATCCTGGCCAGATGGTGCGCATCGAACGAGAGAACGGCGAAGTCGAGACGATGGCATTCGGCGACGGCCTGCGGCTTGTGCAGCGTGGTGGTACGGAGGCCGTTGCCTGCCAGGCCGTCGGAGCCGCGCTCTTCAAGGTGCTCCTTCCCGATGCGATGGCACGGGTCTATCGGTCCGCGCACAGGCAGGCGACGCGGCGGCTGGGCGTCCGCCGCCCGCTGCACCTCGACCTACACCTCGTCGATCCCGTGCTGGCGACGGTGCCATGGGCCGCCGCGTACGACACGAAGACCAGGGCCACGCTCGCAGCGATGCCCGACGTGCGTGTCACGCTCCGCACCAAGGCGGTCGAGTCCGGGAGGGGCCGGCCAACTTCGTCCCCCGAGGCACTCGATACGCTCCACCTCTGGCACCCCGAGGCACCGTCCGGCGATGCGCAGATCAACTCCAACTACGACCGCGCCCGCTTCGACGCCGCGCTGCGGGCTGTGCCGGGTGTGCTCGTGCGTCCGTTCGGCACGGCGTCTCCTGGCGACGTACGCGCGGTGCACCTGCTCGGACGTATCGCCGTGGAGGACGACCAGGCCGCCTGGCTGCTTGCCAACGGGACACCCGTGTCTGCTGAGGCTCTCGCGGACCGGCTGAGCCAAGCGGGCTCGCTGCGTTTGCTCGCGGTCGACAGCGTGCGCCCTGCCGCCGATCCGACGGACCTGGCATCGTCCCGGCTGGCGGTGGAGACGGCGGCGCTGCTCGGGACGCCCGTCGTTGTGCTGCCTGCGTCCGTCGCCGACACGGCCCGCGCGGCCTTTTGGCGCCGCTTGTACCTGCACGCCCAGACGTGCCCCGTCTCCGATGCCTTCCATCGGGCACGGTGTGCGATCACGGAGCGCGAGCCCTCGCTGGCGTTGGCGTCCTGCGTGCTCCCGACCTGACCTGATGAGCGTCCACACGCTCTAGCCCTACGAGTCCATGCCGGTTCTATCGCTTCGTTTGCTCGTCGTGTTGTTGATCGTGGGGATGGGCAGCCTACCTTGCCTAGCGCAGAAGCCCACATCGTCTCCGAAGGGTGAGATGGTCGCGAAAGGCAACGCCGATGCGGCTGTCCTGGACGCGGCGCAGCAAGGTGATCTCGCCGCGCTCACGGAAGCGCTTGACGCGGGCGGGTCCGCCCTAGCAACCGACGCCAACGGCGGCTCGGCCTTGCTGCGTGCCACCTTCGGCGGCCACCTTGACGTGGTCCGGGTACTCGTGGAGGCGGGTGCCCCCGTTGACGAGCCGCGCGGATTTCTCTGGCTCGACGAAGCCGCCGGGTTCTATCTCAGTGGCCCGCTGCATGCTGCTGCGATGGGGGGACACGAGGCGGTGGCACGCTATCTCCTCACCGAAGCAGAAGCGGACGTGAACGCGCTCAGCTGGGACCCGCACCAGGGCGCGCTGCGCGGCTGGACGCCGCTACAGTGGGCGGTTGTAGCAGGGCAAGTTGGCATGGTTACGTTGCTCCTCGATGCCGGTGCCTTGCCGGATGCCGCGGCCCCGAACACCGCGCCGCCGCTGGCAATGGCATTGCAGTCGGGGCAGTTGTTTGCTACGGCCGCGCTACGCAGCGCCGGGGCTGATGCCGCCGCCGCGCGGGCATACCTGCCCATTACGCTGACCTCCAACGTAACGCAGGCGGCTGCGCTTACCAGCGACCATCCGCTCAATGATGCAGGAGCGCACTATGCCACGTTCACGCTCGAAGTGGCCGAGGCCGTGCCGTTCACGGTCGCGGTCGGTACTGAGGCCTTTGACCCGCTGCTGCTCGCGGTGGCCCCGTCGCAGGCGGTCTACACGAATGACGACTGGCTCGGGCAGCGTGATACAACCCGTGTGGTCGTGGACAAGGGCGAGATCGGGACGTGGCAGTTCACGGTATGGAGTTTCAAGCCAGAGGCAACCGGGGCGTTTGAGGTGGGATACCAGACGCTTACCCAAGAGGTGGCGCAGGTGCTGCAAGCTCGGACTGAGGCGAGTGCCCGAGCAGATTCGCTCATGCTGGCCGCACAGGCGCACGACGAGGTGGGCGACCCCGAGGTGGCACTCGCCCTCGCCACCGAGGCGGCTCAGGCGCACGAAGCAGCGCTTGGCGATGCGCACCCGCTCATGGCAACCCACCTCAACAACCTCGCCCTCCGCCACGCAACGCTCGGTCACTACACCGAGGCCGATGCGCTCTACCGTCGCTCGTTGGCGATGACAGAGGCGACTCGCGGCCCCAACCACCCCGACGTGGGGGTGACGCTCAGCAATCACGCGCTCCTGCTTCAGGAGCGCGGGCGCTACGCCGAGGCTGTGGCACACATGCAGCGCGTGCTCGCGATTGTAGAGACGAATACACCCACCGAACCAGACGCGAACGCTGTGCTTGACCTAGCGCTCGCGCTCAACAATACGGCCGTCGCGCTCGTGGACGTAGCGCGGCTAGACGAGGCCGAGCCTTTGCACCTGCGTGCGCTGGCCCTCCGCGAACGGCTCGCGGAGGCTGATCCTGCCGATGCCGAGGCGCGGCAACGGCTTGCGAGCACGCTCAGCAACCTCGCCGGTTTGCGGGCTGCACAGGCACGTTTCGACGAAGCGCGCGTCTACGCCGAGCGTGCCGTCAGTGTCGTGGAAGCATTGTTTGGCCCGGACGACCCTGCACTCGGAACGAGCCTCAACAACCTGGCCTCGGTCTACGCTGACCTCGCCGACTACGAGCGCGCCGAGGCAACGCACCGTCGCGCGCTCGCCTTGTACCGCGGCGCGTTCGGTGACGAGCACCGGGACGTAGCTCTGAGCCTCGGTAACCTCGCCGATGTGCTCAGCGCGACGGGGCGCATTGCCGAGGCGGCCCCGCTCTACGCTGAGGCGCTCGCCATCGCCGAGCAGACTCTTGGTCCGGATCACCCCAGCACGCTCATTGCGCTGAACAATCTGGCAGCGTTTCAACGACGACGTGCCGACTTTGTCGAGGCTGAGGCCCGCTATCGAGACGCCCTTGTCCGGTTCGAACAGGCCTACGACGAGCCGCATCCTAACGTGGCTGCGGCGCAAGGTAACCTCGCTGCTTTACTTCAGGCGACCGGCCACTTTGCGGAGGCTGAGTCGCTCTATGTGGCGGCTCGTGCTACGTACGAGGCCGCGCTTGGCCCTGAGCACCCTGACGTGGCGCTGAGCCTGAATAACCTCGCCGAGCTTCATGGGCAGTTAGGAAGTTTTACCGAAGTGGAGGAGCTTCTCAGGCAGGCTCTTGCGTTGCGGAAGACCGCCTACGGTGTGAAGCACCCAGCCGTCGCCGAGCTCGAGGGCAACCTCGGCATGTTCTACTTCCGGACCGGGCGCTACGCTGATGCCGAGTCATTATTGCTCACCGCGCTCACTACGAGGGAGGCAACGCTGGGTGCAGAGCATGCCGATGTAGCGCTGGCGCTCGGCAACCTGGCGACATTCTACCAGGATCAGGGCCGCTATGCCGAGGCGGAGATCCGGCTGGAGCGTGCACTCGCCGTCTACGAGGCGGCGCTCGGCCCCGATCACCCTGATACTGCCATCGGGGTGAGCAACCTTGCGAAGTTCTACGCTGACGTCGGGCGGTTGGATGAGGCACTCCCGCTCGCCGAGCAGGCGCGGGCCATCCGCGAAGCTTCCTTCGGCCCCAACCACCCCGACGTGGCGCTGAGCCTGAGCAACCTCGCCTCGCTCCATGTGCGGCTAGGCGACAGCGACACCGCCGAAGCGCAAGAGCGGCAAGCGCTAGCGCTTCGCGAAGCTGCGCTTGGCCACGAACATCCTGACGTAGCAATAAGCCTCAATAATCTAGCCATCTACGTCGGCGACCCTGCCGAGGCTGAGGCCTTGCTCCGCCGCTCGCTGGCGATCACCACAGCGACCTTTGGAGCCGAGCATCCAGATGTCGCGCTTCGGCAGAAAAATCTCGCCGATATATTGCGGCAGCAAGGGCGGTTGGACGAAGCCCGTATGCTCGCAGAATCTGCTCTCGCGCAGCACGCGCGCGCCCTTGGCTCGGCACATCCCTTAGTCGCGCTCACACTCTCCACACTGATCGAACTCGACGTGGCGGAGGGACGCCTTGCCGACGCCGATGCACGGTTTCAGGAGACGATCGCCATTGAGCAGGCCATGATCGACGACCTGCTTCCCTACGCGACCGAGCGCGAGCAGCAGGCGTTCTTGCGGACGCGTCTTCCCATCGGACTCGTCACAGGCGCGGCGTTGCTCGAAGACGAGGCAACGCAATCCGCCCGCACGGAAACGGCGTTCGCGCACCTCCTCCAGCGCAAGAGCCTCCGCCTCGACGTCCAGGCTGAGCGGCTGCGCACCATACGGGATACGCGCAGGGCTGATTCGACGTCGACTCAACTGCTTGATGCACTCCAGGCCGTCGGTCAGCGCCTGGCGCAGGAGACGTTCGCGGGGCCCGGTGCTGGAGATCCCGAGGCCTACCGCGCCCGCCTCGATACGCTGCGCGCCCGCCGCGTCGTGCTCGAAAACCAACTTGCGCAAGCCAGCGCCGACGGACTGGAAGGTTCGACCCTGGCTGATCCCACCGCCATTGCTGACGCTGTTGCTGCCAACGAGCGCCTCATCGAATATGTCCGCCTGCGTCCCTACGACTTCACCGCCAGAGCCGATAGCCTGCTGTGGCAACCAGCACGATACGTCGCGTTCGTCTTCGGAGAGGCAGAGGAGATTCACCTCGTGGATCTAGGAGCCGCTGCGGAGATCGATAGCCTCGTGGCGCGCTTCCGGGCGCAGGCCGTCGCGCCGCAGCGGATGGGCCGTGCCCAGCAGCGCCGCGCCCGTCGCGCCTTCGACGCGACCGCCGAGGCATTGTACGCGCGGCTCCTCGCCCCGCTTGACCTCGGCGAGGCTACGGCACTGCGCATCGCCCCCGACGCAGCCTTGCACACGCTCCCCTTCGAGGCGCTACGCGATCCGGCGGGCGCGTTCGTGACGGAAGCGCGCCAAGTGAGCTACCTCACCAGCAGCCGCACGCTCGTGCGCCCCAGTACGGACGTCGCCCTGAGCGATTCCCTCGTCGTGTTCGCTGCTGTGGACTATGACGCCTCCGCTACGGGACGCGCAGCTGACGGAAGCGCGGCAGCGGCTGAGGTCGCTGGCGGTGTAGAGCCTGGCGAGGTCGCGGCTGCGGGAAGCCAGGCGCGGGCGCAGCGGGGCGGCAGCTTTGCCGCGCTACCCGGGACCGGGGCCGAGGCGGCGATGCTCGCCACGCTGGGCATACCGGTGCAGGCCTACCTCGGCGGGGCCGCCACCGAGGAGCGCCTGCTTGCCCTTGAGGCACCGAGACGGCTCCACATCGCGACCCACGGCTTTTTCCTAGACAATCCCGCAGCGCTTCGGTCGGTCGCAGGAGCGCGGAGCGGTGAGCTGAGCGATGGCGGGCAGGTCCCTCCGGACGACGAAGACCAGTTCGCCGACCCGCTGCTCCGGTCTGGCCTGGCGCTCGCCGGGGCCAACCGCGTCGGCTCCGAGGACGATCCCAGCGCGACGACCGACGGCATCGCGACCGCCTACGAGCTTGCGGGGCTCGATCTCCGTGGCACGGACCTCGTGGTGCTCTCGGCGTGCGAGACAGGCCTGGGCGAAGTCGAGGCGGGGGAGGGTGTGCTGGGGCTGCGCCGCGCGTTTGAGATGGCCGGGGCTGAGACCGTCGTGATGAGTCTGTGGAAGGTGCCCGACGACGCGACCGCTGCGCTCATGACCGCGTTCTACGGCGCGCTCGCCGAGGGACGTGGCAAGGCCGAGGCGCTGCGCCTCGCCGCCGCGTCGGTGCGGGCCGAGGCGCGCTGGGCGCACCCCTACTGGTGGGCCGCATTCGTGCTGGCCGGCGACGCCGAGTGAGAAGGCTGAGTCAGATGGCCGAGTCAGGAGGCTGCGCCGAGGTATACGCGTTCCGTCTGCGGATGTCTGGATAGCCGAGAAGGTATTGTGTGTTGACCTCGGTCCGATACGCAACACGGAGGCATGCGGACATCGTGACATCGAATCCGTATTACGGGTTGAGGCTGCGGAGCGAGTCGACGACGGCGTCCATGCTGTCGAGGCGCTGGATCTCGTCCTCGTTCATGAACTCGCGGCGCGTGTCGTAGTCGGGGGCGAGGCGGGCGAGCAGTTCGTCCTTCAGGTCGTCCATGGGGGGGCTGACGAGGCGGCGCTCGCGCTCCCCGTTGCCCGTGAACGTGTGAAAGAGGGGGCATCGGTCCGAGGTCGCGTCCAGCCCGAACTCGGTGAGCAGCGTGCCGGTCTGGGCCTCGCGGAGCCGGACGTTGTAGGCGGCTTCGTAGAGGTCGAGCACGTAGGTGCTGTCGTCGCGGCTGCTCTCGAACTCGCAGGCACGGAGGAACGCCCCCTCGAAGCCGGTGAGGCAGGCAACCACCTCCGTGTCGGGGTAGTCGCTGGAGGTGTAGACGCCCCAGGTGCGGAAGTAGAGGTCGCTGGTGGACGACGTGTAGGTGCCGCCCACCGAGTCGCGGACGAGGACGAGCAGGCGTGGCGGGTCGGCAGGATCGGCGGGGTAGGCCGCCGCGCGCGTGACAGCGTTGCTCTCGCACGCAGCCGCAAGGTCCCGGAGGCGTAGGGGTGCCTGTGGCTCATCGGGGGTGGCGGTTTCTGCTTCCACGGCCCCCGCGGCGTGCGCAGCGGGGGCGTCGGGCGAGTCGCCGGTGGCGCAGGCGGCGAGGCCGAGGCGCAGGAGGAGCAGAGCGGCACGCATGGCACGAGGGGGCAGGGGAAGCACCAAAGTAGCAGACGCGGGGGCCGCCATGCAGGGGCAGTGCCTCCCCAGAACCGGGGAGGTGCCGCTGCGTCGGGTCGCGCCTACGGATACCAGATGAGTCCCAGCCGGGCAACGGCGGTGGACGAGACGAGGTTGGCCGTCAGCATCGCCGCCCATCGGTCCGACACGTCGTGGCGAATCCAAGCCTGACCCCGGAAGAAAGTGCGGCTCCAGGAGGTAGGGAGTTGCTCGTAGCTCCATCGCACCCCAAGCCGGGTGGCGCCTGGCGGAATCCACGTAGCCCCCGACTCGACGCCCAGCGCCAGCCCAGACGACCCACAGCACACGCCCGTCCCGGCTACGGTCATGAGTCCGTAGGCATAGCCGTGGGTGAGCACGTGGTATGTCTTGCCGAGGCCCGCGCGGACCTCCACGTGGAATGCCTCGTCGCCGAACACGCCGCCGCGCTGCCCCAGCGCTTCGAGCAGCCACGACGTGCGCCGCGTCAGCCAGTTGGACGGCGCGAGCGCTCGCTGGGCGAACAGGACCGCCCGATCGACACGCGGTGCGAGCGACGTCGTCGGTGTGGACAGCTCGGCGGAGAGCAACCCAAGCGAGTTGATAGGCCGGTGCGCGAGGGGGGGCTCCGTCGGGTCGTGAAGCGCCGCACGTACCGCCAACGAGAGACGAGATGCGGAACCCGTACTCGCGACGCCACCGCCCCCGAAGCCGTCGCCCGTGACGTAGGCGAGCGAAAGCCTCGTGTACCGATGGAAGCGAGGTGCAGGGACGGGTCGCCCGGGCAGGCCACGTGGGCCCTCCGCGACGCTCGTGTCGCGCGCCGTCTGGAGACGCAGAAACGAGAGGCCCGCGCTCACCTCGTCGCTGAGGCGCTCCGTCTCGGCAAGGCGCTTCCAGGCGAGGTAGTCCTGCACGAATCGCCGCTCGTCGCGCGTCCGCTCGGCAATCCAACGTGTGTCAGCGGCGACCTCCGTCCAGGGCGTTGTCTGGAGGTGGGCCCGCACGCCGCGGGCGAGCGAGGCGCTCTGGGCAAGGAGCCGCTGCGACTCGGCCGGCCGATAGTAGACGGGGCCCGCCAGGCTGCTACGAAGCACCAGGTTGGTGAACCCCGTTGGGCTGACTACGCCGGACGGCGACGGAATTTCGTCGCTGATCCGAGCGACGAGCTCCTGGAGGTAGTAGGCGCAGTTCTTCTCGAAGAAGGTGTAGGGAAACCAGCGCCCCGCGACTGCGTCGAGCTCGCGCTGTAGCGCGGCGCGCTGCGAGCGCGACAGGGCAAGCTCGATGATCCAGAGGTCCCGGTCCTCAAGCTTCTCGTACTCCAGGGTCTTCTCGTGAAAGTCGACGGACTGGTAGCGGCCGAGGAAGCCGCCGGTGATGCCGACGGCCATATAGCGGAGCGCGTTGGCCCCGAACGTCTCGGCCCCGAAGGTGACCACGTCCCAGAGCGGGACCGGCTCGTCGCGGCCGCCGGGGACGAGGAGCACGAGGTGGCCGAACGCTGAGGACGGGCTGGCAGAGTAGGGCCCGGCGTACGCGAGGTACACCGGGCCGTAGGTCAGCTCCGTCTGCTCGACGAGCCCCATCTGCTCGACCGGCTCCGTCTGCTCGACCGGCTCCGTCTGCTCGATGGCTTTGGTCTGTCCGAGGATCGGTCCACTGGGCCACGACAGGGCCAGGCTGAGCCCGAGCCACAGGAGCCTCCAACGGCGCACCTAGAGCGCGGCCACGAGGAGGTCGCCGAACGCGAGCTGGTGACCGCGGCTTGCCTCCAGGGCTGCGGCGATCTCGTCGAATGTCAGCCCGTCGTCGCCTTCTGCCTCGGACAGCGTCACCAGCGCATCGACGTACTCCCCGCCGCCGGCAGCGATGTTCATCGAGAGTTGGTCGACGTAGACCATCCCGAACTTCCGCACGCCCACGTTCTGGTGGAAGGAGGCGTCGCTCTGATCGCTGGCCTGCAGGTCGACCTGATAAGCGGCAGGGGCATACTGGTAGGCGGCACCCGTGGAGAAGTCGGTGATGCTGCCCAGCGTCCCGCCGATGATGATGTTGCCCCAGAACATAGGTTCGAGGCTCTTCGAGAGCGAGTAAGTCTCACTGCGGTAGCCGTCGGCCTCGATGCGCAGCGTCGACCCGTTCTTCTTGACCGGTCCGACGAACGGCGTGGTGCCGACCAACTCCTCGTCGAGGAAGATCGAGGCCCCGTCGATGTTGCTGGAGACGGAGATGGTTTGCGTGGTGCCCGTGACGATGCTGGCACAGCCTGCCACGGTGAGGGCGACGACGATGGCGGCACCAAGAACGATGAATTTGGACGTAGTCATAATGGAGAGGAAAGGGGGTGAACAATGACAGGCGCCGAGGTTAGGGTTTCCCAGGGTACGTTGTCAAGGGGGTCCTGCACGTAGGTCGGCGTGGCTCACGTTTTTCGCGCGCCCTGGTTGGTGTGGGGCATGCCAGCCTGAGCGGACGAGGGACGAGAGGACAGGGAGGCCTCGTGTGTGCCGCGCTATGTGAATGCGGAACGGCTACGCGCTTGCGTGAGCCAGAGGGAGAGAAGGGCCGTGTATATTAGGGGCCTTGCCCGGATGGCGGAATTGGTAGACGCAGCAGACTCAAAATCTGCCGCCCGCGAGGGTGTGGGGGTTCGAGTCCCCCTCCGGGTACACGTAGTTCAACCAAGAAGAGCGAGAGCGCTGATGTGGCGCCCTCGCTCTTCTTGTGGGGTAGACCTGTCTGTACCAGTTGCCTGCACCGAGTGGTGCGAAGCGCCGTGGATTAGCGGCCGCTCGTGTCGAGCGCGGCCATGTTGTCCGGCATGATGTCTGCCGACTCGTAGACGCGCACGTAGTCGACCTCCATGCGCACGGGGAAGATCGTGTCGTCGATCGGCCCGCCCGCGCGGCCCCAGGCGCCGCCGATGGCGAGGTTGAGGATGATGTTGTACGGGTGGTCGTAGGGCCACGCGCGCCAGCCGCCCTCGTTCATGTAGGTGAAGTAGCGCGTCCCGTCGAAGAAGACGTCGATGCGCTCAGGCGTCCATTCGAGGGCGTAGACATGGAAGTCGCTCTCGGCGTCAACGGTCTCGATGCTGCCCTTGCGCTGCTCCCAGTTGCGCCAGTAGTAGGCCTTGTTGTGGACGGTGCCGTGGACGTTGTTCATGTCGTAGCCGACGTGCTCCATGATGTCGATCTCGCCGGAGTTGGGCCACGCGTCGCAGGTGGGGCTGCCCTGCCAGTCCTCGGGGGCTTCGCAGGTGGTCGCGTAGCGGTAGGGGTCGGTGGGGAGCATCCAGATCGCCGCCCAGGTGCCCTGCCCGGCGGGCACGCGGGCGCTCACCTCCACGCGGCCGTAGAGCAGGTCGCCCTTGCCCTCGGTGTGGATGCGGCCCGACGTGTACTCGGCGCCCTCGTAGTCTTCCTTGTGCCCCTCGATGATGAGGAGCCCGTCCTCTTGGCGGACGTTCTTCAGCCGGTCCGTGTAGGCCTGGTCCTCGTCGTTGACCTTGCGCGCGGGCCAGATGTTGTAGGACCACCGCGTCGAGTCGGGGGCGCCGACGCCGTCGAAGTTGTCCTCCCAGGCGAGCGTCCAGGTGCGCTGGTCCTCCTGCCGCTGCCGCACGACGATGGCGCTCAGCACCGGCTCGCTCAGCACCGACTCGAAGGCGATGTCGAGCTGGCCGTCGGTCACGTGGACGTCTTTGGCGGTGCGCGTCAGTGCCGAGTGGTGCTTGCCGTCGCGCGCGAGGCGCACGTCGAGGCTGTCGATGACGAGTTCGTCTTCAGCGTGGACGAGGAACATCCGGCTTCCGACGGGCTCGTCCGCCGGCTCGGAGAAGTGGAAGGTGACATCGTAGAACCCGTCAGGGAGGGGGTGCTCGACCGCGAGGTCGCCCGTCCGGTAGGTGCGGTAGAGGAGGCCATCCTGGCTGCCGAGCGTTGTGTCGATGGTCCCGGCGGTGCCCCGGATGAGGTCCTCGTCCGCGAGGTACGACACGCCGTCGACGCCCTCGAAAGCGTCGCCGCCCACGTTGACGGCCCACACGACGGCGTCGGCATACGTGACCCCAGGCAGGGCGTCGGCTGATGCGTCGGCGGAGTCAGCGTCGGTGCTCTGTGCACAGCCCACAAGGAGGCCCAGCGTAAGGAGCAAGACGCTAGGAAAGAGGGAGAGAGAGGATCGGTTCATTGGGTTCGTTGGGCTGAGCGAGTGAGAGCAGAGCGTGGCGCGTAACCGTCTGTCTTGAAAAAGGAGACGCGGTGTGCAGTCCCTTAAGATCCTCAAAGAGAGCGGCCTGTGCCAGGGGCAGGGCCGAGATTCCAGACGGGAGCCCTACGGTCTACGCGGATCGTCCGGAGTGCTCTCGGGTCATGAGCCGAGCGTTCCCGGGGTGTCGCGGTGCGCGCCGTGTCGCGGTGCGAGCCGTGTCGCGGTGCGCGCGGAGACCGCCACGTTTTGGCAGCAGATCGTGAGCGCCGCGTCATTGCGATCCCATTGAAACTCGATCCGAAGTGCTGTCGGTTTCGATCCTGGGCCATGGCGGAGCCAGTGTAGTCCGTTTCCTTCGTGCCGCTCCTCTCTGAAGAAAGCCACGACTTCCTCCAGGTTGGTGACCCCACCAAAGCGGATACGTACGAGCTGGCTCTCGCGAAGGCGATACGCGACGCGTGGCCGCCCCTCTTGTGTGAGGGGCCACAGACCGAGCACGAGCCTTACCTCTCGTCGCGGTCCCCACGAGACACTATGGACGAAAGCGTTGGTGTAGTCGTGCTTCAGGTCGGGCGGCTTCACTATTGCGTGGCTGTTTGTAGTGTCATCCTGAGCGAAGGTCGCAGACCGCAGCCGAAGGATCTATGTCCACCTTGGTGCCCCACGCATAGCTTTGAAGCTGACTCGTAGATCCTTCGACTCGCTATGCTCGCTCAGGATGACAACCGAGGGTCTGCAACTGAGCGCAGCACGAGGATTCGGTCTTCCGGAAGCAGACGTTCGAGCTCAGCTGCCTTGATCTCCCCGAACAAGAGGCCGAGGGTCCGTCCTGACCCGTCTATGCGCCGAGCCGTCTCGATCCCGATAACCCGGAGGCCATCGGGCCAGGCCTGTCCAAACGGCTGCGTATAGCACCCGAGTCGGATAGCACCGTCCACGACTTCACCTGCGACCACAGTACCACGCCCGGTCACTGTGAACACGTCATCGACCTCGAACCGCCCCTTTATTCTCCTGGCCCCAGCTGCTTCGGCGTGTCCTCGGAGCCTTCGGGAAGCTGCGGCGGCGGCGTGCTCTGCTCCTGCACGAGGGTCCACGGCTCCAGGACGGTCTCGGGGAGGCCGTCGAGGAAGCGGGTGGGGCGGGCGAAGAAGTCGCCGGTGCGGCGGCGGCGCTGGAGCATCGGGTAGCTCACGAAAAGCTGCCGCTCGGCGCGCGTGACCGCCACGTAGAGCAACCGCAGTTCTTCGTCGATCTCGGCGTCGGAGCCGAGGCTGTACTGCGACGGGATGACCCCGTCGAGTGCTTGGATCAGAAACACGCTGTCGAACTCCAGCCCCTTCGCGGAGTGGATCGTCGAGAGGACGAGCGGCGGCTCGTCGTCCAGCGAGGCCTCGGCGTCGAGCGCGGTGAGGTCGATGGGGTCGAGCGTGAGCGCTTCGAGGAAGTCGCCGCGGCTCGCGTAGCCCTCGGCGAGGCCGGCGACATGGTCGAGGTCCTGCTGGCGCTTCGGGTGGTCCTCGGTGTAGGTCCGCGCGAGGATCGGCTCGTAGTAGCCGAGCAGCGTCTCTAGCTGCACGGGAAGGCCGTCGCCCTCAGATCGTTCATCAGCCGCTCGGAGCGCCTGCAGCAGCGCGGCGAGCCGCTTGATTTCCTCGACGAAGCGCGGGCTCACGAATGGGGCGTCGAGCGTGTAGGGGTCCTCGGCCTGCGCGATCCACTCGACCAGTTGTGCGGCCGTCTTCGGACCGATACCGTCGAGCAGCCGCAGCACGCGGTTCCAGGCAACGGCGTCGGCCGGGTTCTCTGCCACGCGCAGGTGCGCGAGCACGTCCTTCACGTGGGCGGCCTCGTTGAGCTTCAGGCCGCCGAACTTCACGAACGGGATGCGCCGCCGGTTGAGCTCCGTTTCGAGGTCGTACGAGTTGTAGCCGCTGCGAAACAGCACCGCCATGCGGTTGAGCGGTGTCCCGCCCTCGCGCTCTTCGAGGACCACCTGGCAGACGAACTTGCTCTGCCACGCGTCGTCCGGGGCCTGCACGAGCGCGGGCAACTCGCCGGTCTGCTTCTCGGTGAAAAGCGTCTTGTCGTACTTCTCCTGCGCCTGTTCGAGCACACGGTTGGCGAGGTCGAGGATGGGCTGCGTCGAGCGATAGTTCTCCTCCAGCTTGTAGAGTTTCGTGCCGGGGAAGTGCGTCGGGAAGTCGAGGATGTTGCGAAAGTCGGCGCCCCGGAAGCGGTAGATCGACTGCGCGTCGTCGCCGACGGCGGTGACGTTGCCGTGGACGGCCGCGAAGTGCCGGACGAGGTCGGCCTGCATCCGGTTGGTGTCCTGGTACTCATCGACCAGCACGTGCCGGCACCCGGCGGAGACTTGCCGCGCGGTGTCGGGGTGTTGCTGGAAGAGGTGCTGCGTCTGGAGGAGCAGGTCGTCGTAGTCCATCAGCCCGTGGCGGCGCTTGTAGTCCGCGAAGGCCGTCTGGAGCGCGTCGAGGTCGTCGAGGTGGACGAGAAACTGCGGGTACTTCGCCTCGACCACGTCGTCGAGCCGCAGCGCGCGGTTGGCCGTCGCCGAGAACATCGCCTGGAGCGTGCGCTTCTTCGGGAACCGCTTGCGCCCTGCGCCGAGGCCGCGCTCGGTACGGATGAGGTCGATCACGTCCGAGGCGTCGGCGGCGTCGAGGAGGGTGAAGCCCTTGGGGTAGCCGATTTTCTCCGCGTGGATGCGGAGGATCTGGAGGCAGAAGCTGTGGAAGGTGCCGCCGCGCACCCGCTGCGCGCGCCCGTCGAGGAGGTCGGCGGCGCGGTTGAGCATCTCGCGGGCCGCGCGCCGTGTGAAGGTGAGCAGCACGACTTGCTCCGGCGGCGTGCCCGTCTCAATCAAGTAGGCGACGCGCCAGACGAGCGTCCGTGTCTTGCCTGTTCCTGCGCCTGCGACGATCAGCGTCGGGCCGCCCGGAGCTGTGGCGGCAGCGTATTGCTGCTCGTTGAGCGACCCGGCGTAGTCGAGCGTCAGCGCTGCCTCCGGCGGAGACGAGGCGTCGGGCGTCGGTTCGGACTTGAGGACGAAGCGGCGGGCCACGGCGGGAAGGGGGAAGTAGGAAGTCTGAAGGGGGAAGTGTACGGACGCGGCAGGGCAGGCGAGGGGTTCGGTGCATCGCAAGCTCTGAGGAGTACGCCGCGCGATCCAGACGGACCCGGGGGGCGAGGACGCCCGTACCTTTGCGCCTCATCTCCCCCGACTGCTTCCTCATGCCCGACGCTCGTCTCCTTCCCGACAACGCTTCCATCGCGGACGACCTTGCCGCGGTCCGCGACACGCTGCTCGCCGCCGAGCGTGTGGTCATCACCTCGCACCTGCGTCCCGACGGCGACGCGCTCGGCTCGACGCTGGGCCTCGCGCTTTTCCTGCGCGGCCTCGGCAAGACGGTCCACTGCTTCAACCCCGACGTGCCGCCCCGCAACCTCGGCTGGCTCCTCGACGAACTCGGCGAGGTCGTGCAGTTCGACACGGGCGACATGGCCCACGTGCAGGCCGTCGCCGAGGCCGACGTGATCGCGGTCGTGGATACCAACGCGAAGCAGCGGCTCGGCTGGATGGGCAACAGCGTCCAGGGTGCCAAGACGACGAAGGTGCTCATCGACCACCACCCGCGCCCCGAGACCTGGTTCGACCAGACGTATGTCCGCACCGACGCGGCGTCAACGGCGGAGCTGATCTACGACCTCATCGCCGCGCACGACGTGGCGGCCATCGACACCGGCATCGCGACGGCGCTCTACACGGGCATCGTCACCGACACGGGCTCGTTCCGGTTTGGTGCGACCCGCCCCAGCACCCACCGCATCGTCGCCGACCTGATGGAGCGCGGCGGCATCACGCCCGAGCCGATCCACATCGCGATCTACGACGGCGTCCAGCGCGAAGACCTCCGCCTGCTCAGCCTCGCTCTCAAGACGATCCGCACGCACTACGACGGCCGCCTCGCCACGCTCTACGTCGCCCAGCAGATGCTCGACGAGACCGGCGCGCCGATGGACGCCTCGGAGCCGTTCGTGCAGTACGCGCTCAGCCTCGACGGGGTGGAGGCGGCGGTGATCTTCCGCGAGGTCAAGGGCGGCGTGAAGGCGTCGTTCCGCTCGAAGGGCGACTGCCCGATCAACGGCTGGGCCGCGCGCTTCAAGGGCGGCGGCCACCCCAACGCGGCGGGCGCGTTCGTGAAGGGCGGCGAGTTGCACGCGACGATGAAGCGCGTCGTGAAGGCCGCGCCTGAGCACCTCACCGGTGCCCCGGAAGAGTTCGAAGCGTCCGACACGCTCTCGGCCGAGACGATGGCGCTCCTCCAAGCGATGCGCGAACAGGGCGGGTGAAAAGGTGGAAGTACGAAGGGAGAAGTTGGAAGTGGATGCCTCGGGCTTCGGAGGTCATGCCTCCCCGATGCACTACCGGATTGAGCCGCACCATGGCTACTCGCTGGCGATAGGTCGTGGTGCTTCTACGCAGGCGCTCATGGGAAGAAGCATGTTGCTCGAACGAAGCGCTCGGTGCTACGTTGGCCTACCTCACGTGACACTAACCCGCCAACGCGATGGACTACCGCGAGCGAATTACGATGGACCCGGCTGTGCGTGGCGGTAAGCCGTGCCTCCGCGGGATGCGGATCACGGTCTACGACGTGCTGAGCTACCTCGCTGCTGGCATGACGCCCGAGGACGTTCTCGACGACTTTCCCTACCTCGAACGCGAAGACATCACCGCAGCGTTGAGCTTCGCGGCTGAGCGGGAGCGCTTGACGGTGCGGTCTGCGTAGCAAGTACGCAGAATGAAGCTGCTTCTTGATCAAAACCTGTCGCCCAAGCTCGTCGGCCGTCTCGCAATGCTGTTTCCCGGATCGCAGCATGTAGATGCGCTCGGCCTCGGACAGGCTGATGATCGATTGGTCTGGCAGCATGCGAAGCTGCACGGTTTTATCATCGTATCGAAAGACGCGGACTTCAGCGAGTTGAGCGTGCTGCGCGGCTTCCCACCAAAGGTGGTTTGGGTCCGCTTAGGGAATTGCACGACGCGTGACATCGAGGAGGTACTGCGTCGACATCAGACGGACCTTCTAGCCTTTGAGGCTGATTCGACAGCGGGGATTCTTGAACTCACCTAAATCCCGTTCTCCATGGCCGACCGCGCCGCCCGCCTTGCCTTCGTCCGCGACCTCGCCATCGAGGTGGGCGCGCTGACCCTGGAGGGCTGGGGACGCACCACCGGGACGGCGAAGACGGCGGACCGCTTCGACGTGGCGACGGAGTACGACCGCCGTGCCGAAGCGCTCGTGCGCGAACGCCTCGCGGCGGCCTACCCGGGCGAGCCGATCCTCGGCGAGGAGGGCGGTCTCGAAGGCGACCCCGACGCGGCCCGCGCGCGGCTCTGGGTGGTCGACCCCATCGACGGGACGCTCAACTACCAGCGCGGCCTGCCGATGTACGCCGTCAGCATCGCCTTCTGCAAGGACCTGGTGCCGACCGTCGGTGTGACGCACTGCCCGGCGAACCAGCAGACATTCGCGGGTGCATCGGGCCTCGGCACGACGATGCAGATCGCTGACCGCGCGCTCGTGCCGATGCAGCCGAACACGGACCTGTCTCCCGACGATGCGCTCTTCGACGTGACCGGGCCCGGCACCTACGCGCTCGTGGCTGCCGCCGACCGCCTCGGCATGCCGCGCCAGACGTGGCGCTACCTCCGCAGCGCGTGCATGAGCTTCGCCTACGTCGCCGCCGGGCTGCTCGACACGACGCTGCACTCAGGCCTCTCGCTCTGGGACTGCGCCGCCGGCGACGTCCTCCTGCGCGAGGGCGGGGCCCCCGGCATCACGGACTTCGACGGGCACCCGCTCTTCCCCGCCCGCCTCGCGGCCTGGCTCGACGACACTGCCGAGGAGGCCCGCGCC
>JBCCLD010000025.1:0-21118 GCA_039027055.1 Bacteroidota bacterium
CGCGCCGAGCCGTCGACGTGCGTGACGGCGGGCACCCGCGACTGGATGTGCTGCAACCGGTCGAGTCCGCTTCCCTCAATCTCGGCACCGAGCACCGGCCCGACGAGGAGCATGTACGGGCTATCCGCGGCGGGGTCGCTGGGCTTGAGCCCGAAGTAGTCGGCGGAGCGCTCGGCGAGGACGCTCGGCGCGAACGGCCGGAACGACTCGCGGAACTTGATCTGGACGTTGACACGGCGCTGCACCTCACGTCCGCGCGGGTCGGCCAGGATGCTGCGATGGCCTAGGGCTCGCGGCCCAAACTCCATCCGGCCCTGGAACCACCCGACGGTCTGCCCTGCGGCAAGCAGCGCAGCTGCGCGCTGAGGAACTACATCGAGTCCCACGTGCTCGTAGGGCTGCATGCCTTCGTAGGCCTCGCCATCGAACACGGCGTCGAGCGCGGCCCGGATGTCGGCGTCGGAGAATGCAGGCCCGAGGTAGCTGCCCTTCATGGCATCAGTGCCTATGGCTTCGCGCGGCTGATCGGCCCAGTGGTGCCAGGCCATCAGCGCCGCCCCGAGAGCGCCTCCCGCGTCGCCTGCGGCAGGCTGGATCCACACCCGCTCGAACGGCGACTCGCGCAGGAGGCGGCCATTCGCCACACAGTTGAGGGCGACCCCGCCAGCAAGACACAAATGGGGGAGGCCCGTCTGTGCGTGAACATGGCGGGCCATCCGTAGGAGGGCCTCCTCAGTCACCGCCTGTACGCTCCGGGCTAGGTCCATTTCCCGCTGCGTCAGGGGCGACTCGGGCTCGCGGCGTCGCCCGTCGAAGAGTTCGGCGAACCGCCGCCCTGTCATGCGAAGCCCGGAGACATACTCGAAGGCATCCATGTGCAGACGGAACGAGCCGTCGTCCTTTAGGTCGACTAGGTGCTCGCGGATCGTGTCGACGAAGCGCGGCTCGCCGTAGGGCGCGAGCCCCATCAGCTTGTACTCGCCCGAGTTGACCCGGAAGCCACAGAAGTAAGTAAACGCCGAGTAGAGCAGCCCGAGCGAGTGCGGGAAATGGACTTCTGCCTCGATGCGGATGCGGTTGCCATGCCCGGTCCCCCAGGAGGTCGTCGCCCACTCTCCCACGCCATCGACCGTCAGGAACGCGGCCTCCTCGAAGGGCGACGGGAAGAACGCGCTGGCCGCGTGGCTCTCGTGGTGCTCGGGGTAGACAAAGGTGAACGCGAAGTCCTTCTTCTCGAACTCAGGCGTCATTGCCTGTTGCAGCGCGAGCAGTTCGTCTTTGACGATCTCGGGGATCCAGAGCTTCTGCTTGATCCAGAGCGGCATCGCCTGGAGGTAGGAGCGCAGGCCGCGCGGGGCGTAGGCGAGGTAGCTCTCCAGCAGCCGCTCGAATTTTTGGAACGGCTTGTCGTAGAACGCGACCACATCGAGGTCGGCAGGCGTGAGGCCAGCCTCGTGGAGCACGTAGGCCACCGCTTGCGCCGGAAACTCGGGGTCGTGCTTGCGGCGGCTGAACCGCTCTTCGGACGCCGCCGCGACGATCTGTCCCTCGCGCACAAGACACGCGGCGCTGTCGTGGTAGTAGCAGGAGAGACCGAGGATGTTCACCGCGCTATCGGGCTTCCGCCAGGGCGATCGCGGCTTCGACGGCCGCGGCCACGTTGAGCAGGCCCCCGCTCACGGAGAGCGTGCCGAACGGTACCTGCGGCGCGACGCCCATGCCCGCCATCGCTGACCCGTCGGGCCTGGTGACGACCAGGTCGGCGTAGTCGGTGGCCGAGTCCATCAGGATCGCCCGCACGTCCTGCGCCGTGAGGTCCGGGAAGTAGGCGAGCAGAAGCGCCGCCGCTCCTGCTACCACGGGCGCGGCCATGCTCGTGCCGTCGCTTTCCTCGTAGGTGCCCTCTGGCATCGTGGAGTTGATCGCCACACCAGGTGCGAAGAGGTCGACCGTCGTCTGCCCGTAGTTGCTGAAGTCGGCAGGCAGCAACGCCTCTCCCGCCCACGACGACGCGCCGACTTCGAGCCAGTTGGTCGCCTCCGTGCCGTCGAGGTAGCGCCGCGTGGGGAAGTTGGGCGTGACATCGAGGTCCTCCGCACTGTTGCCCGCCGCGTGGACGAGCAACACGCCCTGCTCTTCGGCATAGAGCACCGCCGCATCGACGACCTCCTTCTGGGGCGAATAGCTCTTGCCAAAGCTCATGTTGACGACGCGGGCGCCGTTGTCGACCGCATACCGAATCGCGTTGGCGACGTCCTTGTCGCGCTCGTCGCCGTCTGGGACGGTCCGCAGCACCATGATCTGTACGGGGGCCGCGACCCCAGCGATACCCAACTCGTTGCTCCGGTCCGCAGCGATGATGCCCGCCACGTGCGTACCGTGGTCGGCGGCCGGGCCGTAGACGTCGGCGTTGCCGTAGGTGCGTTCGTTTGGGTCGCTGTAGTCGTCGCCCACGATGGGACGCGGGTCGAAGTCGAGGTTGTAGCCATAGTCGATCTGTGACCGGAGTTGCTTGCCCGCTTCCAAGACGTCCTCGGCGCTGATGCCGTTGTCATCGAGGTAGGCGAGGATGCCTACCGCCTGCTGCACGTCTGCCGGGAGCGGCATGGCCGATTTGGCCAGCTCGGCGCGGTCCTCGGGCGTCACGGCATCGGTGCCGAGGTACTTCTTGAGCACTCCCATCGACTGCTCCACGACGCCTTGGATCTGCTGGACCTGCGCGTAGAGCTGTCGCGCCTCCATGGCGTCCGTCTCGTAGGCCACGCGGAGCTCTAGGTAGCGCGCAAAATCGACGCTGTCTTCGGGCGCGACGCCGCTGGCTGTCGTCCCTTCAAAGCGTTCGCGCAGGGGGGCGTAGAGCCGCGTCACCTCGTAGGTATCGAACTCGACGTGGGCGCTGTCCGGTCCACCAATGAAGTTCCAGCCGTGTAGGTCATCGACGTAGCCGTTGCCGTCGTCGTCGGTCCCGTTGCGCTGCTCGTCGGGGTTGGTCCAGAGGACGCCACGCAAGTCTTCATGGTCGATGTCCACCCCTGAGTCAATCACGGCGACGATGACCGTGTCTTGCGGCGTGCGGTCGGCGAGCAGCGCGTAGGCGGCGATGACGTTCGCGCCCCAGGATCCGAGATCAGGGTTGTAGTCCAGATGCCAGCCCGACGCGGGGCCAGGCAGCTCGTCGGCAGGCGTTGCTTCGGCGTAGGTCGTGTCGGTAGGTGCCGCCTCAGTACCTGGTGGCGTGGGTGCAGCGGGCGGTGTAGGCGCACCGGCCGGTTGCGCGAGCGCATCGACGGCGAAGAGCGTGAGCAGCAGCAGCCCGGCGAGGCGGGCGAGTCGGCACGGCATACAATCCTGGGGACGAGGTGGAACAGCTTGGAAACGTACACCCATCCCCGCTTCGTTTGTGGGGTCGGACAAAGCTTCACACGGCGGGGCTACCCGACACAGAGCGAGGGTGCCCAGCCGGAGCCGGGCACCCTCGCGCGGATGTAGACGGGCGATCCGTCAGCGAACCTCTCGCCTAGAACGGGAGGTCGTCGTCCGGCGTGAACGAGTAGTCGTCCCCGCCGCCTGCGGGCGCAGGCTGGCGCTGGGGCCGGCTGCCGCCGCCGTTGGACTGCCGCGACGCCTGCGGCCGGCGGTTGCCGCCGCCGTTGTAGTTGCCGCTGCCGCCCATGTCACCGCCGTCGCGGGAGCCGAGCATTTGCATCTCGCGCGCCTTGATCTCGGTGGTGTACTTGGTGTTGCCGTCCTTGTCCTCCCACTGGCGGGTCTGGAGCGAGCCCTCGATGTAGACCTGGCGGCCCTTCTTGAGGTACTCGCCGCAGATCTCCGCGAGGCGCGCCCACGTCACGATCCGGTGCCATTCCGTCTTCTCGACCATGTCGCCGTTCGAGTCCTTGTAGGTCTCGGACGTGGCGAGCGAGAAGTTGCAGACGGCGGTGCCGCTGCCGGTGTAGCGCAGTTCGGGGTCGGACCCGAGGTTGCCGATGAGGATGACTTTGTTAACTCCGCGTGCCATAGTTGTGGCCTCCTAAAGGTTAGGGTACATGAATCCGCCGAAGCTCCTCATCGATTGGGATGAAGGCCGCCTGCGGGGGCGACGACAGCCGCGTGGGCTGCGCTTCGGCCGGTGCCGATGTGACCAGGCCGATTGAGTGCCCGAGAGCACCGTGTGCCCGTAAGCACCGTGTGCCCGTAAGCACCGCGTCGTTCTGGTCGACGCCAATCTAGACCGGTCAACAGGAGGTTCATAACCTCAGTCGCCCAAAAAATATCCACAGCCCGTGACAAGGGCCTGGCATAGGGCAACGTGCCTATCCCTAGCTGTACCGCTATCCTATGTTCAAATAGCTATCTACGGCCTGTGAATCGTTCGCTAGCTGGCGTAGAGTCTACCCTGCACCGGAGGCGTGGTTGCTACGGTGCCCACAGCCCGAGCGGGTCCACCGGTCGTCGTCGGCCAGATTTCATGGACCTAGGAACTGCCTACGGCTTACTCTGTCTACGGCTACCGTCCTCCCGCTGCCCACCGACCCCATCCATGGCTTCCTCGGACGACCTCCACCACTTCGCCGACACGCCCGCTGACGACGATAAGCCGCGCGACCACTGTGGCGTCTTCGGCATCTTCAACCACCAGTCGGCGGCGGAGTTGACGTACCTCGGCTTGCACGCCCTCCAGCACCGCGGCCAGGAGTCGGCGGGCATCGTGACGAGCACCTACGACGAGGCCAAGGAGCGCGTCGTCATGCCGATCTACAAGGACTTCGGCCTCGTGCTCGACGTCTTCAAAGACCCGAGCCTGTTCACGGACCAGCTGCTCGGCGACGCCGCCATCGGGCACACGCGCTACTCCACCTCGGGCTCGGCCACCAACCCGGCGAACATCCAGCCGTTCGTGGTCCACTACCAAGAGGGTAACCTCGCGCTGGCGCACAACGGCAACCTCTCGAACGCCCGCGCGATCCGCACAGAGCTCGTCGAGCGCGGGACGATCTTCGCCACGTCGTCAGACTCGGAGTTGATCCTCCACCTCGTCGCTCAGAGCCGCGAATCCGGACCTGTGGCACGGGTGATCGACGCGCTGCACCAGTGCGAGGGCGCGTTCTCGCTCGTGATGCTCACCGACGACGCACTCATCGCCGTGCGCGACCCCAACGGCTTCCGCCCGCTCGCCCTCGGCAAGATCGACGCGCCGGGCCGCAGCGCGCCCGCGTGGTGCGTCGCCTCAGAGACGTGCGCCTTCGACCTCATCGGGGCCGAGTACGTCCGCGACATCGAGCCGGGCGAAATCCTCGTCATCGACCGCGAGTCTGTGGAGCGCGGCACGATGGCCCACCAGCCGTGTGTGGACCCCGCCACGGGCGAGACGCAGACCTTCAACGGCGTCTGCCTCCCCCGCCCCAACGGCGTGAGCCAGTGCATCTTTGAGTACGTCTACTTCTCCCGCCCCGACTCGAAGGTCTTCGGCGAGATGGTCGACAAGGTGCGGCGCAAGATGGGCAAGATGCTCGCCCACGACGCACCGGTGCCGAAGCACATCAAGGGCGAGAAGAAGCCCATCGTCTTCGCCGTCCCGGACTCGTCGAACACGGCCACGCTCGGCTACGTCAGCGAGTCGAACAAGATGGGCCGCAAGTGCAAGTACGAGATCGGTTTGATCCGCAACCACTACGTCGGGCGGACCTTTATTTCGCCGGGCCAAAGCTCCCGCGAGTTGAAGGTGCGGCGGAAGTTCAACACCGTCGAGGGCGTACTCAAAGACCGCGTGGTAGTGATGGTGGACGACTCGATCGTGCGCGGGACGACGGCGCGGCAGCTCGTCAAGATGGTCCGTGAGGCCGGTGCGCGTGAGGTGCACTTCCGCGTCGCCAGCCCACCCGTGAAGTGGCCGTGCTTCTACGGCATGGACTTCCCGAGCAAGTCCGAACTGCTCGCCAACAAGTTCGACGACATCGATGAGATCGCGGCCTGGCTCGGCGTGGACTCGCTTGGCTACCTCAGCGCCGAAGGCATGATGAAGGCCGTCGACGCCGCCCACGACGGTCGCGGGCGCTACTGTTCGGCCTGCTTCACCGGAACCTACTCGGTCCCCGTTGAGGAAGGTGTCGAGAAAGACGAGAACGACTGGTAGGAGAAGGCAAAAGGATCAATGCAGAAGGCAGAAAGGGTGCCCGAGCAACCGTCTCGCGCTGGGTGCGCGATCTTGGCTGGGCGTCGTTCATTGCCGTTCCAATGCTCATGCTCAGTGTGCATGGCGCTTCCATGCTGTGGGCGGTAGGAGACGGGACCCACCCTGAATCGACACTCCGCGAACCCACGGTTCGGTCAGCTACGGGGACGTTCACGCTCCTGACATTTCCTCTCGCCTGGTCGTTCTACAACCTCTCCGAGACGAGCATCACGCGGCGAGGGCTCAACGTGGAACCGTCCTACGCGGACTCCTATCCGACTTCGTGGGGCGCGTTCTGGATGCGGATGGCGCTATTCGGCTTCATCGTCGACGCGTGGCTATACGGACTGCTTTTCGTGGTTGCTGGCCGTACTGCGTGCAGAAACCTTCGATCCATGCGCACGACCGATAGCTGACAGCCCTACGCCGTCACAGCTTCCCGACGCTCGTAGGCCGCAACGTTGTGCGTGGCCGAGCGTGGGAGGTCGCGTGCGTAGCCGCCGCCGATGGCCGCCATGAGGTCTTCGAGCGCGTCGGCGAACCGTTTCTTGGGCGCGAAGCCGAGCCATTTGTGGGCCTTCTCGCCCGAGACGCGCCCGACGGCCACGCCAGTACCTGGCTCCGCGTCGGTGAAGAGGACTCGGATCTCCGGGACGAGGTCGCGCAGCAGTTGCTCTAGCGCCAACACGGTCACGTTCGCCCCCACCACGTTGAACACTTGGTGCGCGACATGATTGGCCGGGGCACCCAGCACGTGCAGGAAGGCGCGCGCAGCATCCTCGACGTGCACCGCCGGGATCGCATGCGACTCAGCCCCGAGGACCACACGCACGTCCTTGATGGCCTGCATCGCCACGTCGTTGAGGATCGTGTCGAGGCGGGGGCGTGGCGACGGCCCGAAGATGTCGCCCAGCCGCAGGACCGTGGGCGTGAAGTGCGGAGCAGCCTGGTCCAACACGAGCGTCTCCGCTGAGCGCTTGAGCTTGGCGTAGAGCGAGTTGGCATGCAGCGGCGCGTCCTCGTCGATGCGGTCTGTGGCGGTGCGCGGCGGCTTATAGAGCGCCGTCGTAGACGCGTACACGAAACGCCGCACGCGGAGGTAGGAGGCGGCTTGCACGAGCGCCGCCGTAGCGAGCACGTTGGTCTGAAGCGCCTCTTCCGGCTCGGCCTGCACGAGGTCGATGCCGTCGAGGTCGGCGAGGTGCAGCACGGCCGTCGCGCCGCGCAGGTGCGGCTCTACCTCTTCGATGTGACGCACGTCCCCCTTGACGATTTCCAGAGCGCCACGGTCGGCCACGTCCTCCAACAGGTCGAGGTAGTCCGACCCGTGCAGCATGCGGTCGATCACCGTCACACGGAAGCCCTCGTCGAGGAGTTGCCGGACGAGCACCGAGCCCAGATAGCCTGCCCCACCGGTCACGACCACGCGCGGTGCCTCGCCGCTCTCGTCCTGTTCCACTACGATCGGCGAAGAGGAGGCCGGTGCCGAGGGCGGCGGAGCCACGCGGTCGGCGGGTGCGCGTTGCACGGTGCTTGGCCCGCGGTCCGCAGCCGGCGTCGGGCGCGGCGGCACCACCAGTTCGGGGTCCGGAATCCGCACCTCGTCGTCGGGCACACGCCGCGGGGCGGGCTCATCGAACAGCGGCACCGAGGGGAGCACGTTGGGCAGGGCCTCTTCATCCATCTCGGCGCGCGGGCGCTGGAACGACACCCCTCGTCCGGCAGGCACGTCGATCACGTCGGGCAGGCCATGTAGCGTGCGCTCGTCCGTCTCCTCGGGCGACGGGCGTGCCGATGCCCCTGCATCGATGATGGTCTTGAGCACCTGGTCAATCGGTGTCTGGACCGAGAGGCCGCCGCGGACGGCTTCGCGGATGTCTTGCTCGGTCACCGTACCCAGCGTGGCACCGCGCCCGACGACCGTGGCACGCTGCACCCCTGCCGTATCCATCGCGCGCAAGACGACGAGGATGGGACTGCCGGTGAGGACCGGGACCGGCTCGGCGGGCCGAGGGGCGTCGTTGGAGGACATAGGGCAACGAGAGCGAGCGGAGAGAGCACAGCGAGGGGTCCCAGAGCGCGGAGGGCACCGGAGCTGTCAGAATTGCACAGCGGAGCAAGGATGGCGCGCGGCGTGCCGCGCCTGGTTTACGCCCTGCTTTTGTGACGCCTCGTAGACGATTTGCCCGCCCAACGCCTCCGCTATTCCCCTGTTCTCTGAATAGGCATCGGTCTGGGAACGCCTCCGTTCCGGTGCACCCAGCCTAGGACTTCGACGGAGCGCGTTCAGACGAGGGAGTCTGGCGGGTAGGCCGCCGGGTCGAAGTCGGGGGGCGGGTACTGCGGATCCATACGCTCCAGCGTCTCGCGGGCGAGCTGCGCAAGAGCGAGGTTGCGGAACCACCGCTCCTCGGCAGGGATGACGTACCACGGTGCGTCTGCCGTCGAGCAGCGACTCAAGGCGGTGCTGAAGGCTGCCATGTAGTCGTCCCACTGCGCTCGCGTGTCGAGGTCGCTGGGGTTGAACTTCCAGTGCTTGTCGGGCTTGCGCAGGCGTCGCTTGAAGCGCTCCAACTGGTACGCCTTCGAGATGTGCAGCATCACCTTCACCACGGTCGTGCCCTCGTCGGTGAGGAGCCGCTCGAAGTCGTTGATCTGCGCGTAGCGCTTGGCGATGCGGTCGGCCGGTGCGAGGTGCAGCACCTTCTCTACGAGCACCGATTCGTAGTGGGAGCGGTTGAACACGCTGATGTAGCCAGCGCGCGGGGTACGCTTGTGAATGCGCCAGAGGTAGTCGTGGCCAGCTTCCTCCTTGGAGGGCACCTTGAAGCTCCAGACGCGGACGCCCTGCGGGTTCAGCGGCCCAAAGACCTTGCGGATCGACGAGTCCTTGCCCCCCGCGTCCATCGCCTGGAAGACGAAGAGAAGGGACCGGGTCCCCTCGGCATAAAGCCGCTCCTGGAGCTCGTCGAGCGCATCGAGGTGGGCGTCAAACTGGTCGTCCGTCTCGTCGGACCGGGTCATCCCTTGGGTGTCGTTCGAGGCGCGCGTGGCTAGGTCCACCGCCACGCCTGGACGGATGCGGTAGCGGTCGAGATCGACGGTGACGGACATCGGTCGGGGATAGAGGGTCGAGGACGTAAAGGGAAACGCGGGCGAGGCGAAGCGAACCGGCTGGGGCAGGAACCCCTGAGTCTAGCCGGTCGCCCGTTGCCCTTGGGCGGTCCGCCTTCGTTGTTGGGCCTTGATTGCCGAGGACAGACCGTGTCGCTTAGCGTCCGAAGAGCTTCCCGAGGGCGGCCCCGGCTGCTTTCTGCAGCAGCTCGTCCTTGAGGTCGCCATCGCCGTCGCTGTCGAGCGCGCTCGCGAGCGAGCCCAACAGGCCGGCGGACGTAGCCTGACGCGCCTGCGCCGACTCCTGGTTGAGGAGGTCGGACACACCGGAGGCGTCGAGGCCTTGGTCGCGCTTGACCTTGCCGAGGGCCCCCATGAGCATCGGCGCGATCATACCGAGCAAGTTGCCGGACTGCTGCTTGTCGAGGCCCGATGCCCCCGCGATGGCACTCGACACACCGTCGAGCTTGTCGCCGAAGATGTGACCGAGGATGGCCTGGCCAGCCATGGCTTTCATCATGCCTTCGAGGCCGCCGCTCTGCTGCTGGCCGCCGCCGGTGAGTTGGCCGAGCAGCCCGCCGAGGCCGCCACCCTGCGCGCTTCCGCCGCCGGTGAGGCCACCGAGGAGGCTTCCAAGGTCCATCCCTGACTGTGGCTGGGAGGTGCCCCCCGTCAGCCCGCCGAGGAGGCTTCCCAGCCCACCGCCGCCGAGCAGCCCGAGCACGGAGCCATCGTGGTCACGGTCGAGGGCCCCGGCAAGCGCCTGCGCCCCCTCGGGCGTGTTCGTGTTGCGGTTGAGCTGGCCGAGGAGCATCGGCATCGCCGCCGCGATGCCCTGCTGCGTTTGCTGAGGCGAGGCCCCGATCGCCGAGGCCAGCTGGCTCGTGGTGTCGCCGCCGAGCGTGCTGGTGAGGGTGTTGAGGAGGTCGGTCATGGGTCGAGCAGGTTGAGCGAGTGTCAGAGGAATACCCAGCTAGGATACGCACCCGGCACCTGCGCAGTCTGGTCGCGGCGAAGTGCAGCGGACCCTCACGTTTTTCCGGGCACGCGCAGTGACGTTCCAGCTGCTACTGGCCGACGGCTACGCCCTCCCTAACCCGCTGGGGACCCGCGATGCTGACAGCCTGTAGGCCGCGCACGGCGTTGCCCAACAGGACGCGGTCGGCCGTAGCGAGGTCGTCGGGGGTGAGGACGGCTTCGGTTGCTCCCGGCACGGTGGTCAGGAGATGCTGCCGGTGGACACCGGCGAGGCCTCCCGAGACCAGCGAGGGCGTGACGAGGCAGCCGTCGCGCTCGACCCACACAGTGGTACGTGCGCCTTCGGTCACCTCGCCCCGCTCGTTGACCAGGATCGGTTCATCGACCCCCTGCTGGTGGGCCCAGGCCACGGCCTCGTCATAGTGGGTGCGGTGTGTGGTCTTCCACCAACAAAAGGGATGCACGCTGCTTATCACGTGTGGATAGACTGCCGCTGTCCCGAGCGCCATGTGCACAGCATCGACCGCCGAGACCGTAATGGCGGGCGAGCCATCGCGTGTGACCGTGAGCCGTACCCGGTGGGGACCAACCCCCAGCTTCGCGAGGGTTGCGTCGAGGAGGTCGTTCACCTCTGCGAGGTCGAGCGGTACGCCGAAGTACGCTGCAGCCTCCACGAGCCGGAAGCGGTGCAGGGCGCGGTGCGTGATTCGGCCCTGCTCGGCACGCATCGTCTCCAGCAAGGCGAAGGAGCCAGCTGCCTCAATCCGGCGTACTTGCTCGGGCCCGCGCGCGCGCGCGGGCCACGCCCACGCGCGCCTGAGAAACCGCGCCTTGAGCTGGCACTCGTCGTACTCGGCCTCGGGATCGGAGTCCCAGACGATGCCGCTGCCGCTGCCCATGTGCCCCACCCCGATGCCTGTGGCGTCCTCCGACAGGACAAGCGTGCGAATCGGTACGTTGAAGACTGCGCGGGCCTCCGCAGCATCGGTGGGCGGCGCTACGTAGCCGATTGCCCCGCAGTAGACGCCCCGGGGCGTTGCTTCGAGGTCGGCGATAAGCTGCATCGCTCGTAGCTTCGGCGCGCCCGTCACGGATCCGCAGGGAAAGAGCGCCGCGAAGAGATCCGCGTAGTCGACGCCCTCGCGGAGCGTGGCCTGCACCGTCGAAGTCATCTGGGTGAGCGTCTCGTAGGGCTCCGTCGTGAACAGGTGCGGCACCACGACGCTGCCCGGTTCCGCGACGACCGACAGGTCGTTGCGCAACAGGTCGACGATCATCAGGTTTTCGGCTCGGCTCTTCGGGTCGGCGGCGAGGTGCAGCGCAAGCGCGGCGTCCTCCCCCCACGTCGTCGCCGCGCCGGATCGTGCCCTTCATCGGCCGTGCAGTGAGTTGCCTGCCATCGCGACGGAAAAACAACTCCGGCGACAGGCTCACGATGTCGAGCGGCTGACCGTCGGGCGTCTCGATGTGGAGGAGCGCGGCGTAGCTGACCCGCTGCTGACGACGTAGCGCGCGAAAGAGGCCCACGGTGTCGCCCGCGAAGCGGAAGCGGAATGGGGCCGTGAAGTTGATCTGGTAGACGTCGCCCTCGTGGATGTGGTGGCGCACGCGTTCGACGTGCTCGACGTATGCGCCCCGGTCCAGACCGAAGCGAGGTGCCGAGAGCGCGTAGCCTTCGGCGTCGGCCAGGAGCTTGTCGACGGCGACGGCATTGAGGGTCGCTGGGGCGTCGTAAACGCCAAACCACGCAAGCGGCTCGCGCGGCAGGTCGGCCCCTAGCCGGTCGGGCCAGAACGAGGCCCCGGCCTCGTAGGCGAGGTAGCCCGCGACGTAGTATCCTCCCCGTACAGCGGCATCGAGGTCGGCGAGCAAGCTGGAAACAGCCTCCTGGCTTTCGGCTCGGAGGATCCGATGGGGAGCCGTGAAGAGGAGGCTGACCCCGGCTTCGGTGGCGGCGCCTTCCTCCGGCGCAGCACGGGGCGCGTCAAGGAGGACAGCGTGGGGGGGGAGTGGCACGGGTGAAAGAGGAAGGCGCAGCGGGCGTCGATCTACGCCGGCTGCGCCTGTGGGTTCGGAGTGGTGGACGCCGTACCCGCTACTGGGGGCTCCGCACCGTGAAGGATGCGCCGCTAGATGCTCGCGTCCTCGTCGAGGTTGTTCAGCGCCGAGCCGAGCACGGGGCGGAAGTTCTGCCGACGTAGCCGGTCCAGAATGTCGCCCCGTCCTGCACAGTAGCCGAGGAAGACGTGCGGACGCTGCATCTGGCGCAGGCCCTCGTGGACGACCCACATGTGCCAGGAGCGGCAGTTCATGTCGAACGGCCCAAAGAGGCGACCGTAGAGCCGGTTGGCGGCGCGCTCCAGATCGGCTTCGCTGTCGAGCTCGCCAAGTTCAAGCAAGCGCTGCAGCGCTCCGTAGATATATCCTGCGAGGAAGTCGTGCTGGCCGTCGGTAAGGTCGAGATCCGACTGCGGCCCCTCGTAGCCGAAGTCGGCGAGCGGGGTGCGAATGCAGAGTTCGACGTGGGCGACGGCTTCGCGGAGAAGAGCCTCGACGTAGGCGTCGGATTTGCCGCGCAGGTTGGGCATGGGTGGGGGGAGAAACAGAGGGCGGGGAACAGACGATTGGGGAGCTTCCGGCAAAGGCCATACAGTTCCAGCACTCTCCCTTTCACCCCTGCATATTTGTCACAAAATATGGACACTGGCGTAAAATGAACGGGTTTTTTCGCGGGTTGGGACGCCTGCAAACGGAGCTGAGATCGAGGCCTCACGAATACCCTCCAGATATGTCCGCGGCACGTTCATTCCCCCCCGTAGAGCGCGGCCCCCTCGTCCGCGTATTCATCGCCGGGCGTCCACGTCGGGCGGCGGTCGGCGTTGGCGATGCGCTTCGCGGCGGCGACAAACGCTGTCACATACTGCTGGAAATACGCGGCGTCGAACGCCCCGTCCACCTGGTCCGCGGCGTTGTGGTAGTACTGCGCGATAGCCGGGCTCTGAAAGCTGTCGAGGCCTGGCGAGAACGTCAGTGTCGGAACGCCCGCTCGGGCAAAGTTGACGTTGTCGGACCGGTCGAAGAGCCCTTGCTCAGGCGCGGGGTCACTGCCGAGGTCGAGCCCGGCTTCGGCCGCCGCCGCTTCGAGCAGCGGGTCAACGGAGGTGCGACCGAGACCGACGATCGAGACGCGGTCAGTCACGCTGTAGCCTGCACCGTCGGTGTTGAGCGCGAACACCGTCTCCTGGAGTGGGATGAGCGGGTTCTCGACATAGTAGCGACTCCCGAGCAGCCCCTCTTCCTCGGCGGTGACGGCGAGGGCGAGCACGCTGCGGCGGGGTCGCTCCTGCGCAAGCGCTTCGGCGGCAGCCAGTAGCGCGACGGTGCCCATCCCGTTGTCGCGCGCGCCGTTGAAGATCGAGTCGGCAGGGGTCGCCCCGCGCCCGTTGGTCATGCCGGCACCGACGTGGTCGTAGTGCGCCACGAGCACCACGACCTCGTCCTTGAGCGCGGGGTCACGCCCCTCGACGAAGCCCGCCACGTTGCTCGATACGGCAGCGTCCATGCGCAGGCCGCTCGTCGCGATTGCACCGCCGGCCTCTGGCGTGTCTGCCAACGACACCGCGAGCGCGCCTTCGGCGTCGGGCACCCAAGCATGGAGCAAGTCTGGGCCATCCTGAACGGCGAGGCGCTCCCGTTTGAGGAAGCCCGCGATGCGCGCCCACGGGACCGGGAGCGCGTAGAGTTCGATGAGGCCTGCCGCTCCGGCCTCGGCAGCCAGCGCTCGCTTGTCGGCCGCCATCCCGAGCGCGTCGGCGACGCCGCCACCGGGTGTCCCTGCCTGTGCCACGGCCAGCTTGCCCACGGCCCCGGCGTAGTCGCTGGCATCGGCGCCGTAGCCGACGAACGCGACCGCTGCGTCCATGACCAACTCGCTCCCACGGAGTAGTACGGCCTCGTCGCTCTCCCATGTTCGGTCGCTGACCGACACCGACAGGCTGAGCGGCTGCCGCGCAAAAGCGAACGGAATTGTCTGGTAGAAGTCCTCAGCACCGGGCGCCGAGGCGAGCCCGGCCGCCTCGAAGCGTCGCTTCAGGAACACCGCGGCGGAGTCGATGCCCGGCGTACCGGTGCGGCGGCCTAGCAGGTCGTCGGAAGCGAGGTAGCGCAGCGCGTCCATCAGGCGCTGCTCATCGAGTGGGTCAAACGCGGGCGAGTCTGCCTGTGCGGCGAGGGCTTCGTCTGCATCGGAGACGGACGCTACCGGCGAACAGCCTAGTGCGAGGACGGCGAGCACGATGAGAAGCGAGGCTGAGCGGAGCATGGTATCAATGGGGTGCGTGATCCCGGAAGAAACGATCTTCTCTGCCTAGGGAGTGTGGACAATCAGGGGGTCAGGCGGTCACGAGACACCGTTTGCGTGCTCGCAAGGCGTGTGAGGAGTGCGATTCCGTAGAATCGGACGACGAGCAGAACGCAGCAAGCGCCGAACGGGGGCCGTGAGCGCCGATCAGATCGAATGTCCACACGACCTAGCCCGCTTGCGAAATACAGCGCGCTTGTCATCGCTCGAATTCAGGCCACCGCGAAGAACTGCAGCGTTCCGGCTTCGCCGTCCAGCTTCGCGTCGCAGGCCGGTGCGGCGTGCTCGTCAGCGAGGTGCAGCGCCTCGGCGAGGGCCGCCGCGTACCGCACGCGGCGCTCGGACTCAGGCAGCGCGGTCTGGCTTGGTAGTCCCGCACCTAGCACCGCGTCCATATCGTAGGTGGGAAGCTCGGTCCCCTTCTCCTTGTGCGTCCATGCGCCCGTCGCCACGTCGAAGTCGTACCGTGGGAGGAAACACGCCCCGCGTTTGGCAAGGAACGCGATGGCGTCGATCACGAAGTCGGCCTCGGCGGCGTCCATCGTGTAGTGGAAGCCCACGCGGCACCACCCCGGCTTGACGCCATGTAGCCCCTGCCGGATCACGCCGCGGTACCGCTCGCTCTCGTCGCTGTCGATCCCGAGCAGCCGGTGGCCGTAGGGTCCTGCGCAGGAGCACCCGGCGCGGCTCTGGATGCCAAAGAGGTCGTTGAGCAAGACCGTGACAAACTTAGGGTGGAGGTAGCGTCCCGGCTGCCCGTCGTCGCTCCGCGTGCGCAGATTGAACGAGACGATGCCGATGCGCTGCGCCGGGTCGGTCGGCCCGAGGACCTCGATGCGGTCGTCCTGGCCCCACCGCTTTAGCGCGCGGCAGAGCATGGCGTGCTCCCGTGTGTGAATCGCATCGATGCCGCGCTGGCCGTCGTGCGTGGCGGCGTCCTTGAGGTCGAGCGCGAGCGCGGCGCGGAGCGTCTGGAAGAGTCCTGGGGTACCAGCTTTCTCGCGCGCCTCCACGTCAGCAGTGAAGTCGTGCCCCTGCGGACCGACGTAGTCGACCGTGCCGCCTCCGCCGACGCTGGGCGGGAGGTGGTGCGGGTAGAGCGCCTCGTCGAACACGAGCACGCCGGCCGAGCCGGGGCCGCCGAGGAATTTGTGCGGCGAGAGGAAGACGGCGTCGAGCCGCGCGTCCGGGTCGCCCTCGGGCGTCATGTCGACGGGGAGGTACGGCGCGCCGGCGGCGTAGTCGAAGAGCGCGAGCGCGCCGCGCCTATGCAGTAGGCGGGCGATCGCGTGGACCGGCGAGACGAGTCCGGTCACGTTCGAGGCGGCGCAGAACGAGCCGATTTTGCGGCGGCCTTCGAAGCGCGGGGCTTGCAAGAGCGCGTCGAGGTGGGCGAGGTCGAGGTGGCCGTCGGGCGTGAGGTCCACTTCGACGACCTCGCAGAGCGCCTCGCGCCAGGTCACCTCGTTGGAGTGGTGCTCGTAGGGGCCGACGAACACGACGGGGCGGGCGTCGCGGAGGCTGTCGAGCACGTCCGCGCCGAGCGTGGTCTGGAAGAAGTGCAGCGTCGCGGGCGGGATCGCCACGCCGAGGATCTCCTGGAGCTTGTGGATCGCGCCCGTCGAGCCGCTGCCGCAGACGATCACCTTCCCGCCCGGCCCCGCGTTGACGGCCCGCTTGATCGCGGCCTCGGCCTCGTGGAGCAGCTTCGTCGCCGCGTGGCCGGTGAGGCTGTCCTCGGTGTGGCTGTTCGCGTAGAGCGTGGCCACGTCGGCGAGGTAGCGCTCGACCAGCCCCAGGCAGCGCCCCGACGCCGTGAAGTCGGCGTAGACGAGGTGCCGCTCCCCGAACGGCGTCGCGATGGGCGCGTCAATGCCGAGGGTATCGGCACGGAGCGTAGCGAAGTCGGGGGCAGCAGACGGGCGAGGAGGCAGCATGACGTGTTGGGGCCAGGGTGCTGATTTCGCGGGCGATGAGGAGCGATCAAGCTAGCGCCGGAAGCGCTCCCGATGGGTGAGCGCACGGCGAAAACCACGCCCAAACCTACACGCTAGCGCTTCGCTTTAACGCTTGTCGCCATGCTTTTTCACGCTTGACGTTAAAAGCGACGAGGACAACGCGCCCGGGCGCGTCGTTTGCCAACGGAAAGGCCGCGATGGCATCGACCGCAATTCGGGCGGCCTCGTGCGCCGGGAAACCAAATGCTCCAGTCGATATTGCGGGAAAGGCCAACGTGCTCAGACTGCGCTCGGCGGCCGCAGATCACGCTCGCCGCCGTCACGCTGCGCCACACGGGACCGACGGTGTGGATGACGTGCTGCGCGGGCAACGCGAAGCCGTCGGTGATGCGCGCCTCGCTCATCGGGAAGCGCTCACCCGGCGATACCTCGGGCAACGCGAGACACGCCGCTTTCAATTCGGGGCCCACTGCGCGGTGGATCGCGCCATCGACACCACCGCCACCTGCGAGCGTACGGTTGGCCGCGTTGACGATGGCGTCGACCGTGAGCCGGGTGAGGTCGCCCCGCCAGACGCCCATGCCAGGGCCGCGCGCCTCGACGCGGCGACGCACCTCGGCGGTACGTGTGCGCATCGCGTCGAGCAACGTGTCGGGCTCGCCGGGCCACCCGCCGCCCTGGTGGTCGTGCGCCCGCTGCCGCGCGAACAAGAGCATGCGCAGTTCACCGAGGCGCAGGTCTTCGAGTTCGTCGCTCTCGTACTGCTGGTCGACGCGTGAGAACGTGGCAGCGTCGCCCCCGACGGCCTCGTAGCCGTTGAGCGACGGGCGAAGCGGATCACCTCGCGCGCTGGCGCATCGGGCGTCGCGGGATGTGCGCGAGGGTCAGCGCTGCCCATGGGACGACCGGCTTCACACCAGCGCCTCGACGAACTGCCCGTTGTTGTAGATCGCCCAGGCCCGCCCCACCATCGGCGTGCCGACGAACGGGGTGTTCTTCGACTTCGAGTGGATATGCCGTGCCTCGAAGGTCCACGCCGTCTCGGCGTCAAACACGGTGAGGTTGGCCGCTTCGCCGACGGCCAGGGTGGGTACCTCGATGTTCAAAATCTGGCGCGGGGTGACGGTGAGCTTGCGGACGGCCTCGGCGAGGGTGAGCACGCCTGGCTTGACCAGTTCGCGGACGGTGAGCCCCCAGCACGTCTCCAGCCCGAGGATGCCGAACGGCGCGGCGATGAACTCCACCTCCTTCTCGTGCGGCGCGTGCGGCGCGTGGTCGGTCGCGATCACGTCGATGGTGCCGTCGGCGAGACCGGCTTTGATGGCGTCCACGTCGGCTTGCGTGCGCAGCGGCGGGTGCATCTTCGTGTGCGTGTCGAAGTGCGAGGTGGCGACGGCCTCGTCGGTGAGCACCCAGTGGTGCGGGCATACCTCAGCGGTGATCGGGACGCCCTGCGCCTTCGCCTGCCGCACGATGTCGACGGCCTTGGCGGTGGAGATGTGGCAGACGTGGACGTGGCCACCGGTGAACGCGGCCAGCAGGGCGTCGCGGGCGATCATGGCTTCCTCGGCGAGGCCGGGGATGCCCGTCAGGCCGAGGCGCGTCGAGACGGCTCCCTCGTGCATGTGGCCGTGCTCGGCGTTGAGCGTGAGGTCCTCTTCGTGGCCTAGTATCGGGGCACCCAGTGTGCGGGCGTATTCGAGCGCGCGGCGCATCAGGCCCCCGTGCTGCACGGGGCTACCGTCGTCCGAAAACGCGACCGCACCGCCTGCCTGCATATCGCCTAGCTCGGCGAGCGCCTCCCCCGCCCGGCCCTTCGACACGGTGCCGATGGGGTGCACGTCCACGGGCAGCCCCTCGGCGCGCTTGCGCACGAACTCGACCACGTCGCGCGTGGCGATGGGCGGCTCGGTGTTGGGCATGCACGCGACGCCGGTGAAGCCGCCGAAGGCTGCCGCGCGGCACCCCGTGGCGATGGTCTCTTTGTGCTCCAGCCCAGGCTCGCGGAAGTGCACGTGCATGTCGAACCAGCCTGGCGAGAGGAGCTTGCCCGCGGCGTCGTAGGTCGGGACGCCGTCCGCGCTCAGCCCGTTGCCGATCTCGGCGATGCGGCCGTCGCGGAGGAGCACGTCGGCGCGGCGCGTCTCGCCGGTCGCCGGGTCGAGGAGGGTACCGCCGGTGATGAGGAGGTCGGACATGGAACTGCACAGGTGGAACGAGGCGGGAAGGGGGCTCGAAAGCTACCGCTCCCACTCGTCCCATGCCTGCCCCTCAGCTGAACCGCAGCAGCCCCGCTACTTCTTCGAGCGCGCCTTCGTCGCCCGCGCCGACACCTCGGCGAAGGCGGCCTTCGTCCCGATTGGACTGGCCACGAACGGCACGGCGTTGGGCCGACTGATGCCGATGCGGCTCGCCTCGGCGAACGCGTCCTGGTTGGCGGCCAGGAACTGAAACTCCCAGCCATATTTCGCCTGCTGGTGCTCGATCATCGACTTGACGCGGCTGCGCGTGTAGTCGCTCGACGCGTTCTCCATGCCGTCGGTGAGGATGCAGACGAGCACGGTGCCGGGGCGCTCGGCCTCGGGCGTCTTCGCGAGGCGCGCGCCCACGTCGTCGATGGTGCGCCCGACGGCGTCGAGCAGCGCCGTGTTGCCGCGCGGAACGAACGTCTCGGTGGTGAGCGGCTCGACGTCGGCGATGGGGACGGCGTCGAAGCGGCGGTCGTATTCGTGATCGAACAGCACGAGCGTCAGGCGGGCCTCGCCTTCGACCTGCTTCTGGGCGTCGAGGAAGGCGTTGAAGCCGCCGATGGCGTCGTCGCGGATGGACTGCATCGAGCCGGAGCGGTCAATCACGCAGACGAGTTCGGTGAGGGCGTCGTTCATGATCGGGACGGGTTGGTGAGGGAGGTCGCATTGATGAACGCGCGGGCGGACGCATTCTGGGCGCACGAGACGGCGAGGGGACTGCAACGTGCGCTCGTTCTGCGCGTTGGGAGGCCGTACCTTCCGCGCCCCTGTTTTCCCCGATACGATCTCGTCCATGTCGTTCGCCCAGCCCATCCCTACCGCCCCCGCCACCTTGCCCGACGAGCGCGGGCGCTTCGGTGCCTTCGGCGGCGCCTTCGTCCCCGAAATTCTCGTCCCTGCCCTCGAAGCGCTCAAGGCTGCGTACGCCGAAGCGCAGGCCGACGCGGCGTTCCAGGCGGAGTACCACGCGCTGCTCCGGGAGTACGTCGGTCGCCCCACCGCGCTCACGCTCGCGCCGCGCCTGGCCGAGCGCGTCGCCGGGCCGAAGGGCGCCCCGAAGATCTACCTCAAGCGCGAGGACCTCTGCCACACGGGCGCGCACAAGATCAACAACACGATCGGGCAGATCCTGCTCGCGCGGCGCATGGGCAAGCGGCGCATCATCGCCGAGACGGGCGCGGGGCAGCACGGCGTGGCGACGGCCACCGTGTGCGCCAAGTTCGGGATGCCGTGCATCGTCTACATGGGCGCGGAGGACATCGAGCGGCAGCGCCTCAACGTGCTGCGGATGCAGCTACTCGGCGCGGAGGTGCGCCCCGCCACGAGCGGCTCGCAGACCCTCAAGGACGCCACCAACGAGGCCATCCGCGACTGGGTACAGGACCCCGACAACACGTTCTACATCATCGGCTCGGTCGTCGGCCCGCATCCCTACCCGATGATGGTGCGCGACTTCCACTGCGTGATCGGCGAGGAGACGCGCGCGCAGCTCCAGGCGAAGGAGGGCCGCGAGGTCCCGGACGCCGTGGTCGCGTGCGTGGGCGGCGGCTCGAACGCGATGGGCATCTTCTATCCGTACCTCCACGACGCCGTGCGCCTCGTGGGGGCCGAAGCCGCGGGCGAGGGCCTCGACGGCAAGCACGCCGCCACGCTCACGCTCGGCGAACCCGGCATCCTCCACGGCGCGATGAGCCTGCTGCTTCAGGACGCCGCCGGCCAGGTGCAGCTCGCCCACAGCGTCTCGGCGGGCCTCGACTACCCCGGCGTGGGACCGGAGCACGCCTACCTCAAGACGTCCGGCCGCGTGGACTACCTCCCGGTCACCGACGGCGAGGCGCTCGACGGCGTGACGCTGCTCTCGGAGACCGAGGGCATCATCCCCGCGCTCGAAACCGCCCACGCCTTCGCCGTCCTCGCCGACGTGTGCGCCGACCTCGGCCCCGACAACCTCGTAGTCGTCAACTGCTCCGGCCGCGGCGACAAGGACATGGAGACGATCGCGACCAATCTACACCCAGACACATGATCGGCTTTTCGAGCCGAACGCAGCTTCACATATTTTCATTCTGCCCAAAGCCTAAGCCGCTATAGCGTCTATTATTGCTATTGAACTATCAATTATGCGAACATCCCTACTCTCGCCCCCCCTACCACTTAAATCTCGAGATATTCTCTTACGATATTCGTTTAAATTTTCTAAATATTCATTTGATTTAATATAATCCATGTGTCTAATTCTCGATAAGAATATATCTATGTTTTTTTCAATTTTATCTTTGGATTTGTA
>JBCCLD010000026.1:0-20966 GCA_039027055.1 Bacteroidota bacterium
ACGCCGACGGCGATCTCGACCTTGTGCTCAACAACGTCAACGCGCCGGCTTCTATCTACCGTAACTCCGCGGTCGAGCGCTCGGCTGCATCAGAACCCCGTCATCACCTGACGGTCACGTTCGAGGGGGCAGCGGCCAACCCATTTGGGACTGGCGCGCGCGTAACCCTCGTGGCCGGCCATCAAAGCCAGGTGGCTGAGCAGATGCCAACGCGCGGCTTCCAGTCGTCCGTCGAGCCGCGCGTGCACTTCGGGCTGGGCGACGCCTCGGCGGTGGACACGCTCACGGTCCGCTGGCCGGACGGACGCGTGCAGACCCTCACGGGCGTCGAGGCTGACCAGGTGCTCACGCTGCACCACGCCGACGCGACCCTGCCTACATCGTCAGCCGGTGTTGTCCGTTCGCCCCTCTTCTACGTCGTGGACAACGCGCTCCCCTTCGTGCACGACGAGAACGACTTCGTGGACTTCAACCGTGAGAAGCTGATGCCACACAAGCGCTCGACCGACGGCCCGGCCGTTGCGGTCGGCGACGTGAACGGCGATGGGCTGGACGATGTGTTCCTGGGCGGGGCGAAGTACCAACCCGGTGCGCTCCTCCTCCAGCAGCGTGACGGCGAATTCGTGCACGCAGACGTTCCCGCGTTCCAGGCCGACAGCCTGGCCGAAGACGTCGACGCGGCGTTCTTCGACGCGGACGCGGACGGTGACCTCGACCTCGTGGTGGCATCGGGGGGCAACGAGTTCTGGGGCGACTCCGAGGCCCTCCTCGACCGGCTCTACCGCAACGAAGGCGGCACCTTCGTGCGCGACCGCTCAGCCTTACCGGAAACCTACGGCAACGCTGCCACCATCGCGCCCGGCGACTTCGACGGCGACGGCGACACGGATCTCTTCGTCGGGGCCCGCACCACGCCACGGGAGTATGGCATCGTGCCGCCGAGCTTCCTACTGGAAAACGACGGCAGCGGTCGCTTCCGCGACGTCACCGCCGACCGCGCGCCAGCCCTTACTACGGCAGGGCTCCTCGCCGATGCGGCCTGGGCAGATACCGATGCTGACGGCGACCTCGACCTGCTGCTCGCAGGCGAGTGGATGCCACTCAGCATCTACGCGAATGAAGGTGGCACCCTCGCCCCGGTAGACGCAGGACTCACTGGCACGGAGGGCTGGTGGCATAGCCTCGTTGCCGCCGACCTCGACGGGGACGGCGACACCGACTTCGTGGCAGGCAACCTTGGGCTTAACTCCCTCCTGCAGACGGGACCCGGTACGCCCGTCAAGCTCTTTGTGGGCGACCTGGACGGCGACGGGAGCACGGAGAGCCTGCTCACCACGCGCCGGGACGGCGGGGACTATCCCTACGCCTCGGTTGACCTGCTCCAGAGCACGTTCCCTGCACTCCGCCGGGAATACCCGGACTTCACAAGCTACGGCGCACGCACCGTTGATGAGCTATTCGGCACCACGGCTCTGACCAACGCCGAGGTGCTTCGCGCCGCCACCTTCGCATCAGTCTGGGCCGAGAACGACGGGACTGGGCGCTTCACCGTGCATGCGCTCCCGACCGAGGCTCAGTTCGCCCCCGTGTTTGCGCTTCTACCAGGTGACTACAACCGCGACGGCCTTACAGACCTCCTGCTGGCTGGCAACTTCACAGGGGTTCGCCCAGACCGAGGCCAGGAAGTCGCTGGGTACGGACTGCTACTCCGCGGCACCTCAGGCACGGGTACGGCCCGGTTCGAAGCGGTCGACCTAGCGCGAAGCGGTGTGGTTCTTCCGGGCGAGGTCCGCGACCTCTCCACGGTCGGGACCACCAGCGCCAGCCAGTTCATCATTGCTGCGCGCAGCGACGCTAGCCCGCTCGTCCTCCGCGCCTCGGATTCCGAGGTACTAGACGATCAAGCACCGAATTCTGGCGATCTTGCCTCAAGGCAACCGTCGCCCTGATTGCTTTCCCGAGCGCGCGCCTGTGCTGCTCGATCTCCCCATTTCGTTTGCCTGCGCCTCCATGCTACGACGTGTTCTCCTCGCGCTCCCCATCGCGCTTAGCCTCCTGGGCTTCGTCGCCTGCACGCCGCCTGCGCCGCAGCCTATCGACCCCATCGCGCTCGACACCGCGTCGGATCCAGAGCTGCTGCATAGGGCGATGAAGCAATTCACCGACGTGATGATCCGGGACATCTTCAGTCCGCCCCAGGCCGCACGAGGGTACGCCTACGCGAGTATAGCCGCCTACGAGGCGATGCTCGCGGCGAGCCCGGAGTTACGGTCGCTCGCAGGACAGGTAGCGGCCCTGGACCCGGTTCCGCCGCCACACACCGAGGTGCATCATCCGCTGGCGGCGACGCAGGCTACCTACGTAGTCGCAGAGGCGCTTGTGTTCTCACCCGCGGAGGTGGATGCGGGGCGTGCAGCGATGGAGGCCGAGGCACGAGCAACGCTACCCAAAGCACTCGTCACCGCCTCACTCGCCTACGGCGACGCGGTCGCGCAGCACATCCTTGCCTGGGCCCACTCCGATGGCTACCGCGAGACACGCAGCGCTCCGACCTTCACCGTCACCGACAAACCAGGCCGCTGGGTCCCGACCCCCCCAGCCTACATGGACGGCGTGGAGCCCAGTTGGAACCAAATCCGCCCCTTCGTGCTCGCGACGGCCGACCAGTTTGCGCCACCGCCACCGCCGCCCTTCAGCCTGGAGCCGGGTAGCCCTTTCTTCCAACAGGTGCGAGACGTCTACGAGATCGGCAACACGATCACGGAGGAGCAGCGCGCTATCGCTAGCTTCTGGGACTGCAATCCCTACGTGATGCACACACGCGGACATGCCATGTTCGCTACAAAGAAGCTGACGCCGGGAGGCCACTGGATGGGCATTTCCGCTATCGCCAGCCGCATGCGAGGCGACGACTACGCAGCGACGGCCGAGGCCTACGCGCGCACAGCCATCGCGCTCTCCGACGCTTTCATCAGCGCCTGGGACGAGAAATACCGTAGCAACCTCATCAGGCCTGAAACCGTCATCAACGCCCACCTCGACGAGGCATGGGTCCCCCTCCTCCAGACGCCTCCGTTTCCGGAATACACAAGCGGTCACAGCGTCATCTCCGCCGCTGCCTCGGTCGTGCTGACTGACTTCTTCGGCGATGGCTTCGCCTTCTCCGACACCACCGAGGTCGAGTATGGCCTGCCGGTCCGCGACTTTCCCTCCTTCGAGGCTGCTGCCGAAGAGGCCGCCGTCAGCCGCCTCTACGGAGGCATCCACTACCTCTTCGCCGCCGAGGAAGGCCTGATCCAGGGGCGCAATGTAGGCACTCATGTCGTGGAGCAGATCCAGACCCGGGCACCTTCGCTCGCTACCCAGTAGGTTTAGACGGCGTGTCCAGCAACGACCCAAGACGCTCAGGTCGGATGGCTCGTCCTATACTCTGGCAATTTCGGGGCACTTTGGCTCCGGAATCCTCAGGCTCCGCCGGCGATCGATCCACCACCCTTCCCATCCCGACGCTCTCAACACGCGCCCCTACTCCTCCTCCTATGCGCTCCTTTCTCCGCCTCGCTCTGCTTCTAGTTCCCTTGGTGCTTCTACACGCCTGCGACTCCGGCGGCGACGACGACTCGCGCATCGGTATTACGGGACGTTGGGCGGGCAGCTATGTCAGCAAGATCGACCCGAACCAGACCATCGACGTCGTGCTTGAACTGCAAGACGACGGCGTCAACGTCATTGGAACGGGAAGCCTCACTTCGCCTACGGAGACGCTGCCGTTCAGCATCCCCGCCGGGCTGCGCGCTGGAGCCAAGATGAGCCTCACCGTCTTTTACGAGCGGCCGCCTCAAGGCCAGATCAATGGCCTCGTCAGCGACGACTTTCGGGAGATCCGGAGCGTGAGCATCAGCGGTCCCGGCTTCGCTAATTCGACCAACCTGACCCTGAACCGCGCGGATTGACCGTCAAGTCCGGTCGCAGGGTGATAGCCCGTCAATCCCGGACACCGGCGTCGAGGTGAGGAGGGCGACCCGCAAGGGTACGTGCGGCGGAAGCCTCGGCGAAGTAGTTTCGCTGAGGCTTCCGCGCTTCCCTTGCGACCGGTGTACGTCCAGTGCAGCGACACAAGGAGTAGGTCGGGGCGATGGCGATGACGTGCGCGGCAAGGCGGCTGAGCCCACCCCACCGCGATGGGGTGGAGTCATAGCAGGGCTATGGCAAGCGAGGCCAACACAGCCGCGGGCGGTGCAGGCGCGCCCGAACCCGACCGCATTGCTGTGTCGCAGCACTAGCGCGTCGTCGCGCCCTCGGTCTGGATGCCGCCGGGGATGATCTCGATGGTGCCGTCCTCGTTCAGGCCGTCGGCGTTGGGCATGCCCTTGACGGCGTGGCCGCCGAAGCTGCCGCGCATGGCCGAGAGGAGCCGGTAGGCGAACGAGCGCTCGTCGCGCGACTGGAAGCGCTCGAACAAGGCCTGCGCGATCGTCGGGACGGGCATACGCAGGTCGATGGCCTCTTCGACCGTCCAGCGCCCCTCGCCGGAGTCGGGCACGAACGGAGCGACGGAGTTGAGGCCGGGGCGAGCCTTGAGCGCCTCCGCAGTCAGGTCGAGCAGCCACGACTGCACCACGGACCCGTAGCGCCATACCTCAGCGATCTGGTGGAGGTCGAAGTCGACGGGGTTGTCGCCCATCTGACTCTTTTTGTCGAACATGGCGAAGCCTTCGGCGAAGGCCTGCATCATCGCATACTCGACGCCGTTGTGGACCATCTTGACATAGTGACCGCTACCGACAGGTCCGACGTGCCCCCAGCCCATGTCGGCCCCTGGCGCGAGTGTCTGGATGACCGGGGCCACGCGCGCGACGGCCTCGTCGGTGCCACCCACCATCGTAGAGTAGCCATTCTCCAGGCCCCAGATGCCGCCGGAGACGCCTGCGTCCACGAAGTGGATGCCGTGCTCGGAGGCCTCACGAGCGCGCCGGATGGTGTCGGTGTAGCGCGAGTTGGCCCCCTCGACGATGAGGTCGCCCTCGTCGAGAATGTCGTAGAGCTGCGTGAGGTGGTCGTCGGTGATCTTCCCGGCAGGGAGCATAAGCCAGACCACGCGCGGCGCGTCGAGCATGGTGACAAAGTCGGCCATGGCGGCGGCCGCATCGGCGCCATGCGACGTCGCCGTCTCGACGGGGCCTTGGCTGCGGTTGTGGACGACGACGCGGTGCCCGCCGCGCAGCATCCGGATGGTCATGTTGAGGCCCATGCGGCCTAGGCCGATCAGTCCGAGTTCCATATGTCAAGGGGGATGTAGATGAGAAAGGGTAGGTGCGGACGCGGTCGCGCTAGAGAAGTTTACGGACGCGCACCCTACGATGACGCCCTACTTCTGGGCAATGCGCGCGCTGTGCACTCCGCGCTACCACCGCGCGTTGAGCGTGAGCATCGGGACTAGACCCAGGCCCTCGACATCCAACAGCGAGCCGTCGGCGTCGGTACGCAGGTCCACGACGTTTCGCCGCGCCGTCAGGTTGTAGATCTGCGCTTGGGCGCTCCACCGCAGCTTCAGGAGCGGAAAGCGAACGCTCGCTGCCACATCGAGGCGCAGATAGGTCGGCAGCCGACTCGGTCCCGCCTCTACGCGCTCGGCGACGGGGAAGCCGCTCCGCGCGGTGCCGGTCACTGCGACGGACCAACGCGACGTCTGGCGACGGAGGAGCACCTGCGCGGAATGCGGGAGGTCGTAGCGCCCCGGCTCCCAGTCGTCTTCACCTTGGGGGCGCTCCTCTGTGCGGCTGAGGGCATAGCTCAGTCCCACGTCCCACGCCTCGCGCTCGACCTGCACCGCAAGTTCGACCCCAGCGCTGCGCTGCACGCCTGCCACGTAGTCCTCCACGAGGACGCCCGCATCGATCCGGCGGCGCTCTGGATCGGTGGTTGGACCCGCGTTGAGGGGCAGGAGGACGTCGTTGAAGCGCCGCGCATAGGCGTCGAGTGCAAGCGACAGACGTGGCACAGGACGCCAGCCTGCACCGAGAGCGAGCTGCCAGCCCGTCGCAGGGTCTACCGTGCCACCCGCCGGCAACCAGCGGTTCGCGGCGAGGTCGTAGCCTGCTGCGTAGCGGTCGCGGAGACGGTGGAGCGTCTGCACCTGGCGGCTGAGGCCCGCCTGCACGAAGTAGCCCTGCTGTTCCCTCGCGTACCGCGCGTAGAATCGAGGGCTGAGAAAGACATCGCCATCGGGACCGTAGACCCCGAGCCGCATGCCGGGGCGCAGCTGCCAGCGCCGGCTGACCTGCCAGCGGTCCTCGGCGTAGGCGACGGCCTCCACCGCCGTGACCCGGCTCGCCTGGCTAGTCCTGTCCAATGTCCCACGCTGGCTCACCAGCTCGTCGAGGTTGCTGTCGAAGATCCGGTAGCTGGCCTCAAAGCCAGCGCGGACCTGGTGCGCGAGCGACACGAAATAGTCGACGTCGCTGCGCAGACCGGTCTCCGCAAAGCGAACGCGGTAGGCGCTGTCTAGGAGCGGTGGGTCGAAGGCGTCGCCCTCGACGTCCTCGGCCAGGGCATCCTCGCGCGTGCGGTACGCCGTGTGGTAGGCCGTCGTCGAGACGAAGAAGGTGCGCCCGTAGAGGTAGTCGTAGCGTCCGGAGAGCAGCAGATTGCCCCAGCGGTAGCTCACCTCAGCTTCCGCGTCAGGGTCGACGGGGTCCGAGAGCAGATCCCGTAGCAGCGTGTTGGCACCGAGGCGGTCGCCGCCTGCATAGGCCGTCACTGCGAGGCGATGCCAGCGTGATGGGCGCCACGAGAGCTTCGCGTGCATGTCGTAGAAGGCGTAGCCGAAATCGGTCTCGGCGTCCGTATCCACATCGGTCGGGGTGAGCGCCAAGGTGCCCGTCGGCCGCAGCGACGGCGCGAGGAGCAAGTCGAGGTAGGAGCGGCGGGCCGACGCCGTCAGCCCCACGTTCGCCGCCAAGGGCACCTCGGCCACCGCCCGGAGCGCCACCGGGCTCAGCGCCGCCAAGCCGCGCGGCTGTCCCCCAAGCCCGTCCTTGGTCTCCGCCACCAACACCGACGAGAGTGCCCCGCCATACTGCGCCGGAAGCGACCCTTTGAAGAGTTGCACGCGCTTGAGCGCCTCGGGCTGGTAGGCCGAGAAGAAGCCGAACGTGTGCCACGGGTGAATGAGCGGCACCCCATCGAGCAGGTAGCGGTTGTAATGGCTCTCTGCGCCCCGGACGACCATCTCGCCACCCGCCTCCGCTGCACGCTCTACACCAGGGAGGAAGGACAGGACCGCCAGGAGGTCCCCCTCGCCGAGGAAGGATGGGAGCACCGCCTCCTCAGGCCGCACGGCTGTAGCGCCGGGGACGGCCTCCGGCTCCAGGCCTGTTTCCACCACTACGCTGGTCGTCTCGAAGGGCTGCGGGCGAAGGCGAATCGCGATGGGCAGCGCCGGGCTTTCCGGGAATACGCTCAGCGCAAGCGCCACCGTGCGGTAGCCCACATAGGACACGCGCACACGGTACTCCCCAGTCGGCAGGTTGGGCACGGCAAAGTCGCCGGTCGCGGTGGTGATGGCGCCGAGGCCGAGGTCTTCGAGGAAGACGTGGGCCCCCGGAAGTGTTTCGCCCGTCTCGGCGTCCACGACGGAGCCTTCGAGTGTGCCGCGCAGCGCCGCTGGGTCGTCCTCCTCGTCCGTGCCGGGTGGTAGCGCGATCAAGACGTACTGTCCGCGCCGTACCCGTTCAGCGCGGAGCCCCGTGTCCGCCAGGAGCGCAGCGAGGCCCGCCTCCGCATCGTCGCCCGCCCAGCCGCCGTCAGTCACGAACCCATCGACAAGGCGGTCGGCATACACGAGGTCGATGCTAGCCTGCTGGGCCAACTCGTCCAACGCCTGCCTCAGCGGCACTGGCTCAGGCCAATTCAAGTCGATGCGGGGTTCCGTCGGCTGCGCCTGGATGCTGCCGGCCAGCGCGGCGAGGCAGAACAAGAGCAGGGGTCGACGGTGGCGCATAGGGTCGGCTGGCGTGAGGGACCAGGATAACGTCACACACACGCTGGTCGTGTGCAGAGGTGCCCGCCGCGTCCCATCGCCAGCGTGCACCATCCAGCCACACGCAGCCGGAGGCGAATCAGAGCCAGCGCCAAGCGATCACGCTCACGGTCACGCCCATGATGAGGAAGCTCAGGAGCAGGCCAGCCCGCGTGTAGTCGGTATACCGATAGCGCCCTGCACTCATCACCATCAGGTTGGTTTGGTAGCCGATAGGCGTGAGGAAGCTCGCCGCCGAGCCCACGGTGATCGCGAGCGCGAAAGCCTTAGGGTCCACCCCTAGATCGACGGCGACGCTGAGCGCAACCGGAAACATCAGCGCCACGGCTGCCTTGTTGGTGACCAACTCGGCGAGGATGTTTGTCACGGCGTAGAGCAGCACGAGCGTCCCCAACACGCCTAGATCAGCCGCCACCGACTCGATGGCGAGAGCGGCCACGCTGGCAAGGCCGGTGGCTTCCACAGCCTGCCCGATCCCAAGCGCGGCGGCGATCATCACCAGTACCCCCCAGTCGATCGCGTTGCGTGCCTGAGAGCCGTTGATGCAGCCCGTTACGATCACGCCAAGTGCGGCGGCCACAGCCACGGTGGCGAGGGGCATCAACCCGAAGCCGACGATTACGATGAACCCGAGGAGGATAGCCAACGCGATGGGCGCTTTCTTCGAAGCACCCGTCACTGGGCGCCTGAGCGAGGCGACCAGCGCAAAGTCACGACGGCCTTGGGCCTGCGCAGCAAAGCCCGTGTGGGACTCGATCAGGAGGAGGTCGCCCGCCCGCAGCGGCGTCCGTCCCACGCGGCCACGTAGAGGCTCCTCGCTGCGCTGGATCGCGAGCACGACGCCTCCGAACCGATTCCGGAAGTCGACCTGACGCAGCGTCTTGCCAACCAGGTCCGACGAGGGACTGAGCACGGCCTCGAAGAGCGGCAGCGTCCTCCGCTGCGGCCTCGGGATCGGCTCGACCGGGTGGGCTATGCCGTCCTGCGCGAGCAGCGTCCCAACGGCTTCGACATCGCCGGTGAAGAGCAGCGCGTCGTCGGATTGGAGTACGGTGTCGGGCCGTGCGGGTATCGTCCTTCGCTCCCCGTCGCTGGACTTCCGTCGGATCGAGGTCAAGAACGCGTTGCCCAGGTCACGCAGCCCTGCCTCCTCCACCGACTTGCCGACGAGACTACCATCGGGGACCACGTGCACCTCGAACGTGTAGGTCCTCGCCAGCTCTTCGGCCATCGCTGCCCCGCCTGTACGGTCTGGCAGAAACCGATGTCCGATGGTGGCGAAGTAGAGCGCGCCCACCACCATTGCCGGAATGCCAACCCATGTCAAGTCGAAGAAGGAGAACCCCGGCAGTCCTTCGGCAAGCAGCAGTCCGTGCACGATCACGTTTGTGGAGGTGCCGATGAGCGTCACCCAGCCGCCGATGATCGCCGCGTAGGAGAGCGGGATGAGGAGCTTCGAGGCGGGGATGCCGGTCTGTCGCGCCCACGTCTGCACGCGCGGGATGAGCATCGCCACGATGGGTGTGTTGTTGAGAATGCCCGAGAGGAGGCTCGTAGGCACCATAAGACGCAGCACCGCTACGCTCACCCGGTTGCTCCGGGGCCGCAGAATACCATCGACAGCGGCGATCGCGGAGGTGCGTTCGACGCCCGCTGCCACCACGAAGAGGGCACCAATGGTAATTACCGCAGGGTTGGCGAACCCCACGAACGCCTGCTCCGTGGGCACCACGTCGGCGAGCAGCAGCAGGCCGAGCGTCCCGACCAGAATCAGGTCGGGCCGGGCCACGTTGCGGACCAGCGCACCGATCATGATGATCAGCGCGGCGAGCGTATACCACGCCTGCCAGTCAAGGCTCATTGGATTCGCAAGCTTGAAGCCTGAATGCGCCGAAGGCGAGTCTTGTGCGCCTGTTCTCTTAGCTCAGCTGGCCGCTCGGTTCAGCTGGCCGCTCGGTTCAGCTGGCCGCTCGGTTCAACTGGGCACCTCTTGCTCTACGAACCGCTGCCAGTCGAGAGCCGGGTCGCCCACGGCAAAGACCGACGGGTTCCGGATGTCGTCCTTGTTATAGACGAGCCGCTCCCCGTCGCGCGTGGCGATGCGGCCACCGGCAGCCTCCACGATGGCCTGGGCCGCCGCCGTGTCCCACTCGAAGGTGGGCACTGTGCGCGGGTAGAAATCAGCTTTGCCTTCGGCGACGAGGCAGAACTTGAGCGAAGACCCCATACTCGCCGAAGTAACGGCGTAGCCCGCGCCCCCGAGGCGATCTAGAATCGCGGCCACCTCGGCGCCGGCATGGTCTCGGCTGGCCACCACGGTGAGCGCGTCGCTCGCTGCGGGACGTGCCTGGATCGATTGCGGCTCGGCCTCACCCTCCTGTTTGAACGCGCCGGTCTCGTCAGCGAAGTACGTCACGCCCTTGACGGGAACGTGGACGACCCCCATCACGGGGTCCGTGCCGTCAATCAGTGCAATGTTGACAGTGAATTCGCCCGTCGTCTTCTTGACGAACTCCTTCGTTCCATCCAAGGGATCGACCAGCCAGAACGTCGACCAGCCCTTGCGCCCGGCGATCTCGTCCTCGGGCGACTCCTCCGACAGCACGGGGATGTCGGGCGTCAGTGCCTGCAGCGCTTCGACGATGTAGGCATGCGAGGCCCGGTCCGCATGGGTCAACGGCGAGTCGTCGGCCTTGTAGTCAACGGGGAGGTCTTGGTCGTAGTAGTCGAGGATGCGCTGACCCGCTTGAGCGGCGATGGCGCGTACGTCTGCGAGCATGAGAGCGCGTGGGAGCGTGATAAGGAGAAGCCGAGCCTGGCGATGCAGACTCGGCTGAACAGTGGCGGCTAGGCGTTGACCGCCTCAGGGATATCGAGCGCCTCGCGGAAATAGGCGAGGGTGCGGCGCAGGCCGTCGGTGCGGTTCACCTGCGGCTCCCAGCCGAGCCGCGTGCGCGCCTTCGTGATGTCCGGCTGACGGATTTTTGGGTCGTCCGCAGGCAGCGGCTTCTCCACGATCTCCGATGCGGAGCCGGTGAGCGCGATGATTTCCTCGGCGAACTCGCGGATCGTGATCTCGTCCGGGTTGCCTACGTTGACCGGCTCGGTCTCGTCGCTCATCATGAGGCGGTAGATGCCATCGATGAGGTCGTCTACGTAGCAGAACGACCGGGTTTGCGAGCCGTCGCCAAAGACCGTGATCGGTTCGCCGCGGAGTGCTTGGCTCATGAAGGTCGGGAGCGCACGGCCGTCGTCGGTGCGCATGCGTGGACCGTAGGTGTTGAAGATGCGCACGATGCGCGTCTCGACGCCGTGGTAGCGCTGGTAGGCCATCGTGATCGCCTCGGCGAAGCGCTTGGCTTCATCGTAGACCCCGCGAAAGCCGACCGGGTTGACGTTGCCCCAGTAGGTTTCCTTTTGGGGATGCTCCAGCGGGTCGCCGTAGACTTCGGACGTGGAGGCGATGAGCATCCGTGCCCCCTTTGCTTTGGCTAGGCCCAGGCAGTTGTGCGTGCCGAGCGCCCCCACCTTGAGCGTCGGGATGGGCATCTTCAGATAGTCGATGGGCGACGCCGGGCTCGCGAAGTGAAAGATGTAGTCCAGGTCGCCCGCCACGTAGACGTAGTTGGTGATGTCGTGGTGGACAAACTGAAAGCTGGGGTTGCCAAGCAGATGCGCGACGTTGTCCGGGTTGCCGGTGATGAGGTTGTCCATGCAGACGACCTCGTGCCCCTCGGCAAGGAGGCGTTCGCAGAGGTGAGAGCCGAGAAAACCGGCACCGCCGGTGACAAGGGTGCGAGGCATAGGTGTGCGAAGCGGCTGTGTGAAGGAATGCGCGCGTGGGAGCAGGCGGAGGGGTGCCTTAGGCCTGGCCGTTTGCCGCGACGACGATCTCCTGGATCGGCTCCACAAAGGGACGCCCGATCGAGTAGTATTCGAAGCCGTTGGCGGCCATCCGTTCGTGGTCGTAGAGGTTGCGACCGTCGAAGATGATAGGGTCCGTCAAGAGCGTCTTCAGCCGCTCGAAGTCAGGGCGGCGGAATTCAGGCCACTCGGTGCAGATGACAAGGATATCTGCCCCGATGAGTACTCCGTAGGAGTCGGTCGTGTAGTGGATCGACCCCTCGTTGAGCGCGCCCTCGCCCAGCACGGCGCGGGTGGTCTCGATGGCCTCGGGGTCGTAGGCGACCACGTCGGCTCCGGCGGCGGTGAGCGACCGAATCATGGCGTGGCTAGAGGCCTCGCGCACGTCGTCGGTATTCGGCTTGAAGGCCAGGCCCCACATGGCAATCTTCTTCCCACGCAGGGAGCCCAGGACCGCCTCAATGCGCGGCATGAGGATCGTGCGCTGCGTCTCGTTGACGTTGAGCACGGCCTGGAGAATCTCGAACGGGTACTCGTTCTGCTGCGCCGTGCGGACGAGCGCCTGCACATCTTTGGGGAAGCACGAGCCGCCGAATCCGATGCCCGCGTAGAGGAACTTGGTACCGATGCGGCTATCCGTGCCGATGCCACGCCGCACCTTGTCCACGTCCGCGCCTACGCGGTCGCATACGTTGGCGATCTCGTTCATGAACGTGATCTTCGTGGCGAGTAGGGCATTGGCGGCATACTTCGTCATCTCGGCCGACTTCTCGTCCATGATGATGATGGGATTGCCGGAGCGCACGAATGGCTCGTAGAGCTGCGTCATGAGGCCCGCCGCCTTTTTCGCCGAGGTCCCAACGACAACGCGCTCGGGCTTCATGAAGTCGTCCACAGCGACACCTTCGCGGAGGAATTCGGGGTTCGAGACGACGTCGAAGCGGGTGCCTTCTTCGACGCCAGCCTTCGCAATGGCCTCGGTGACTAGCTCGGCCGTGCCAACCGGCACCGTGCTCTTATCTACAACGACCTTGTAGCCCCATTCAGGGTTTGCCGCGAGGAGCTTGCCGATGTTCTCTGCCACGCCGAGCACGTAGCGGAGGTCGGCCGAGCCGTCCTCGCCCGGTGGCGTGGGGAGCGCGAGGAAGATGAGGTCGGCGTGCTCGACGGCCGGAGCCAGTTCGGTGGTGAACTGCAGGCGTTCCTCGCGCAGGTTGCGCTCGAAGTAGACTTCGAGCCCGGGCTCGAAGATGGTCAGTTCGCCGTTGGTGAGCTTGTCGACTTTTGCCTCGTCGATGTCGACGCAGACGACGTCGTTGCCCATCTCGGAGAAGCAAGTGCCGGAAACAAGACCGACGTAGCCGGTCCCAATGACTGAAACGCGCATGGCGTAGAGGGTGTGCGGGTAGACAACATGGCGGAGGTTGAAGCTACCGGCACCCCGCACGGATGGCTATCCTCGCGAGGCATTTCGGCGGCTTTTTCGCACGACAGCCGCGAAACGGTTTGTCGCACAATACAACTACTGCAAACGTTATGCCACGCATGAACCGGTTATGGTGTACGATTAAGCATCCTTACTACCCTCTGCTCTCCTGCCGGCTTCTAGACCATGGTAGGGACAAGCTACGCTTCATCTCAGACCATTTTTCGCGATCCTCCTGAGAGCCACGTGCAGCAAGCTCGGCCAGTAAGCTCCCCCCTATTCCCACGACTAGTCCGGCAAGTAGCATGCTAATCACGATCAGCATCCGCTTTGGTCCGCTGGCCCTAAGCATTGGAATCGGCTGCTCAATTACCGTGATGATGGGCTCACTCCTCTGTAGGTCCAACTCTGCACGTGTCACCTCCGTACGTAGCTCGTTGTAGTAGTCGCGCTTGAACGAAAGGTCTTGTTGAAGTCGCTCTCGCTGGGCTCTCAAGGAAGCCGTCTGGATCGCGCGGTTCCGGTCATCGAACGTGGCTAGCCTCCCCTGTGCACGCTGCAAGTCGCTCTCGGCTTGGCTGAAGCGCTCCGTCACGAAGGCAAGGTTGTCTCGTGCTTTCTGCGTACGAATCTCTCTGACGCGCACGCTCAGCAGGTTGATGGAGCGTTCCACGACAGCGGCGGACAAGTAGGGGTCGCGCGTTGTGGCCGCTAGTTGCATGAGCCCGGTCTCCTCGTCGGTGCTGACGGAGGTGATGTCGCCAAGTTGGCCGATGGCGACCTGCTCCAATTCCGTAAGGACAGTTCCTGGCTCGCTTGACGGCAAGGCAGGGGGCGCGGAGCCTCGTAGCCACTTTAGGGCGCGACGAGGCGCGCTAGTCACAGTGCCGATCGGTGTCGGGCGGAGCAGATAGTCCAACAACTGGACAGACTCCCCTTCGCTGGGTACTAGGAACGTATCTCTGAGCAGGGTAAGCCGTACCTCTCGCGTCGTGAGGAGATCGGGGTAGGCTTCCACCGAAAGCCCTGGCTCGGTGGCTCCGAGGTTGAGGCCAAAAGAGCGCAAGGCCGAAATCGCACTACCCGACGAAAACCCATCCTCGGCCTCCCGTACCAACGTTGCGCTAGCGGTGTAGCGATCGGGTTGGAGTAGAGCAAACACGACGCCCAGCAACGCGAACGCTACGGTGACACCTATGACCAGCCTGCGGTGCCGTGTCACCATGAGGAGCACGTCGAGCAGGGAGACCTCGCGCGGCTCTAACTCCGGCGCCGGACCGCTGAAGCGCGGTGCACTTTCGTAGGGGACCGTACGCGATTCCACGGAGCTAACGCTGCAGCGCGATGATGAGTGGGACTAGCACGGTCGCCGTGCCGGACAAGATGGTAAGCGTGTCACGGATGATCTCACCGACGTCATTCGAGTCTTCCTCCTCGGGCTTGCGCTCCACTCGAACGATAGCTCCGTCATCAACCATAGGATCTTCTGGAAAGAGACCGCGGCGGAGTTTGAAGGTGGCCCCAGATGCTTGCGTGAGGAAGATGTCGAGCGTCTGGTCGCGCGTTCCGCCAGCTCGCTCCAGGTAGTAGGACACGCGCCGCCCCTCAACAAACTTGATCAGGCCTTCGTTGGCAACGTTGCCCTGCACGGTCACGGTGTTGGGCTGGACAGGGATGAGAATCCGGTCGTTGTTTTGCAGCACGACGTCGGCGCGACGATCGCCTCTCAATGCCCGCTCGAACTCGACGATCACCTGGCGCTGGTTGCGTACGAGGCGGCCTCCTTCAGCGTAGGCGGCCTCGGTCAGGCCCCCGGCGCGCGCGAGCACCTCCGAGAGCGTCTCGTTGTCTCGCTGCAGGGTGTACTGCCCCGGGAAGAGCACCTCGCCCGAGATCACCACGGACTGTTGCACCTGGAAGTTGGGGTCGATGCGGACGTAGACGCGGTCCCGGTGCTGGAGACGGTGTCCGTCGGTGATCTCGTCGTCTCCGAATACGCCGGTGGGTTGCACGGCGACCTCGCGCGTCTCGGCACGGCGGCCCGTCGACCGCTCCGTCATGCGCGTCACCTCGACGCGTCCTTCAAGCGCTCCTTCCGCATAGCCGCCTGCCTGGAGGATCGCGTCCTCGACCGTCATATTCTCACGCAGCCGGTAGCGCCCTGGCGAGGCCACTGCACCGCTGACCAGCACGAAGGGATCCTCGACCTGCTCTTCGACTTTGCGCTCGTAGATACGCACCTCGTCGCCCGGTTCGAGCGCCATCGTTGCCAACCCCGCTCCCCTTAAAGTCTCGGCCAGATCGAAGCGGAGGATGCGTTCTCGAAGACCACTTTCGGTTAACCGATAGAGATCCGCTCGCTCCAGCAAGACGGTCTCCAGGTATTCCTCGTCGGCGAGCCCGCCTCCCTGGAAGAGGAGGTCGTAGAGTGTCATGCCCTCGTAGAGCGGGAACGTCCCTGGGGTGCGCACGCGCCCGACGATGCGGACTTGGCGCTCAGCTTCAAGCTCGGCGCGGGCATAAATGCGGAGCACGTCGCCAGGACGCAGGACGAGGTTGTGCTGGGGATTGTCGGCCAGGGCCTCACCGAGATCCAAGCGTACGATCGCGCGGTTTAGGTCGTCGCGGAAGCGAAGCAGTTCGGCGCGTGCGAGGTAAGCATCGCCGCGCAATCCGTCCGCTTCTTCCACGAGGTCGCGTACGGTACGCACCGTCTGACCCAGCTCGTAGCGCCCCGGTTGGAAGACCGCGCCTTCGACGGCCGCCGCGGGCACGGAGGCGCGGCTGGCGAGCGCCTCCGCTTCGAGAATGGAGAAGACGCGGACTCGGTCGCCATCGGCGAGGGGCACGTCGAGGGTGCCGCGCAGCACCTCCACGAGCGACAGGTCCCGTACGGTTCGCGCAATCGAGGGGTCGCGCCGCTCGGTAAACGGCACGATGCGGTCGATCTGGAAGCGCTCGGCGTAGGCGTCGGCCTGCAGGCCGCCCGCGAAGTCGAGCAACGTCGCAACGTTTTCTTCTGTATTGGCCATCTCGTAGAAGGCCGCGCGGCGCACGGCCCCTTCCACGCCAACCGTGGTCCCGCGCGGCGGCACGAAGACGCGGTCGCCGTTCTGGAGGCGGACCGGCTGCGCGTCACGCCCTTCGAGGAGGTAGTCGTAGGCGTCGAGCGTCGCCACGGTCTGGCCGTTGCGCACGACCCGGATCCGCCGTAGCGACCCATCCAGTGTCGGTCCACCCACAAGGTAGAGCGCGTTGAACACGGACGTACCGCTGGGCACGGTGTAGCCCCCGGGCCGCTCCACGGCACCCGTCACGAAGACCTGCACGGCCTGGAGCCGCCGCAGCGTGAGGTCCATGAACGTCGAGGGCGGGTTGAAGAGCAACCCCGAATAGCTGCGCCCAAGCACCCGGCGCAACCGCTCGCGCAGCTCGCCGAGGCGCTGCCCGGCGGCGGTGTACTGCCCCACCGACGGGATGAACACGCGCCCCTCGGGATCCACGGTAAGGTCGAGTTGGAATTCAGCATCACCCGATACCGTCAGGCGTAGCTCGTCACCAGGCCCAACGATATAGCCGTCGTCGGCGACAGGAATCGTGACGAGCGGGCTCTCGCTCGACCTGTCCAGCTGAAACGTGTCGTACCCGAAGTATGGAATATCCTCCGCCACCACCTCGACCTGTTCCTCCGGGAGATCGGGCATCACCAGGGTGTCTGGCTGAAGCACGATAGGCGCATTGTCCGGTCCAACGACTTCAGCTTGGCTCGCGCCCTGTGCCTGGGCCAGCAGGATCAGCTGGCGTAGGTCCTCGATGTCCTCCTCAGGAAGGCCGAGCGCGCGCGCCTGCCGTTCCGCGATGTCGGGGTCGCTTAGGTCGATCCCCAGACTTTCAGCGTTGCGCAGCGCCTGGTCGAGCGTTAGGCCTCGCCTATTGAGCTCTTCCTGGATCGACGCTGGGAGGTCCTCTGCTTCAAGCGTGTCGGGTAGCGCAGGCGTCTGCGCCAGCGCGACGGTGGGCACCCCGAGAGCAACGACGAGCGCTGCGCCCAGCAAGAGCGTCGGGGGGAGAGCACGGAGCATGTCGAGACAGCCGGTGGGCGGATGGTGGGTACCGCGTTCCCGGTGACGTGAGCACAGCAGATCTGAATTCGATGCTGTATTCCCGTCGTTGGGTCGGGAAGAATCTAGCGCATAGGCCGGAACCCTGCGCGAATCCGCTGCCAAGATGGCGGTGGGCGTTGATTCTCTTCTCCGGTTTCCGGGTTGGTCGGCTATTTTCAATGCCCATCTACACCGCGTGGGCCTTCGGGCGCTCTCGCAGGCCCCCCATCCTTGTTGGCATGCCGTCTCGCTCGCTCCTCCGCGCCGCCTGCGCGGCTCTCCTCCTTGCCCTTGCGACCCCGGCGTCGGCGCAGTTCTACGCGGGCCTCAACGGAGGCTACGTGCAACTCGACGACGTGCCGCGCTACGGCACCGGCATCGCGTTCTACATCCCTGCGTTCGAGCACGCCATCGATGTGGTGCCGAGCTTCGAACTGTACTATCGCAAGTGGAACGCACGCTCGACGGACGTCGGCACGCTCTGGTCGGCGGGCCTAGAATCCCGGCTCAACGTGCCTCCCATCCTGCGGGTCGTCCGTCCGTATGCGGGGCTGGGGCTCTCCCTAGTCGGCGTGGGCCGTGACACGCGCCTTGGCCTCCAGCTTGTCTCTGGGGCCTACATCCGCCTCTTCGTGCGCGACGTCTTCCCGTACGTCCAGGTGAGCTACCGCGTCGCTGAGGAGTTTGAGACGGTCAACCTGCTGGACGTCGTCTTTGTGCAGGGCGGCGTTCGCTTCGCGCTTTTTTGACGGCCTGGCATGGCGGCTGCGTTCATCTACCTAACTCAAGTTGTGCCCTTTCCGCGCCGTTCTCAACGTGGAGGGTGTCGGGTGGGGGGAGTCGGGGGCGAAAAGGTCCAGACGCTCTACTCCCTACCCGCTACCCCCCACAAACCGTCCGCAGCGTAGCGCCGAGCCATCGCACACAACTTGGGTTACCTACACGCCATCCCCCCAGGTTCGTGCTTCGTCCCGCAACGTGGCGAGGCTCGCCCAGTGTGCTTCGAGCGCGTCACGTCCCGCTGGTGTGAGCGAGAGGAACGTCAGCATACGCCCACGCGCTTTGTGCTTCTCGATCGACACGTACTGGGCTGCATCAAGCTTGGCAAGGTGGCTGGCCAGGTTGCCCTTCGATAACCCCGTGAGTCGCTGCAGGTAGACGAAGTCAGCTCGCCTACAGGCAGCGAGGGCGGCAAGAATGGCAAGGCGGGCCGGCTCGTGAACCAAGCGGTCCAGCGCTGCAATCTCGATGAAGGGGGCCTGCGACGGCATGCGAGGCGACTCAGACATCGAGGACCTCGGCGGCGTCCCTATCGTCGTCCTGCCCCACGGGTCCGAGCGCCCGGACCAACTCGCGGTGGTCAAGTATGCCGAGCACTAGCAGCAGCATTCCTCCACCGTTTTGCACGGCGAGCGTCACCAGCGCCGTCGTCTTCGAAGTATCCGGCACGTAGATGCTGGCCGCGAGGATGAATACCCCAGCGATCGCGTAGTGCACTCTGAAACCAGTTCGAGGCCGCCAATAGGCCAAAAGGCCACACCCTAACACCACCAGCACGGGGTTGACGGGAGGGTTCCCGTAGCTGAGCCACCCAAAGGCCGCCGGGAGCAGTGCAACGAAGGCGAGGGCACCGAGCACCTCACCAAGCTTGGGCACCGTCTCAACAATGCCAAAACGGTCATCGTACCATCGAGCGATGCGTCGTTCTGCGAACACGGCCAGCACCAACGCAAGGAACATTCCAATGCCAAACAAAGCCGCATGCGCGCCCAAGGGGAACCCGAGCGCTTCGAGTACGCCGGTGAAGCCCCATACTAGGAAGAAGAGGGCCAGCGGTACGATGCGGAGGCCCTGGAGGCCCCGGAACTGCCGCGTCACTTCGGCTAGGGGAGCGGGGGAACGATACGCGGAGGATGCCATAGGAACAACTCGTAAGGTTTGCAGAACAAACTATAATGGCAACTTGCAAGTTTTATCTAGGTTTCCAACACAAACCAAACGCTCTTATTCGGCGCTCCTGCTCCTGTTCTATTTCAGGTGGTCCGCTAGGAATGCGGTCGTCATTGACCAGGCTTCTTCGGCGGCCTCGGGCTGGTAGCGATCGCCTGAGGGATTGGCGAAGGCGTGATCGGCCCCGTCGAAGACGCGGACGGTGTGCGGGACGCCCACCTCGTCCAGGGCCATATCGAAGGCGTGGGCGCTCTCGGCGGGAATGCCGCGGTCCTCAGCGCCGAACAGGCCGAGGATGGGCGCCTCTAGGGCGGCGAGCGCTGCGGCCTCCGTTTCGACGCGCCCGTAGTAGATCACGGAGGCATCGACGCTAGTGGGGAGTGCCAAAGCTGTGCGGAGCGACCAGGCCCCGCCGAAGCACCAGCCGAGCACACCCACCCGAGTCGCCCCTTGCGCTCGGAGATGGGCGGCGGCGCTGGCTAGGTTCGCCACGACCGCGTCGGGCTGGCTCATCGCCTCCGTCATCAGGGCACGCGCGCCCTCCACCGTCTCGGACGCGCTCCCTCCGTAGAGGTCGACGGCAAGCACGCGGTAGCCTTCGTTGGCCAGTCGCCGGGCTTGCCCGCGAATGTTGTCGTTCAGTCCCCACCACTCGTGGATCACGATAAGGCCTGGCATGGAAGCCTCGCCCTCTGCTGGCCGAGCAGCATAGCCCGCGATGCCCTCGTGATAGCGGACGCGTTCGACGACCAGCCCGGTCTCATCGACGATGGGAGCACCCGAGGGCCTCGCCGAGTCGTCAGCGTGCTCGACGGCCATGCTGTCTACGTAGGCAGCGTCGTCCTGGGTGGAAGACCCTGAAGACGAGGTGGGGGTGGCGCTAGGATCGGAACAGGCGGCGAGGCCGAACATGGCGAGCAGAAAGAAGTAGGGACGCATAGATGCAACTGAACAGCAAGGTGCGGCGAACTGACACGTCCACAACATAGGCGAAGGCTACCATCTCGGCGTCGTACGTTCTGCTCCTGTTTGTCGTGACTTCCTCCATGGATTCGCTCGCCTTCTCCTACCGCGCCGAGATCGGTCGCAAGGCCTTGCACATCGGCTCGCTGCTGATGCCGATCGGCCTCCTCGCGTTGGGCCGTGAGATCGCGCTGTGGGTGTTCGTCCCGCTCGCGCTGCTTGCGCTTTCGTGCGATGTGCTCCGGACTCGCTCTCCGGGCTTCCACCGGTTCATCGCGTGGGTGTTTGGCGGCATCATGCGCCCGCAGGAGCAGCCGGGGCTGTATGGCCCCATCGTCATCAACGGCGCGACATGGATGATGACGGCGATGGCGCTCACGACGCTACTGTACCCCGAGCCCGTCGCAGCGGCGGCCATGGCGATGCTGATGCTCGGCGACGGCGCGGCGGCGCTCATCGGGCGACGCTATGGGCGGCACCGGTGGCCTGCCTCCCCGAAGTCGCTCGAAGGCTCGGCGGCGTTTGCGCTCGCGGCGGCGCTCGTGGTGCTACCGCTGGCCCTGGTGCCCCTCTCGTGGTTTGCGCTCCCCAGTACCCCGCTGGACCCAGTAGCGGTGCC
>JBCCLD010000027.1:0-20407 GCA_039027055.1 Bacteroidota bacterium
CGCCGTCGAGGGGCAGCACCTCCGGCTTGAGCGCGTTGCCGGGTAGCTCGGGCCGCAGCAGCGACGTCGGCACGGTGGAGTTGTGCTTCACGTGGACGACGGGCCAGCCCGCCTCGCGCCACGCCGCGAGCAACCGCGCCATGTTGGCCTCAGCGTCGGGCGTGCTGCGCCGGCCGTGCGTGGGATCGTCCAAACCCTGCTGCACGTCCACGATGAGAAGAGCCGTCTCTGCGTTCACGGTACCATTTTTTTCAACGCCTCTAGCTCAGCCTGATACCGCCTGACGTCTGGTATTGACCGAGGCACTTTATAGATCGCGGCGAATCGTGCGATCTGCTCCTCCACTGCCTCGATTCGACAGGCTATCGCCTGCTGTCGCGCTTGGCGAGTGACGTGTCCGACGAGCGCCCAATTTCGTCTACCTGAGAAATGCTGCTCGCGGAGGTCCTTCCAGACTGAGTCCTTTGACTTTGGTGGAATCGGGATCTTCGATCCGAGGTTCACGCACGGGGAGCCACAGGATGGACATCGTACGTCGGTCTCGCTAGACGACCGACGTACGGACTGTCGACAGTCGAAACACACCCAGTTGCGGTTGCTCATCGGTGCACGCGGCTACGTCCCAAGTGCTTCGCTAACCAACCGGTCCTGCTCGGCTGCGTGCACCTTCGAGCTGCCTGTGGCGGGGCTGGCGGCGGCGGGGCGGCCGGCATACTGCGGGCGGACGCAGCAGTCGCCGTGGCGCTCCATGAGCAAGCGGTCGAGGTGCGGCTGCACGAACGACCACGCGCCCATGTTCTGCGGCTCTTCCTGGCACCACACCACGTCGGTGACGTGCCCGAAGCGCTCCAGTTCGGCGCGCACCTCGGCCTCGGGGAACGGATAGAGTTGCTCGACGCGGATGAGGCCGACCGACGCCGGGTCGTCCATCTTTTCCTGCGCGGCGAGGAGGTCGTAGTAGACCTTGCCGGAGCATAGAACGAGGCGCGAGGCGGCCTGCGGATTGTTGGACGCCGCCGTATAAATCGGATGGAAGCGCCCGTCGGTGAGGTCGGCGGCTTCGGAGACGGCGCGCGGGTGACGCAGCAGGCTCTTCGGCGTCATGACCACCATGGGCTTGCGGATGCCGCCGTTGGCTTCGGGCAGCATGATCTGGCGGCGCAGCGCGTGGAAGTAGTTCGCCGGCGTCGTGAAGTTGCCCACGATCAGGTTCTCGTCGGCGCACAGTTGGAGGAAGCGTTCCAGACGCGCCGACGAGTGCTCGGGGCCTTGTCCCTCGAAGCCGTGCGGGAGTAGGAGCACGAGGCTGCTCTGCGTGCCCCACTTCGCCTCGGCGGAGGCCACGAACTGGTCGATCATGATCTGCGCGCCGTTCGCGAAGTCGCCGAACTGTGCCTCCCAACACACAAGCGCGTTGGCGTCCGCGACGGAGTAGCCATACTCGAAGCCGAGCACGGCATACTCGCTCAATAACGAGTCATAGACCTGAATTGGCACCTGTTCTTGCTCCAAGTGGTTGAGCGGGAGGTAGCGGCCGCCGGTCGACTGGTCGTAGAGGATGGCGTGGCGCTGGCTGAACGTGCCGCGCCCCGAGTCCTGCCCCGAGAGGCGGACGCGGTGGCCATCGAGTAAGAGCGAGCCGAACGCGAGCGCCTCGGCGAAGGCCCACTCGATCTTGCCGTCGGCGAACGACGTCGGGCGGCGTTCGAGGAGACGCGCGAGCTTCTTGTGGACCTCGAAGTCGTCGGGCCAGTTGACGAGCGCCTGCGTAATGCGGTCGAGCACGTCGCGCGACACCTTGGTCTCAAACGCGGCGGTGAACGCGCTCGGGACGGGCGCGCTAGCTGGCTCCGCGTCCTTGAGCTTCTCGGCAGTCTCCTTGGTCTCCTCGAAGGCCGAGTTGAGGATGCCCCGGAAGCCGTCGAGGATTTTCTCGCCGTCCTCCGGGTTCATCTCGCCGCGCTTGAGCAGCTGTTCCAGGTAGAGCTTGCGCACCGAACGGTGACCGTCGATGCGGTGGTACATCAGCGGCTGCGTGAATTTGGGCTCGTCGCCCTCGTTGTGCCCAAACTTGCGGTAGCAGATCATGTCGATCACGACGTCCTTGTTGAACACCTGCCGGTAGTCCAGCGCGAGGCGCGCCACGCGGACGCAGGCCTCGGGGTCGTCGCCGTTGACGTGGAAGATCGGGGCCTGGATCATGCGCGCGATGTCGGTCGCGTAGACCGACGAGCGTGCGTGCACCGGCACCGTCGTAAAGCCGATCTGGTTGTTGACGACGACGTGCACCGTGCCCCCCGTCGCGTAGCCGTCGAGTTGCGACAGGTTGAGCGTCTCCGCGACGACGCCTTGCCCGGCGAAGGCTGCGTCGCCGTGGATCAGCACGGGGAAGACGCGGTCGCGGACCTCCACGGGGTTGCGGTCGCCGACGATGAGCTGCTGCTTGGCGCGCACCATGCCCTCCACGACCGGGTTGACCGCTTCGAGGTGGCTCGGGTTGGGGGCGAGGGCTACCGTCACGGTCGCGCCGCTGGGCGCGGCGTGCGTGCTCGACGCCCCGAGGTGGTACTTCACGTCGCCCGACCCCTGCACGGTGTCGGGGTTGACCGTCCCCTCGAAGCCCTCGAAGATCTTGCTGTAGGGCTTGTTGAGGATGTTCGCAAGCACGTTGAGCCGCCCGCGGTGGGCCATGCCGATCACTACCTCGTCGGCCTCCTGGTCGGCGGCGTCGGAGAGGAGCATGTCCAGGATCGGGATGAGCGACTCGCCGCCTTCGAGGCTGAAGCGCTTCTGGCCGATGTACTTCGTGTGGATGAAGTTTTCCAGCGCCTCGGCCTGGTTGAGCTTCTCCAGGATGCGCCGCTTGGCCTCGACGGGCATGGCGGACTGGAACCGCTCCGGCTCGATGCGCTCGATGAGCCAGCGCTTCTCAGCAGGCGACGAGATGTGCATGAACTCGACGCCGACGTTGCGGGTGTAGGTCTCCCACAGAATGTCGAGGATGTCACGCAGCGGGAGGCGCGCCTCGCCGCCCAGGTTGCCTCCGGCGGTGCCTAGCTCGCCCGTGATGAAGTGGCGGTCGAGGTCCCAGATGGTCAGGCCATACTCGGCCGGGTCGATCTCAGGGTGGTAGGTGCCCTGCCCGTCGGCCCCGATGGGGTTGGTGGTGGCGAGCAGGTGGCCGCGCACGCGGTAAGCGCGGATGAGCTGCAGCACCGCCGCCTGCTTCTTGATGAAGTCGATTTCGTCGCGCTCGCGGGAGCCCACGAGGTGCGGTGTCGAGTCCTGCGCGGGCTTGAACGGAGGCGTCGGGATGCCGAGCGAACGGAAGACGGCCTCATAGAAGCCGTGTTGGCCCTGCAAGAGCTGTGCGATGTAGTTCAAGAACTCACCCGACTCCGCGCCTTGGATGACGCGGTGGTCGTAGGTCGAGGTCAGCGTCATCGTCTCGGAGATGCCGAGGCGCGAGAGTTCGGTCTTCGGCAGCGCGCTGTATTCGGGCGGGTAGCCAATCGACCCGGCGGCGACGATCACGCCTTGCCCCGGCATCAGGCGCGGCACGCTCATCACCGTCCCGATCATACCGGGGTTGGTGAGCGTAGCGGTCGTGTACTGGAAGTCTTTCAGCTCCAGCCCGTTGCCGCGCGCGCGCTTGACGATATCGTTGTAGGCGCCGAGGAACTGGGCGAAGCTCATCGTCTCAGCGGCCTGCACGTTCGGGACGAGCAGCTGCCGCTTCCCGCGCCGCTCGATGTCGATGGCGAGGCCGAAGTTGACATGCGGCGGGTCGATGCGTTCGCCCACGCCATTTGTGGACGCGCCGTTCTGGCGATACGTCGCCTTCATCGACGGCACCTGGCGCATCGCGAGGATGATCGCGTAAGCGATGAGGTGGGTGTACGACACCTTGTCGCCGCCGACGGTGCGCTGGAAGCGGTTCATCAAGCGGCGGTTTTCGGCCATGAGCTTGACCGGGATCGTGCGGACGCTCGTCGCGGTCGGGATGGAGAGCGAGGCCTCCATGTTCTCGACGATCTTGGCAGGCACGCCGCGCAGCTTGGTCACGTCCGCCCCGTCGGGCACCGGCACATCGATCTGCGGACGAACGGGGGCGGCCTCCTTCGACGCACCATCGCCCGACGGAACAGGGCTAGGTGCTGCCGGGGCCGGCACGGGGGCCGCAGGCGTCGTCTTGTTCGGACTGGCCCCGATGAAGGTCGGGCTGGGGTCGTAGTCCGCGAAGAACTCGCGCCACGACTCGGAGACGGAGTTAGGGTCTTCGAGATACTGCGCGTAGATATCGTCGACGTAGCCGCTGTTGAAGCCGAAGTTGCTCACGGTGGAGGCCAAGGTTGGATCGCAAAGAGGGACGCTCGAACGCCAGGAGCTACCTAGAGTTCAGCCACAGCGCCCGCGGCGTGGCTCGGCCCGCATTGCCGATTTTTCGCCGGGAAAAAGCGCTTCGGAAAGGTAGCGCGTTCTGGCCGGTCCCGAGCGCACCCGCTCAGCTTTTCCCCGGTCTTTCCAGTGAATTGATGCACGTGCGCCCGATTTCAGAGCAATGGGACCGCGCGGACTTCCGGCGTCGCGATGCGATAGAGGGCCGCAGGCCGTCCGCGTCCTTGACGCCGCTCTTCTCCTGTCGTCTCTACTAGGCCGAGGTCTTGCACGCGCCGCCTGAAGTTGCGCCGGTCGAGTTTCCCGTCAAGGATGGTCTCGAAGGCGTCTTGCAAGTTCGACAGCGTGAAGGTGGGAGGTAGCAAGCGACCTATGAGGTTGGTGACGCGCAGGCGCTCCTGGAGCCGCCTCCGGGCCAGGCTCGCCATCGCGTCGTGGTCGTAGGCGAGTGCAGGGAGATCGCGGAGCGGCTGCCAGAAGGCTTCTTCTTGGTGCTCCTGCTCGTTGTCTAGCGATGCGGTCGTCAGGCCTAGGTAGGCGACCGACACCACGCGGCCTCGCGGATCGCGCTCCACCGCGCTGAAGGTGTGCAGCTGTTCGAGGTACACGCGTTCCGGCTCGATGCCTGCCTTTTCATGGAGCAGCCTCGCCGCGGCCTCCTCAGCGGTCTCTATCGGGGAAACCAACCCGCCTGGAAACCCGACACGCCCGGCTACCTCGGGCCGATCCACCGGGATGAGTCGTACCAGGACCGTCCCTTCGTGCAGGGCAAACACCACCACGTCCACCGCCAACACGGCGAACCGGAGGGAGCTCGGATCGACAGGAGTCGAAGGCATTGAAACGAGGAGCGATTGCGATGAAGAGCGACCTGTCAGACTACAGCTGTGTAGGGACCGATGAGAATACGCCAGGTGTGACGACGCGCTTGTCCGTTGCCGCAGGGCCCCACGACGTGAGGGCGAGAGGTACGCCAAGGTCGGCCGCGACGAGCGCTGCCAGTTCGTCTGGGCTCCTCGCCTCGTCGTAGAGCGGCGTGCAGGTGTCCAGGCACCGCCCCAGCCGCTCCTGAAAGCCGAGACGCTGTTGCTCTGACCAGCGAGTTGGATGAACGCGCACCGACGTGACCCGATCGGCCTCCGTGACGAACCTCTCTTTGATCGCACCGGACGTGTTGTTCAGGCGATAGCCCGTGGCATACGGGACCCTGCCTTCTTCCAGCCGGTCTAGGCACGACACGACCACACCGTCGAGACGACCGACGGCAGCGTGGGCGTAGCGGAGCAGGGGCAGATCAAGCGGGCCGACGCGGAAGCCATGTTGCCAGGGGTCGTCGCCGTTGTGAGCATCGGGTCGGGCACGGCTGAGTGTGGGGTCCTCGGTTGGCATCGGGCCGGCTCCATGTCGCGTCTGGTAGGCGCGCGTCAGTCCGAGGCGCACTACCATGCCTCCGTAGCCGTGCTCGGCCAGCAGCACATCCGCGTTGGCGAGCGTGGTCGTCGCCCAGGTGGTGTGGGGGTGGAAGCCGTACCACTCGTCGAGCAAGACGCCCTGCGCGCCTTCGAACACGACGGCACCGGGCCAGCGCAGCACCTCGCCGAGGTGGTCGTCACCCACGATCCGTGCGTGGCGGAGGAAGCGGCGATATCCGGCGAGCGTCGTCTCCACCACGTCGTCCGCCTCGAACGCGACGCGCTCCCGGCGAACGGCTTTGGTGTCTGGAAGCCGTGCAAGCACATCGGCGAGCTGCGCGTGTTTGTGCACCCGCAGCGTGTGCAGCTTCGTCCGCGTCCGCGTCTCGTCCGCGAGGTCGCCCGCGAAGAGCACCGCGTCGTCGCCGAGCGCGAGGCGGTCGGCCTGCGCCTCGCCGACGCCCATACCGCAGCTACCGTGGCGCGCGTCGCCGCGTGCCAGCTCGCGCAGGCGGTTGGCCGCCTGCTGGAACGGCGTGATGACGAGCGACCGGGCGCTGATGGTCGTACGCGCGAACGCATCGGGCACGCCGACCTCGGCCAGGTGCGCGGCCTCCGCGAGCATCGCGGGCGGGCTGATCAGCATGAAGCGCGACAGGTGCGTGCGCACGCCCGGGACGAAGGTACCCGCACCGAACTGCGAGAACGTATGGTGTCGCCCGTCGGACGTGACGACGTTGTGCCCCGCCTGCGGCCCGCCGTTGTAGCGCACGACCGTGTGCACGCCCCGTCCGTCTGCAGCAGCCCGGCGCGCGAGGAAGTCGGTCAGGCTCCCCTTCCCCGCGTCGCCGAAGCCGAGGTCTACGATGAGAAACGCTTTGGGCACCTGGTCGTGGGTCGTGGGTCGTGGGTCGTGGAAGGTGTCCGATAGCTGCAGCCGCGTCAAACCAGGAGCGCTGCCGCACCGCTGCACTCCTCAGAGTCGTCCGCTATCGCCGTCCGTCCCGCTCGGCGGCGGGAGCGTGCCCGACGCCACTCCAGGGAACGTGGAGGTGGCGTCGTACTTCGCCACCGCCTTCGACGCCGTCCTCACCGCGTTGGCGTCGAAGCCGGCCGCGACGAGGTCGTCGGCGGCGTGGCCGAGGTCCTGCACGGTGCCTTCGACGAGGCCCACCTGCAGCGCGATGGTCTCGCTGACGGCCTCGGGGTCGTCGAGCAGGAGCGCACGCTCGCCGAGGAGGTCGCGCCAGCGCTGCTGCACGCGCGGGCTGCGGCCGTGGTGCCCTTGCGTCACGGTGAGGAAGAACAGGTGGTACCGCTCCTGCACCTCGGCGATGAGGTGTTCGATGGGCCTCGACGCCTCCATGCGGTCGCCGAGGAGTGCCTGCACCTGGTCGCGGCGGACTGCGTCGTAGGGCATCTCGTCGCCCATGAGAAAGAGGTAGCCCTTCTTGCGGCGCTTGTCCCAGGCGTCGGTCGCGGTGTGGCGCGCGAAGAAATAGAGCGCGAGCTCGTAGGATTCGTGCACCTGCCCCCCGCCGCCGCCCTCGATGACGATGCGGCTGAGGTCGTCGTCCATCTCCAAGCCGGACTCGAACTGGCCGACCTGGAGCGGCACGCGGTCGGTGTAGGCGTCGCCCACCGCGCCGAAGAGCACCTGCGGATGCGCGACGTAGCCACGCGCGACGAGGGTGCGCATGAGCGCGCCCAGCTTCGTCTGGAGCATGCGCGGGATCGAGCCCATCGAGCCGGTCACGTCGAAGAAGACGCCGATGGGGACCGACTCCGGGTGCTGGACGGAGTCGCGGCTCTCGCGGAAGGCGACGCCGTAGGGGTTCATCCGCTCGTGCACGACGTAGCGCCCGGTCGAGCGGACGTGGCGGTCGTAGTCGAACGCATCGACGCCGCGCTGCCTGCGGACGTGTTGGCGGGTGCTGTAGTCGTCGTGAGACCAGTGGCTGTAGCCCATGGGAGACCTCGTAGGTGCGTGAACGGTGGGGGGAGCCATCGTGTGGAGGGCGACGATCTGGGTCGCGCCGTGGACGAACAGAAGCAAGCTACAAACAAATAAGTGTATTTACAACACTATTAATCTTTTTTCTGCCGCTACCTATCTCCGGACTCCGGCGAGCTCATTCGTCATGCTTGCGTCACGCGGCTGACACCCGGCGGCGTGTAGCTTCGGTCGTTCCCATGAACCGCCTCCACCCCCATGCACGTCCGCTCGGGCCACGTCGGCCTCCTTGCCCTACTTCTCGCGGTGCTGACCGGGGCCTGCTCTGCACCAATCCACATGGCGGCCGCTGAACCCCCGCCTGCACCGCGCAACCTCATCGTGCTGATCCCGGACGGCTTTGGCCCTACGTCCCAGACGATGGCGCGGGAGTACCTGCAGGAGGTCGAAGGCCGCGCGTTGGTCCTGGACCGCATCCTGAGCGGGGCCGTGCGCACCTATGCTTCCGACAGCCGAGTGACCGACTCCGCTGCGAGCGCGACGGCCTACGCCTCGGGCGTGAAGACCTACAACGGGGCCGTGGGCCTCGACTCCACGCGGGCCCTCGTCGGGACGATCCTCGAAGCCGCCGAGCTGCGCGGCATGGCGACGGGCCTCGTGGCGACGAGCCGCATCACGCACGCCACTCCGGCCGCGTTCGCGGCGCACGTGCCGCAGCGCGGCATGGAGGCCGAGATCGCCGCGCAGATGATGGACCAAGGCATCGAGGTCATCCTCGGCGGGGGACGGCCGCTCTTCTTGCCTTCTGACAACGACACCGGTTACGCTGGCCGCCGTGACGATGGGCGCGACCTGCTCGCCGAGGCCCGCGAACGAGGCTACGCGGTGGCCCTGGACCGGGCAGGCTTCGACGCCTTCAGCGCCGAGCCGGTCGGCAGCGACGACACCGCCCCCCCCGTGCTTGGCCTCTTCGACGACTCACACCTCGCCTACGAGATCGACCGCGATCCGGAATCGCAGCCGAGCCTCGCCGAGATGACGGCGTTCGCGCTTGCCCACCTGAGCACGGACCCGGACGGCTTCTTCCTCATGGTAGAAGGCAGCCGCATCGACCACGCGGGCCACGGCAACGACCCCGTCGGCCACCTCCACGACATCATCGCCTTTGACGACGCCGTCGCGGAAGCCCTCGCCTTCGCCGAGCAGGACGGCACGACGCTGATCGTGGTGATGGCCGACCACGAGACGGGCGGCCTCTCGCTCGGGCGCAACATAAACGGGCGTGGCATCTACGACTGGCGCCCCGACGTGCTGGCGCGTGCCTCCCGGAGCGTTGAGGGCATGCTGGAACTGATGGACGAGGGCTCCGCCCCCGACTCTCTCGTGGAGGCATACGGCGGCGTGGACGACCTCACCGACGACGAACGCACGGCGCTGCACGAGGCCGTCGGCGTAGTCCGCGGGCCGCGCACGCTCTTCAATGTGATGGCCACCCTCATATCCGAGCGTGCGCTGATCGGTTGGACTACGAGCGGCCACACCGCCGTGGCCGTCAACCTACACAGCTACGGCCCGCACGCTGAGCGCTTCGTGGGGGTGATGGACAACGACGCCATCGGCCGCACCCTCGCCGACGTGATGGGCTTTGACCTCGCCGCGCTCACCGCGGTGCTCCGCCAGGAACCGCCGGGCGTACAGGAGTAGCTCCGGAGCGACCGAAGACCATCGCCGTCTCCTCCACTCGCCGTCCCTCCCACCCCCCCTCACACCACCTCACACCGCCTCGCACCGCATGGACCTCAGCACGCCCATCGATAAAACCACGTTCGTCGTCACTGACACGGAGACGACCGGCGCGCGGGCGGGCGAGGACCGGCTGATCGAGTTGGCGGCGGTGAAGCTGCGGGGCGGGCAGATCGTCGGGACGTTCCAGCACCTCATCAACCCCGAACGGCATATCCCGCAGCGCATCACGCGGCTGACTGGCATCACGACGGCGATGGTCTTCGAGCAGCCAACGGCGTCAGACGTGCTGCCGGGCTATCTCGACTTTCTCGGCGACGGCATCCTCGTGGCGCACAACCTGCCGTTCGATCAGCGCTTCCTTGACGTGGAGTTGGACCTCGCGGCGATGCCGCCGTTGACCAACGAGGCGCTCTGCACGCTGCGGCTCGCGCGGCGGCTGCTCTCGGCGCTCCCCTCGAAGGGACTCTCCGCGCTCACGGCCCACTACGGCCTCAAGAACGACGCCCGCCACCGCGCCCTCGGCGATGCGACCGTCACCGCGCACGTCCTTCTGAGGCTCCTTGACCAGCTCCGCATCGAGTTTGGTGCGACCAACATAGCTGACGTGCTCGCCTTCCAGCGCAAGCGCTACAAGGACACGCGCCGCGCACCGAAGCACCTCGAACGCATCCGGAACGAGACACTCCCCCAGCTGCCCGACCGCCCCGGCGTCTACTTCATGAAGGACCGCCGCGACCGCATCATCTACGTCGGCAAGGCGAAGAGCCTACGCAACCGCGTGCGCTCCTACTTCACCGGCATTGAGGCGCACCCGCCGAAGACCCGCAAGCTCCTCCGCGACGTACGCGCCGTGCACTGGACCGAGACTGGCTCTGAGCTCCGAGCACTGCTCGACGAGAGCCGCCTCATCAAGCAGATGCTGCCGGTCTACAACCGCGCGCAGCGCCGCTACCGCTCCTACCCCTTCCTCCGCCTCGACACGACCCACCGCTTCCCGACACTCACCCAGACGCCGGTCATCCGCAACGATGGCGCGGAGTACTACGGCCCCATCGGGCGTCGCGGGCAGGCCGAGGAGCTGATCGAGTTGATCGCGCGGCTCTTCCAGCTACGGGAGTGCGAGGAGCCCACGTTTCGGCTGGGCCGCGCGTGCCTCTACCACGAGATGGGCCGCTGCACCGCGCCGTGCGAGGGCGGAGTCGGCGCCGCGCGCTACGGCGAAGTCGTCGAGCAAGTCCGCCGCTTCCTTACCGGCCAGGACAACTCAGCGCTGGACGTGGTCGAGCAAAAGATGCGGCAGGCCGCGGCCCGCCTGGATTTTGAAGAGGCGGGGTTCTACCGTGACCAGTTTCGCCGCCTCGAACGGACGTTCGGCCGCCAGCAGCACATCGCCTCGGCGGTACACGATCACCACGCCGTGCTGGTGGAGCCGGGTCTGCGCGAGGGCGACGTGCAGCTGTTCGTCATCCGCCACGGCCGCCTCGTAGCCATCCACGACCTGCCGGTGCCGCCCTCGCCGGACGACTTGAGGGCGCTCGACGCACTGCTGGGCGAGCATTTCGATCCCAGCGTGGCCCCGCCCGACGTGATCGGCAAGGCCGACGTGGACCAATCCCGGATCTTGCTCCACTGGATGCACCGGCACCCCGATCGGGCCCGACAGATCCGCTGGCACGACGGGGACGACGTCTCAACCATGACGCAGGCCATCGTAGACACGGCGCTTCAGGAGGTGGCCAGTTCCCTACCGATCCGCGACAAGGAAGACATCGAGGCCTAAGGCGTGTGGACACTCATTGGGTCAGGGGCTCGCGAGACACCGTTTGCGTCTCCGTAAGGCGCGCGAGGAGGTCGATCCCCCCAGGTCGGGGCCTGGGGCAAGCTCCGCATCGGGTGACGAGTGGAACCCCCATTCTGTAGAGGTGGGCCGAGGCCGAGCGGAGGCTGTGAGCGCCGATCAGACCGCATGCCCACACGCTGTAGCCTCAGGCCCTACGGCGTGAGCCGGTACGCTCTTTGCTAAGCGATGAGCGACGACCTTCCCAGCGATTGTGGCCATGTCTGTTCCCTCGTCGCCAACGCCTTCCCGCTCGCCGTTTGCGGCGCTTCGGGCCTTCGTAGACAGCTTGCGCGCGCGCCGCTCTAAGACGCGCGATGATCGCACGCTGGCTCGCAGCCTCTACCTCGCCTTCGAACGCAGCGAGGACAGGCGCTATAAAGGCTTACATTTTCAGGTTGTAGATGGGGTTGTCACGGTTTATGGGAGCGTTGAACAGGACGACGACCGCGATATCGTATTCGGACGCGTAGCAGCGCTCCCCGGAGTCCGCGCCGTTTCAGACCGGCTGCACGTGGATCACCGCACGCCCACGGGGGCGCTCCGCGGCTTGCGGATGAACTAGCACGCGCCGTGCCTACGTGCTCGTGAAGCCGGACGAGCCAAACGCCTACAACGGTGTAGATTGGGCGCCTTCGGTGTTTCGTCCCGCTCTCTCTCGCCGCGCGACTCTATGGAATTCAGCGACTCGGTGTGGTCGGCCGCCCTGGTGCTGCTGTTCATCATGGACCCGCTGGGCAACATCCCGCTCTTCCTGTCGCTTCTGCGCGATGTGGATGAGAAGCGCCGACGGTGGGTCCTCGCCCGCGAGCTACTAATTGCGCTCGGCGTGCTCTTCGCCTTCCTACTCGGCGGGCAGGCTATCCTCGATGTGCTTCACCTCCAGCAGGAGTCCGTCACGATTGCGGGCGGCCTGGTACTGCTCGTCATCGGGCTCAGAATGGTGTTTCCCACGCCCGACGGGGTGATGGGGCCGCAGCCCGACGGCGAGCCGTTCATCGTGCCGCTCGCGATCCCGCTCATCGCGGGGCCTTCAGTGCTCGCGACCCTGATTCTGATGGTCAACGCCGACCCGGGACGGACGGGCACATGGGCGCTGGCCCTACTGATGGCGTGGGGCGCGACGGCTGCGTTCCTGATGGCGGCTCCTCTGCTCTATCGCCTGCTGCGGGAGCGTGGCCTCGTGGCGCTCGAACGACTCATGGGCATGCTCCTGCTGATGATCGCCGTGCAGATGCTCGTCAACGGCATGAAGACGGTCCTGTAGAGGTCGTAGAAGCAAGCTGTCTGCGTCAAGCGCAACAACCTGACCTCACCGTCGGTCTATGAGCGAGGCGCTGGATTGGGCGACCGGCGTCAGGATAACCTCGGCGACGTTGACGTGCGCAGGGCGAGTAACGACATAGACCACGGCATCGGCGATGTCCTCGGCTTGAAGGGGGGTGGTTGTCGCGTAGACCGCGTCGGCGCGGGCGGCGTCGCCCTCAAAGCGGACGAGCGAGAAGTCGGTCTCAGTCAGTCCTGGATCGACGGTCGAGACGCGGACAGGCGATCCGTGGAGGTCCATCTTGAGCCCCCGCGTAATCGCGCCGACGGCGTGCTTGGTGGCGCAGTAGACCGTGCCCCCTCGGTAGACCTCGTGCCCTGCGGTCGAGCCGATGTTGACGACGTGCCCACGCCCCCGCTCCAGCATGCCTGGCACAACGGCGCGGGTGACGTAGAGCAGCCCTTTCACGTTGGTGTCCACCATGTCGTCGATGTGGCGCACCTCGTTGGCGTAGGCCGGGTCCAAGGCTCGCGACAGCCCGGCGTTGTTGACCAGCACGTCGATCTCGGCGTATGCGTCCGGAAGCGCCACCACAGCCTCGGCGACCGCTTCCGCATCCCGTACGTCCAGGGCGAAAGCATGGACAGGCACGCCGTGCGCGCCGCGGAGTTGATCGGCCAACGCGTTCAAGCGTTCCACTCCCCGCGCACACAGGACAAGCCGCGCGCCGCGCTGCGCAAACGCCTCGGCACACGCCGCACCGATGCCCACCGATGCGCCGGTGATGAAGACGGTAGAAGTGTCCTTTCTCATTCGTCCGTGGTCCTTCGTGGGGAGGGTTGGCGAACCTCAATATGCATCTCCGGAACCACGATTTGCTTGCCAACAACTACTGAGCAGATGTGCTCACCAGCCCCTCTCTCTTCGAACGTTCCACATCCGCCTTCTGCCTGGCGTCACCAGCCACCGCGGAGGACATAGCCGAGGATCACGTAGTAGTGGCACGCACTCCCGGCGAGCACAAAGACGTGCCAGATGGCGTGGCCGTAGGGCAGCTTGCGCCAGGCGAAGAAGATCGTTCCCACCGTGTAGAAGACGCCCCCGGCGACGATCCAGAACAGCGCCAGCGGCGGCATAGCCTCCATAAGCGGCTTCACGATCAGCACCGCCGACCAGCCCATGAGCAGGTACAGGATCAGCGAGAAGCGCTGGAAGCGGCCCGTGTAAAACAGCTTGTACACAATACCAAAGACCGAGAGCGTCCAGACGAGCGTCAACAGCGTCCAGCCGATTGGCCCCGGCACACTCAGCAGCACGATGGGTGTGTACGTGCCTGCGATCAGCAAGTAAATCGCCATGTGGTCGAGCACGTGAAACGTGTCTTTCCAGGGCTTGTCGAAGAAGGCATGGAAGAGCGTCGAGGTCGTGTAGACTGCGATCAGCGCCCCGCCATAGATCGAGAACGTAGTCACGTGCACGAAGTCGCCGCGCAGGACGCCGAGGACGATCAGCACCGGCACAAAGACGAGCGCGAGCACCATGCCTAGGCCGTGCGTGAGCGAGTTGGCAATCTCCTCGCGCAGCCGCTTCTGATGCGCTTCGACTACCCTCTTGGCACGCCACTGCACCACGGCCCCTTTACGCGCAAGCCGACTCGGCGGCGCATTCTGACGCCGGATTGCTTGGATGCGCGCCGCACGTTGGCGGACAGAGCGCGGTCGGACAGCGCGGCGGCGCATGGCGTCAGGATGGAGAGACGGTGGAAGAGTGAGAGTCGGTGGTGGTGGTAGTCAATAGCATACCACGGCCCTCCTACGTGTGACACACCGCAACGGTGTCACGAAATCATTACCTCTGCATGCTCTATTGGCCAGCACGTACGAAGACCGCATGAAGCGCCCCAATCGTAGTAGCGTCGTGTCCCGAGACCAGAGTATGCAGCGTGGGGCGTGCAGGAGGGCGACACGCCGCGGGCGGAAGCTACGCTACGAGCGGACGGTCCGCCGTGCATCCGGGTTTATCGAGTCCGGCGCCTGCCGTGCCTCGTCAATGAGCCGGATCTGCTCCACGACGTAGGCACGGTCGAGGGGCAAGGGGAGCCACTGGACGGAGTAGATCACCGCGAGCGCAAGCACGATGCTGGAAAGCAGCGCGGGGCCCCAGCCTGGCGTCAGGTGCCGCACGAGCATCGTGAAGCGCAGCAGGCACAGCACCGTCACCGGCACGAACGCGAGCGCAAAGAGCCACTCGGCCCCAGCCGTGGAGATGAGCAGGGCTGCCCCAGCCGCAGCTCCGCTAAAGAAGACCGCGAGCCGCCCTACCGAGCGGCGGCGCGTCGTACCGGTCAGCCGCCCAGTGCGAGCCTCATAGATCATCAGCCCACCTCCCAGGGTGAGCAGCGACACGGCGACAACGACAGCGGCAAACACGAGACGGTGGGACTAGGTTTTCGATGGCTGTGGGGGCGAACTACTGGAAGCGGCCTAGCGCATAGCTCATGCCGACTTTCAACGCCTGGTTGCCTGCGAGCCGTATGCCTTCGCCTACCAGCGAGCGCTGTTGGTTGGCTGCCGTGGTCACCTCCGTGTCGCCGTAGACGATGACGGGGGGGCGCTTTCGGAAGGCAAGGTCGAGTGCTTCGTCGGCCGTCTTTCCGCGCGCCATGCGTCCCGACGCATCCTCGATCACGGTGCGGAGGTATGTCGTCACAAGTTGTTGGTGGTCGTCCGGTGTAGGGCGCTGCTTGCGCTTTTTGCGCATCCCGAGCACAAAGGACGCCAAGGCGGTCAGCGCCACCGCGCCTGCCGCGACCGCGAACGGGTTGTGGCGCACGACGCGCGCCAACGCGCCCGGCTGCGCTGAAGCAGGTCGTCCGACAAACGGTAGCGCTCTGAACGGGTGCGCGACCTCCTCTTGCAGCGCGTCGAAGCGCGCCTTCATGCGCGCCTCGTGGTCGGCGAGGCGTACTCGCAGGTCCTCCTGCTTCGAGGGCATCGAGGTACTGATGTCGTTGCTCAAAACGGTACCGTCACAGTTTGAACGAGTTGTCTTTCGCCTCCGCCTTCTTGACCGCGCTGTCCATGAGTAGCTTCGCGCCAAGCGCCAACAGCGCTAGCATCACAAACATGGATAGAAATCCCAGGAGCAATCCGACGTGGAGCGGAGCGAACCACCACACGTACAGCGCGGCTAAGGCAAAGCTGAGCGTTAATAGGAGAAACATGGCAGCGAGCAACCCAAACACGGCGAGCAGCACCCCAGACCGAGCCACCTCTTTGTCAGCGGCCACCCGCAGCGGCCCAACGACGCCGTTGACACGGTCCTCGATCTCTTGCTTTAGCAGTTCGATGCGGAGTTCCACCCAGATCTTGACATCATCAACGATGCCCCGAGTCTGGTCCGTGATGCGGTCCATCTTGCCCTTTTGAATGGGTGGAGGGGGGGGACCGAGAGGGACGGGAACGGGGAACGGCCTGTGAGGCGGCGGCGCGATGCGGGGCGGATCGCTCATGGTCGGCTCATCGGGAGCCTGCGTCCCATCAGTTCCATCGCCTGTGCTGGCAGGGGGTGGCGCGACGGTCGGAGTCGGGTCGGCCATGCGAAAGGCGGTGCGGGTGTGTGAAAAGCGATGCTAGACTACGCACTCAGACGCCGCAATCCAATCGCCGATCCGTGCGCAGGCACTTTCCCCTGCGCCCTCCCGGAACCCTGGATACACGCCCGTCGGTACTGCCCCCCGCAAGAAACCACCCGGCTTACTCCCTCGCCCCATGCCGACGCTCCAGACCCAAGCGACGCCCAACCCCAACGCGCTCAAGTTTTCGTTCGACGGCCAGAAGCTGATCTCGTCCGGCATCTTGGTCTTCAACTCCAGCGCCGAAGCGGAGACCGATCCGTTCGCGGCGGCGCTGTTTGCGGTCCGCGGCGTCGCCAACGTCTTCGTCACCCCGGACTTCGCCACGATCACCAAGCATCCCGCTGCCGACTGGACCGCGATGATGCCCTCCCTCAACGACGTGTTTGCCGACCATGCCGCGACACTGACGTAGAACCTGGGACTCTCCGCTTTGTGGACGAGCTCCCACCGGGAGAGGATCACAGACCGTTCAGGAACGCCATCAACGCACGATCCGATGGCGTACCAAGCCTGGGACGATGTGCATCCCCAGGCTCCACGCGCAGATCGTCTGGGATCCCCAAACGCTTGGCTACGGCTCCGGTCGCCACGACACCGCCGAGTCTATCCCGATGCGCTATCGCCCACGACACGACGTGCTCGGGCGCGTCGAAGACGACCCACCGTAGATGGCCCGGGGCCTGCACGTCGGGGTCGCCCCGGCTGACGAGCACGCCGTCGCCCCAGGCGTAGGGCTGCTTCGCCGCCTTGAGGAACGCACGGGGCATTTCGAGAACGCCCTCGGTGTCTGCGTGGGCGGGCATGATCTGCCGAAACCCCGACAGCGCCTCGAAGAAGGGGTCCGCGTCAAGGTCGCCTGGGGCCCACAGGAGCACGACGTTTGCCTCGCCCAGACCCTCGTGCAGCAGGATGTCCTCGGCCAGCCGGATCCGCGTGTCGAAGTCTTCGGTCCCGTCGATGACAGCGATGGTGAAGCGCCGTGTTCGAGCGTGGATGCGCTCGGGGGCGATGGCTGCCTCGGCCGCCAGAACGTGCCAGGCGCGCACAACCTCCGCTCGCCCTACCAGCACCAACGCCTCGCTTTGGGTGAGAGCATGGACATCGTCGACGGCAAACCGGGATGGTGGGCCGCCCTCGGCCTGGACGGTCTCCGCGAAGGCCCGTAGCAGATAGGGAGACGACACGGGCAGCCGCACCACCGGCTGATGGCCTGAAAGCCAAGCGGCTGCGAGCGCCCGGACCCCGTCAAGGGGTACGGCGCCTTCAGGGATGAGGCCGACGCGTACGGCGGTAGACCTCGCGTCCCCTTGCCACGTGCGCAGCTTCGTGGGTGAGCCAAGCTGGTGCATGTGATGGTTCACCGCGAACGCAATGGCTTCTTCGGTGAACCGATTCGGGGCCGCCAGCGTGGCCCGCACCGCCTTCTCGCGCGGCTCGAACTCAGGGTCTTGCCATGCCTTTGCGGCAGCGGCGAGGGCTGCAAGACGGGTAGGTGTGTCCAGGGGCATGGGCATGGGGCAAGAGGAAGCGGGGCGTCCTATCGAACGCCCCGCTTGCGGAGTCGGTGCCGGATGCTGCCGCCCCTCGTTGGCTGCGTATCCGTGCTTAGCTCTTCGTGAGGCGCACGGACGGCTCGGACATCATGCCATCACCAGAGACGCGGGCGGCTCGCTCGCGGGCCTCGCCAAAACGAATCAGGTCCGCGACGCGTTCAGCGATCATCACCGTGGGGGCATGCGTGTTGCCCCCGGGGACGTCGGGCATCACCGAGGCGTCCACCACGCGGAGGCCGTCCAAACCGTGGACCCGGCATTCGGCGTCGACGACGGCCTCGCCATTATCGGCCTGCGCTTCGGTGCCGATGCGGCAGGTGCTCGTCGGGTGGTAGAGCGTCTCGGTCGTCTCCCGGAGATAGCGGCGAAGATCCTCGTCCGAGGTCATGCTCGCGCCGGGGTCCGTTTCCGCACCGCGGAAGCGGTCGAACGCCTTCTGCGACGCGATGTGACGCGCTACCCGGACGCCTTCCACCAGCGACGCCAAGTCACGCGGATCGGCGAAGTAGTTCGGGTCGATGGCGGGCTTCGCAAAGGGGTCGTCGGAGCGTAGCGTGACCCGTCCGACGCTGTGAGGCCGCACCAACGTCGGTCCGATGGAAAACTTGTGCGCCGAGGGCGGCGTCAGGCCGTGGTCGGCGAAGTCGACGGGGCCGAAGTGGTACTGGATGTCGGGCTGGCGCTCGTCGGCGCGGGTACGGATAAAGGCCCCGCCCTCGGCCACGTTGGAGGCGAGCATCCCTGTCCGGTTGAGCAGGTAGCGCGCCACATTGGCCGGGCTCTCCGCCTTCATCATGGAGACGGGCTTGGTGCAGTAGTAGCGGATCCCTCCGACGGGGTGGTCCTGGAGGTTGCGTCCCACGCCGGGCAAGTCGTGAATTGCGGGAATACCCAGGGCCAGCAGTTCGTCCGCGTCGCCCACCCCAGAGAGCATCAACAGCTGTGGCGAGTTAATCGCTCCCCCGGAGAGGATCACCTCCCGGTCGGCCTGGGCGCGATGCAGGTGGCCGTCCATGATGTACTCCACACCCGTGGCGCGCCCGTTGTCGATCAGGACCTGCGAAACCTGAGCGCCGGTGTGCACGGTGAGGTTGGCGCGGCGCATGGCCGGCTTGAGGTAGGCATCGGCGGCAGACCAGCGCCGCCCGGCCTTCGTGGTGGTCTGATAGAAGCCTGCGCCCTCCTGCACGGCCCCGTTGAAGTCGGCGTTGGAGGGGATCCCCGCTTGCACGCAGGCTGCGACGAACGCCTCCGAGAGCACGTTGGGGGCGAGTTGGTCTTCGACCCGAAGCGGACCGCCCGCGCCATGGTACGCGTCCGCCCCACGCGCTTGGTCTTCTGACTTCTTGAAGTAGGGAAGCACGCTGGCGAAGTCCCAGCCCTGGGCGCCGCGTTCGGCCCAGCGATCGTAGTCGTCGCGGTGGCCCCGGATGTAGATCATCGCGTTGATGGACGACGACCCGCCGAGCACCTTGCCGCGGGGCCAATAGTACGCGCGCTCGGCGGCATGCGCCTGGGGCTCGGTGCTATAGTCCCAATCGTGCTCGGTCTTGAACAGCTTGGAGAAGGCCGCAGGGATGTGGATCGCAGCAGCGGTGTCGGGGCCGCCTGCTTCGAGCAGGAGGACGCGGACGTGCGGGTCTTCGGAGAGCCGTGCCGCGAGCACGCAGCCCGCTGAGCCGGCACCGGCGAGGATGTAGTCGTACATGGGGGAGGTCGCTAAGGAGAGACGCCTTCGCTGTGCCACCGGAAGGGCTTCCAGCTCACACTGCGAAGAGACGCAGCGATGGGAAGACCGTGGGGACTGCGGGCGCGAATGGGTGGGGGCGCATCCACCCAGGCAGGAGCGCGCCTGCTCGTAGCGGTTGGTGAACGCTGTTAAATGAATATAATGGGGAGTCAACGCTTGCGCGCGCTTTTTCCGTGTGCGGCACCGGCATGCGGGGGCGCCCCTTCTTCGGTTTTTCCCGGTCGCTGCCCTACAGAACCGGCTAGTTTTGCCCGTTCCGCATCACCTTTGTCCCCCGCCATGTCTCTCCGCTATTTGAGCGTCCTCCTCGCCGCGCTCGTATTTACCGTCGGCTGCCAGCAAAGCACCGACTTCTCTGACGTCGAGGAGCGCCCGCTCGAAGAGCAAGTGGCCTACATCGTCGGGTTTTCGCAGGGCGATGGCGTCCGCCAGCAGTTCCTCGCCGACAGCACCGTCGACGTGCCCCTCGACGCGAAGCTGCTCCTCGACGCCTACCGCTCGGGGCTCGACGGCGACACGATGCTCGTCTCGCAGCAGCGCGCGCAGGAAATCTTCACGGCCTTCCAGGATACCCTACGCGCCCGCGCCGCTCGCGAGGGCCTCGCCGAAGCCGAGCGCTTCCTCACGACCAACGCTGAGCGCGACAGCGTGTCCGTCACGGAGTCCGGACTGCAGTACCAAGTCCTCTCGTCTGGAGAGGGCACCACGTCCCCGGCCATGGGCGACCTCGTCTCCGTCAACTACGAAGGCTCGCTGCTGGACGGTACCGTATTCGACTCGTCGTACCGCCGTGGAGAGCCGACCGAGTTTGTCATCGGGGAAGTGATCGAGGGGTGGAACGAGGCCCTCGGCC
>JBCCLD010000028.1:0-20287 GCA_039027055.1 Bacteroidota bacterium
GGCGGCGCTGACGCGGACGGTCCTGCGCGGCATATGGGCGGTGACGCTATTTCCTAGCCTAGCGGTGCTCGTTGCCGGGCCGTCGCTCTTTGCGTTCGTCTTCGGCGACGTGTGGGCCGAGGCGGGCCGCTACGCCCAGCTCACAGCCCCGTGGGTGCTCCTCGCCGCGATCGCCGCGCCCATGACCGCGCTCTTCGACGTTCTGGAGCGGCAGCGCGCGGACCTCGGCTTCAGCGTCGTCATGTTCGTGGTGCTGACGGGTGCGATCACCCTGGCTAGCGTTTCCCTCGATGCCGAGGGGACCGTGCTCGTAGCGGGGGTACTGGGTGCCGTACTCAGAGTGGCTCACCTCGGCTGGATGTTCCACCTTGCTCGGGTACCCTACCGCGGTGTCTTGTCCGATGCGGGGGCCGCCCTGCTCCGCGTCAGCCCGCTGGTCGTCCTCATCGCCGTGGTGGAAGGGAGCGGTGCTGGGCCTGTGTGGACTTTCGCGGCTACAGTCCTGGGGGGCGTGATCACGTTGGCGCTGGGAGGCCAGGCGCTTCGAACCACCGAGAAGGCCCCCAAAAAAGGAGGGTACTCAGACGAGCACCCTCCCAGTGAGTCCCTGCGTTGACCTTGCTAGAGAATCGACTTGAAGGTCGGGGGCAGGTCGCCGCGCTGGCTTGGGGCCTCGGCGACGTCGGGGCGCTCGGTCGCGCCGTCGCCCTCGGACCCAGCGGCGCAGAACTTCTGGAAGGCCTGCGCGAGGTCCTGCGCGATGGCCGAGGCGCTGCGCCCTTCGATGTGGCGGCGCTCAACAGCAAAGACCGGGTCGCCGTCCACGAGCAGGAACATCGAGGGCGAGGACGGCGGGATGCCAGCGAGGTGCTCGCGGAGACGGGCCGTCGCGTCGAGGTCTTGCCCGGCGAAGACCGTCACCATACGATCAGGCTGTGCGATGGGGGCCTGGCTCGCCAGAGCGACGGCCGGGCGCGCGTTGGCGGCCGCGCACCCGCAGACCGAGTTGACGACAGCGAGGGTCGTGCCTTCCGGCGCGTCGAAGAGCGCGTCCACCTCGTCGGCGGAGCGGAGTTCGTTGACGCCGAGGCGGGTGAGTTCGGCGCGCATGGGCGCGACGAGGGCTTCAGGGTAGGGCATGGGTAGGATGGTCTGGGTTGGGGAAGTCGATCGGAATCGTGAAGGTTCAACGGCTGCGTTGGACGTCGGCCATGATGGCGCGGCCGTCCACGAGGTCCCACTCGCTCCCGGCGAGCGGGATGTAGCGGCGGCGCGCCGCCTCGGTGGTCTCGCGCAGGGCCTCGGCGGTCGGCTCGGTCACGGCACGGGCCTGATCTTCGAGCCACGTTGAGGCGGTTCGGGCTTGCTCTCCGATGCGCTCGCGGGTGTCCGCGCCGGAGCGCGGCGCCAGCAGCATTCCGAAGCAGAGGCCGCTGGCGAAGGCGAGGCCGGCCACCACGAGCCGTTCGAGGCGCGAGGCCCGGGGGACCGGGGTCGGACGTGAAAACAGAGGCATGCGGCGGTGTAGGGATTGAGGCTTGAGGCACCGGCGTGACCGCGTTCAGGAATTCGCCCCCCGCCAAGCCGGTTCCACGCCCGCGGCGGCGCCCCGGCACGATCCGTGCTTGTTTCGACAAGAATTGCGTTATCTTGCATGCCATTCACTTCTTTCACGTCTCCGATGACCCGACTGTACGCCGACCGGGCGTGCGTACACGTCGCCTCGCGGACGGGACGCTTCTGCGTGCTGCTGCTGGCCCTCGGGCTGTGGGCAGGCTGCGCGGGGAGCGCCCGTCTCGGCGCGCCGCTGACGCCCCTCGTCCCCGCCGCCGAGGCCCCCCACACCGAAGCCGAGACCGAGCTCCGCCTCCGCACCACCGCCGACCGCTGGATGGGCGTGCCCTACAAATGGGGCGGCACCTCCCGCAATGGCATCGACTGCTCGGCATTCGTCCGCGCGCTCTATCAGGAGACGTTCAGCGTGCCGCTGCCACGCAGCACCCACACGCAGGTGCTCGTCGGCCAGGAGGTCGCCTGGGGCGAGTTCCAGACGGGCGACCTCATCTTCTTCAAGACCGGCCGCCGCCGCAACCACGTCGGCGTCTACCTCCGGGACAACATGTTCGTCCACGCGTCGAGCAGCCAGGGGGTCACGATCTCCTCGCTGGAGGGCTACTATACGCGCAAGTACTGGACCGCCCGCCGCATCCTGCCCCGCTTTAGCACCCTCCAGCCCGTCGTAGCAGAGGCCCCCGACGTGCCCTTCTCGCCGGTTCCGGAGCGCCCAACCTCGCCATCGGTCCGCCCCGGCTGGTAGTCCAGCGCAGGCCCTCGCCCGAACCTCTGGGGCGAACGCACGTATATTGAAAAGCAGTTCGCCGCATCCCGGTCCGCCGGGGCGTGGCGTTCTTCTTTTTTGGTGCCCGACCGGCGGCGCGGCCTCGCAGGCCCTCCCGCCGCTGCGACCTCCCCCGCCGCCAACCACCTCCCACTCCTATGTCCAACACCGTCTACCTGACCCAAGAAGGCCTCGATGACCTGAAGGCAGAACTGCAGCGCGCCCGCACCGTCGAGCGCCAGGAAATCGCGCAGGCTATCGCGGAGGCACGCGCGCAGGGTGACCTCTCGGAAAACGCCGAATACGACGCTGCCAAGGAAGCCCAGGGCCACCTCGAAGCCCGCATCGTGCAGCTCGAGAACACGCTCGCCAACGCCCGGGTCGTGGACGAGAGCGACGTGGACACCTCGAAGGCCCGCATCCTCTCGAAGGTGCGCGTGAAGAACGTCAAGGCGAAGGCCGAAGCTACCTACACGCTGGTCTCAGCGCGCGAGGCAAACATGGCGCAAAAGAAGATCTCCGTCACAAGTCCTATCGGCAAGGCCCTACTCGGCACCGAAGTGGGCGACGTCGTCGAGGTCAAAGTGCCCGCCGGCAAGGTGCATCTGGAAGTGCTAGAGATCAGCCGATGAGGACAACCGCCCCGTCGCCAACCTCGCGCGCGGTGCGCTGGCTGGGGCGCGGCGCCCGCGCGGCCGCCTGGCTGGTCGTGGGCTACTTTGTCCTCTGCACGCTGCTCATTGCGGCCTACCGGGTCGTCGATCCGCCGTTCACGACCGTGCACGTGGAGCGCTGGGTGGAGTCGTGGGGCAGCGACGGGGACTACGACTACCGCCGCACGGTCCTGCCGCTTGAGGACATCTCGGACCAGCTCGAACGCGCCGTTGTGGCCTCGGAGGACGGGCGCTTCTACGAGCACCACGGCTTCGACTGGATCGAGATCGGCAAGGCGCGCGAGGAAGCGGCGAGCGGCGGCCGTCAACGCGGCGCGTCGACGATCTCGCAGCAACTCGCCAAGAACCTCTTCCTCACTACGGATCGGTCGTGGCTCCGGAAGGCCGCCGAGGTCCCACTCACCGTCACCATCGAGCTGCTGCTGCCCAAGGAGCGCATCCTCGAACTCTACCTCAACAGCATCGAGTGGGGCCCCGACGGGGTGTTTGGGGCGGAGGCCGCGGCGCAGACGCACTACGGCCTGGCCGCCGCCGAGCTCTCGCGCAACCAGGCGGCGCGCCTCGCCGCCATCGTCCCGGCTCCGCGCACCCGCGAGCCCCACGCGGCCGACCGCACCGCCCAACTCATCCTCCGCCGCATGTGGCAGCTAGGCTATTGAAGAAGCAGGACGTGTGGATGCGCGAAGTGTGAGGTATTCGACCTCTCTGACAGAGCAGTCCGACGACGCACGCACGCCCATACGGCTTCACAGCCACCCTCTACTCCTCACCTCCTACTTCCCATGGTTGATCTGCGCAGTGACACGGTGACCAAGCCGACGCCTGCGATGCGGCAAGCGATGGCGGAGGCCGCGGTAGGCGACGACGTCTTCGGCGAGGACCCTACCGTCGCCCAGCTGGAGGCCCGTGTCGCCGAGTTGCTCGGCAAAGACGCCGCCGTGTTCGTGCCGTCGGGGACGATGGGCAACCAGATCGCCCTACACGTTCACACGCGCCCCGCCGACGAGGTGGTCGTGGCCGAGCGCAGCCACGTCAACCACTACGAGTCTGGCGCACCCGCTGCGCTCTCCGGCGTGCAACTCAAGACCGTCGGCGACGCGCGGGGCTTCGTGACCCCCAGCGACGTCGCGTTGGCGGTGCGCGGCACCTACGACTGGGAGCCGCGCACGACGCTCCTCTGCCTCGAGAACACGGTCAACAAGGCTGGCGGGCGCGTCTTCCCGCTCGACCTGCTCCGTGCCACGTGCAGCGTCGCGCGCGCGCACGACCTCAAGCTTCACCTTGACGGCGCACGGCTCTGGAACGCCGTCGCTGCGACAGACATCGCGGCTGGTGTGTGGGCTACGCCGTTCGACACAGTCAACGTCTGCCTCTCGAAGGGGCTCGGTGCGCCCATCGGCTCGGTGCTCGCTGGCACCGCCGCTACGATCCGCGAAGCTCGGCGCGTCCGCAAGCGCCTCGGCGGTGGCATGCGGCAGGTCGGCCTCCTCGCTGCCGCTGCCCTGTACGCGCTCGACCACCACCGCGACGACTTCGCCGCGGACCATGCTCGCGCGCGACGCCTCGCCGAGACCGTGGCCGCACTCCCCGCGTTCGCGATCGACCTGGCCGCGGTCGAGACGAACATCGTGCTCTTCGACACGGTCGCGCACGACGCCGCACCGGTGCTCGCCGCCCTGGACGAGCGCGGGGTACGTATGGTCGCGTTCGGTCCGAGGACGATCCGCGCCACGTTCCACCGTGACCTCACTGATGCCGACGTAGACCGGGCCTGCGACGCACTACGCGCGGTCAGTGCCGCGTTTTCAGGTCGCGTTGCGACATCTGCGTGAGTCAATTCCTAGGCGCAGCGAAACTTTCGGACGGCTCGGCCTTCCTACGGACGTTCCCGTTCATTCATCCGCGGCTGCCATGTCGGACTGGTACGAGGTCTTCGACAACGAACAGGTGCTCGTGCAAACGCGCGAGCGCGTGGGACGGTTGACCATCGGCACGTCGCTGCTGGCGGGGGCCGTGGTCTCGTTCGCCCCGCTGATCGTGCTGCACTTCGACTACGGCATCGTCTGGGCGGGCCTCCTGGCAGCACTCCTCATGGCCGCGCTCGGATGGGCGGCCCTTGACTACCTCCACCAGCGCTGCGTCGTCTGGTGCGTCAAGCTCTCGATGCAGCGCGTCATCGGCTACGACTTCGCGCGACGAACGCTCCTGCTTGCGTGGACCGAGGTGGCCCGCGTCGAGCTCGACGGGGATGGTCTGCTAATCGTAGGCGAGGCCGGGACCCGACCACTACCGGTGGTGATCAAAATTCCCGTGCACTACCCGGACTTTGCCACGCTCAGCCACCGCGTCGTCGAGTACGCCGAGGCCCACCACGTGCCTGTGCACGTCGAGGGGAAGCCGCTGGACGCGCTCGATGTGTCGGTGCTGTTCAACACGCCCCACCAGTAGGTCAGGCGTCGCCCTCGGGCACATCGACCGCCTTGGCCATGGCGGCGCGGAGCGGCTCTAGGATGCGTCCCGCGTCGAAGGGCTTCTGCACATAGGCCTGGAAGCCCGCGTCGAGGAAGCGTTCGGTGTCCACCTCGCCGCCGTAGGCGGTCACGGCCATGGCAAACGTGTCGGCATAGCCGTCCAGGGAGCGCGCGATGCGGAGCACGTCGAGGCCGGTCTCGCGACCGCCGAGGTTGATGTCCAGCACGAGCGCATCGAACGGGAAGCGGGTGAGGGCGTCGAGCGCCGCGCGCGGCGAGTCGACAGCCACCACCTCAAACTCGCGCGCGATGAGCCGTTCGAGCAGCAGGCGCGTCTCGTCGCTGTCTTCCACGACCAGCACGCGCGGCGGCGACGGCGCATCGTCCTGCGCTGGAGGCACCTTGGCAGGCACCTCGGCCTCCACCCCCGCAAACGCGTCGAGTGCCGTGTCGAACGCGGGCGGGGCCACGTCGCCCGGACGGGCTACGGGGTCGGCCTCCTTACGAGGCGGCTGCTCGGGGTACGGTAGGGTGACCCCAACGGGCAGAACCACTTCGGTACGGGTGTAGCGCTTCTCCGCACGCAGCTGCACGGCCTCGGTCGACACCGTGAACGCGTCGGTCTCCGCTGGAGCATCGAGCGCTTCCTGGGGCGTTGGGTCGGCTTCCGATTCGCTCAACGGGTCGAAGAGCATCAGCGCGTTGGCCGCCGCTTCGAGGGAAGCGTGCTGACGATGCGGCATGCTCCGTAGCGGTGGCTCCGCTTCCGCTGCAGGCGCTGCTTCGGTCGTGGGTGCTGCTTCGGACGTGGGTGCTGCTTCGGACGTGGATGCTGCTACAGGAGCCGGTGTTGGCTCTGGCGCGGCGGCCGCAATCAGGCCGTCGATGGGAGCAGGCTCCCCGTCTGAGGTGGCAAGATCGGACGGCGTATCCGGTGCGGGAGCCGCTGGAGTGATCGGGACGGCTGCCTCCGTCGATGGGACGATGGACCCCTGATGCGCCGCGTCGCTCACGACACCGTCCCCAGAGGGGGCGTCCCCAGAGGGCGCGTCCCCAGAGGGCACTTCCTCGGAGGGCGTCGCTGTGTCCTGCGCACTCGACACGGAACGTTCCACGAGCGGTAGGTCGAGGCGGAGGTAGAACGGCGTGTTTGCGGTCGCTTCCTGGTGCAACCGTCCGCCCATGAGGGCGATCAGCCGCTCGGCGATGAGGCCATTCAACGGGTTGGCGAGGCCCAGCTCCGGTGCGGGCCCCGCTCCAGGCGAAGGAACCGCCTCACTCTGAAAGGAGAGGCGCACCATGCCATCTACTTCGTCCGTGCGGACTCGTAGTAGTCCGGTGGGGGCCTGCTTGATGGCCACCGACACGACGTGGTGCAGCACCCGGCTCAGCGCGTGGGCATCCTGGTGAACGCGAGACGGCATCCGGCTCGGTCGCGCCTTGATGGTGAGGCCCTTGCGTACTGCGAGCGGGCTGAGGACTTCAAAGACGCGGCCCACCGCCTCGTGAAAGTCGAGGTCGCTCCGCACCAGGTCGACTTCCCCCGCTTCGATGCGGGCCAGATCAACCATCAGGTTCAGCGACGCATGGAGGGACCGCCCCTGCTCTGCAATCTCGCGGGCGATGTGGAGGCGTTCGTTGTCGCGGAGCGGCCCCGGCTGGCTGAGCAGCTGCGCGCGCTCCAAGATGGAAGCGATGGGAGCTCTGAGCGATGCGCTGATCGTGGGCAGCAGGCTGCTACTGGAGCGGTGGCGGGCGTCGGCGAGGGCGTCCTCGGCGCGACGCAACGCCGTACGGTCCGGGTCGATGTCGAGCAGCACAGCTAGCACCTCGGCGTGCTCGTCGCTCTCGCGGCGGACGACCGCTTGGCGTACCCATCGCGTGTGCCCGTCGGGCGTCACGAGCCGGTGGTCAAACCGAGTGGGCTGGCCGGGCTCGAGGCTGTTGATCTTCGCCAGGACGCCGCCGGCGTCGTTGGGGTGGACGGCGGCAAGCACATCGCTTAGCGTAAATGCCCGCTCGGCCTCTGCATCAAGCACCTTGCGAAACGACTTGGTGGCCCATACGATGGACCAGGACCCGTCATTGGCCTGCTCCATGCCGTAGGCGGCCACGGTTGCCAGCCCGACGAGGGCTTTCAGCGGGAGCGCCTCCTGCGTAGGCTCTTGCGCGTCGCCGGTGCTAGGTTCAGCCGCAGGATCTGCACTGGGATCACCTGGGCCTGCGTTCGCATCGTCAATGGCACCGGAGAGCGATGCCGCGGGCGTCTGGCCTGCTCCGAGTGTGGCCGCGACGTGGTGCGCTAGCAGGCCGCCCCGCTGTCGGGCATCGAGGTCGAACGTTTGCGGCGTCTCATAGAACGCCCACACCACGCCGACCGGTATAGCGCGGTGGTGGATCGGCAGCAGCAGGGCGGCCCGATGTTGCGAGTGCTCGAAGAGAGGCCGCAGCGACTGCGGGACCCACGCGGTCGCGGCGCTGTCGATTTCGGGGAGGGCCGTGGTGAGGCTAGGCACATCGGCTTCGCGCCACCGAGCCGCGTCGGCCAATACGGCGCAGAGCGGCTGCTCGAAGGCCCGCGAGGCCGCGCCCAGCACCAGGTGGCCTGATTCGTTGCGCCGCATGAACGCGACACGCTCGGCCCCAAGCACCTGCTCGGCCGCGACTACGGCGGTGGCGCAACGGTCTTCGAGAGTCGTTGCCCGTGCAGCGGCTTCGGCGAAGGCTAGCAAGGCCGACACCAGCCCCGGATCCGTTGCACGAGATTGGCTCGGCGTCGTCGCAGCGGGCTCGCCCGGAACGGAGGTGCTCCCGTTGGTCTCCGTGAGGGTTCCCTCGACAAAGAGGACGCGTCCGTCGGCACCCCGCACGGGCGTTGCTACTGGGCTGAGGTGCAGCGCGGTGGGGCGATCCCAGCGCAGCAACATCTCGGGGAGTTCGTCGTCTGCGGGCGGCGGGGCCTCGGCGAGGGCAGCAGCACGGAGGGCACTGAGTACGCGCCGGGTGGTTTCGTCGGCGTCTGGTACGACCAGGACCGGTAAGGCGTCGGACATGGCGGGGAGTGGAATGGCGGAGGTCGCCATGGGTCCCTCAAAGCCGGTGCCAAGCAGGCGGATGCATCCCACGTGCCACCAACGCCGTTTCTTGTCGCGCGCGGATTACGAACTTACCCGTGCATTCGCCACGCCTCCGACCTGCTTCCTTCGCGACCCGCTGCTTCACATGGCCCCACCCACGTCCTTCGCCCTGGCCCTTCTGCGCCTCGACGGCGTCGGCCGCGTGACGGCTCACCGAATCCTGCGCCACTTCCCTACGCACGCCGCGCTGCTCAACACACCACGAGAGCAGGTGCTCATCCGACTCAAAGGGGTTGCCAAAGCCGACGCGCTCGTCGCCCGCCTCTTTGACGAGGAGGCGATGGCTCCCGTGTTCGACGCGGTGCGGACGGCGCTACAGATCCACGCGGGGCGGCACGTGCGCGTGTGGACCCCTGCGGCCGAGGGCTGGCCTGCCGGGCTTGACCAGCTCCCGCGCGCAGAGCGCCCCGTGACCCTCTACAGCTACGGCACCTCGGCGCTGCTTGCGGAGCCGACCGTGTCGATCTTAGGCCGTGCGGGGCTGTCGAGCGTCGCCTTCGAGACGGCGCAGGCGTTAGTCCGGCACCTCATCGGGGCGGGGGTGCCCGTGGTTGCGGGGGCCGCCGACGGCTTCGACGTGGTGATGCACAAGCTGTGCTACACGCAACGGCACCCCTCGGTGATGGTCGCGGCGAGTGGGCTGGCCAAGCTTACCACCTCGATCCGGCCGCACGCGAGCGCCATTGTCGGCGCCAATGGGCTCGTCTGCGCCCCGTTCGACATGCACCACGGCCCGTTCCCGCACGACGACCGCGAGCGCGCCCTCACGCAGGCAGCGCTCGGGACCGCAGTGGTGGTCGTGGAGCCGCAGTCCGATGCCTCCGACGGGGCCCGAGCCCCTGAAGACAAGGCTCTCGCCTGGGCGCTCGACGCAGGCCGCCCCGTGTTTGCCATCGCCGGGCCGGACACCGGTGCCCTCTCCGAACGCGTCCACCGCCTCGACCGGCCGGTCGACTTCGACTGGGTGGTTGCTGCGACCCGCACCAACGACGCTCCGCCCGCTGCAGGCGACACGCCGCCTCTCCCCGCTCGCTGACCCTCCCGCTCGCTCTCGCCTCACCTGCCTGTGCTCCCCCGCCTCCTCTTCGTGTTTCTCGACGGCGTCGGCCTCGGCCCGCCGACCGAGGCCAACCCACTAGCCACGAACGCCTTGCCTGCGTTCTCGCGCCTGGCCAGCGGCCACGCATGGACGGCGGAGGCCCCGTGGGTGGCGGAGCCTACCCATGTGTTTCGCCCCATCGATGCCAATCTGGGGCTCGACGGCCTCCCGCAGAGCGGGACGGGGCAGGCGTCGCTGTTCACGGGCGTCAACTGCGCCGAGCGGGCAGGGCGCCACTACGGACCCTACCCCCACTCGACCTCGAAGCCGGTGCTGAAGGAGCAGAACCTGTTCGCCCAACTCCACGGCGCCCTCGGCACGGACCAGCCGGTGGATACGACGTGCGCCTTCGCCAACGCCTACCCGACACGCTTCTTCGAGGTGATGCGCCAGCGCAAGCGGTGGACCGTGACGTCGTACTGCTGCTACGCCTCGGGCGTGCGCCTGCGCCGCGTCTACGACCTCGAACGCCGCCGCGCGGTCTTCGCCGACCTGACGGGCACCTCGTGGCCAGGGGCCACGCTCCGCGTACGCTCTGAGGCGGAGGCCGCCGCCGACCTCCTCGCGCTCGCCGCCAGCCGCCACGTCACGCTCTTCGAGTTCTGGCTCACCGACAAGGTCGGCCACGCGCAAGACCCGGAGCAGGCCGCCGACATCCTCCACGCCCTCGACCGGTTCTTCGGCCCGCTCCTCGACGGCCTCCCGCCCGACGTGACGCTCGTCGTGTCGAGCGACCACGGCAACATCGAGGACCTCGCGACGAAGAGCCACACGCGGCATCCGGTCCCGCTCGTCGCGGTGGGACCGGGCGCAGAAGCCCTCGCCGACGTGACGGATCTATGCGGCGTGGTGCCTAGCTTGGTACGGTGGTTCGAGACCCGACGCCGCCGTGAGCCGCGCGGCGACCGCCCCGGGTCGTAAGCTCAACCGTGCCCGACCGCGTCTCGATGGTCCTTCGCTCTCTCTCCCGCTTTCCTATCGTCTCATGAAACCCCACGTCTTCGTCCTCTTCGGTGCCACCGGCGACCTCACCCAGCGGAAGCTTCTCCCGGCGCTCTACCACATGAGCCGCCAGGACGGCCACGCCGCCGCCGAAGCGCCGTTCGTCGTGCTAGGGGTGGGGCGTTCGGGCTGGGACGACGACCGCCTCCGCGACGCCGCGCTGGCCGCGCTCGAAGGGGCCGGCATCGACAAGGCCGAGCGCGAGGCCTGGGCAGCCGAGCGCTTCGCCTACGCGCAGGTGGGCGCCTACGACCAGCTCGATCCGGTCTTCGAGCGGGTGGACGACCTCCTGACGTCGCGCGGCTGGGCGAGCAACCTGACGTTCTACCTCGCCCTCCCCCCGAGCGTCTACCCGGCCGTGATCGAGGCGCTAGGCACGCGCAGCGATGAATCCGACGGTTGGACGCGGCTCGTCGTCGAGAAGCCATTCGGGCACGACCTCGAATCGGCGCAGGAGCTCAACGCGCTTGTCCACGAGCACTTCGCCGAGAGCCAGGTCTACCGCATCGACCACTTCCTCGGCAAGGAGACCGTCCAGAACGTGCTGGTCTTCCGTTTCGCCAACGCGCTCTTCGAGCCGCTGTGGAACCGCGACCATGTCGAGCGGATCGAGATCACGGTCGCCGAGACGCTCGGCGTGGAGGACCGCGCGGGGTTCTACGACCAGACGGGCGCGCTGCGTGACATGGTGCAGAACCACCTCACGCAACTCTTCTGCTTCGCCGCGATGGAGGCCCCCGCTGCCTTCGACGCCCACTCGATCCGCGAGGAGAAGCTGAAGGTGCTCCGCTCCACGCTTCCCATCGAGCGGCGCACGGTCGTCTTCGGGCAGTACGTGGCCGCCAACGGCGCCGACGGCTACCTCGACAAGGAGGCCATCCCAGACGACTCGAACACCGAGACGTTCGTGTCGCTCCGCCTCGACGTGGCCAACTGGCGCTGGCAGGGCGTGCCGTTCTTCCTCCGCACCGGCAAGCGGATGCCGAGCCGCTACACCGAGATCGCCGTCTTCTACCGCCGCCCCCCCGTTCGGCTCTTCGAGGCGGGCGGGCACGCCTGCCGCCTCTCAAACAACGTGCTCCGCATCCGCCTCCAGCCCGACGAGGGCTTCTCGCTGGCTTTTGAGGTGAAAGGGCCCGGCGACCGGTTCTTCACCACCTCGCAGACGCTCGCGTTTTCCTACAGCGATGCGTTTGGCGCCCTGCCCGATGCCTACCAGACACTCCTCCATGACATCGCCCAGGGCGACCAGACGCACTTCGTACACGCCGCCGAGGTGGAGGCTGCCTGGGCGCTCTTCACGCCGCTCCTCGACGGCACGCTGACGTCGCTCCCCTACGACTCCGGCACGATGGGGCCGCCCGCCGCCCAACGCATGTTCTATGGCGACGAGGCCTGACCCTTCTCACATCGCACCGACTCCTCTTCCCCATGACCTACCATGTCGAGCGCATCGCCGGCTTTCACTTTCGGGGCACCAACGAGGCCGGGCACGTCGTCGAGATGGACGGCGCAAGCGAGGCCGCGCGGGCTGCTAGCCCCATGCAACTGCTCGCCATGGCGATGGGCGCATGCAGCGGGATCGACATCGTAGACATCCTCGAAAAGGGACGCCAGACGGTGGATTCGTTCACGGCCGACGTAGACGCCACCCGCGAGAAGACCGATACCTACTCTGAGTACAAGACCCTCCACGCGCACTACGCGCTCACGGGCGACCTCGACGCGGCGAAGGTCGTGCGCGCCGTCAAGCTGAGTCTGGAGAAGTACTGCTCCGTCTCGAAACTGCTCGAAAAGACCGCCACGATAACGGCGTCGTGCGAGGTGAACGGTGAGCGACACGAGGTCGCCTTGGCGGACGTGTAGACGTGTCTACACAAGGCAGATCGGATATGACAGAACGATGTCACCAGCAGGTCGGATGTTGCTCCTGCGGGCGTCGCCCACCGAGGCGACGAGTCAACTCCATCCAACCCATTCCCTGAGGTAGTTCCATGTCTACGTCCACGGTACAGCCCATTCCTGAAGGCACCAGCGTCGTCGCCCCCCAGCTCACCGTCAACGGCGCGAACCGTGCGCTCGCGTTCTACGCGGAGGTCTTCGGGGCCACCGAACTCTCGCGACTGCCGGGGCCTGATGGCCGCCTGCTGCACGCCGTCTTCGAGATCGGTGGCACGCAGCTCTACATCTCGGACGACTTCGCCGAATACGGCAGCGAGGCGGCCCCGGACCCCGCTCGCACCACGGCGGCGGTCGGGCTCTACATCTACGTCGAGGACGTGGACGCCACGTTCGCCAAGGCGCTCGACCTCGGCGCGCGGACGCTGATGCCGGTGGAGGACCAGTTCTGGGGCGACCGCTTCGGCAAGCTCATCGACCCGTTCGGGCACGTATGGGCCGTCGCCACACACGTGCGCGACGTGCCGCCCGCGGAGATGCAGGAGGTGATGGCGGCCATGGCCTAGGAATTCGGCTCCCCAGTCTCCAAATCGGCGGCGCTGCTGGAATCCGCTTGTGCGGGTCCCCAGCAGCGCCGTTTTTTCGGGGGTGCTTTCCCAGTGCCCACCACCTTCCCTCATGCGTCTCGTTGCTATCGCCCTAGTGATTCCGCTGCTGCTTGTCGGCTGCAAGAAGCAAGAACGGCTCGTCCGCACGCTCGGCGTCGAGGACGTAGCGCCGCTTACCGAACTCAACCTCGCCGAGCTGATCCTCGACGTGACGTTCACCGAGACGGTCAGCGAGCGCGCGTTCGTCTTCCTGAGGTCCGACGCGGAGATCCGCGTGGATGCGAACGTGACCTACAAGTACTTCCTCGACTTCCGCAACGACGGCTATAGCATGGCGCTCATTCCGGCGGACAGCCTCGGCGAAGGCGCGCAGATTCTGCGCTTCGACGCGCCGCCGATCCGCGTGCAGAAACCGATCGTCAACACCTCCGAGGTGACGTACCCCCGTCGCGGGCTACTCGTCAACGAGGAGGCCGAGGCCGTCGAGATTCTCGAATACCTGACCGAGCGGCTCGTCGACTTCGGCGAGGATAAGCTCGAGACAGACCCCGCCGTGCAGCAGGAGTGCGAGGCGTCGCTGAGGGGCTACCTCGAAGGCCTCATGCAGCAGACCGGCATCGAAGTCGCCGACGTAGTTGTCACGTTTGGCCAGGTAGATGTGTGATGTGCGATCGACGGTTTCTGATGTACGATCCGGTATCAACAACAACCTCCAATCGAACAGCGTCAATCAGAAATCCTTCCTCGCGAATCGCCAGAAGGCGAGCGCGTAGCAGACCGCGCCGAAGGCCAGCGACGAGAAGAACGGGTACCACGTGTTGATCTCCTGGCGCATCGTGAATCGCCCCACGATTTCCGTCACCTCGAGAAACTTAGGGACGACGTGATAGGCCGCGAGGTACACTTCGCGGTAGCCGGGCGAGAGCGTAGGGGCGAGCACCGAGTGGAGTCCGAGCGGTAGGGACGCGAAGAGCACGCCGTAGGTCACGATCAGCGCCAGCGCCGTCGAGCCGGAGAGCACGCTCACGAGCGTCGTGACGCTGTACATCGTCACGAACATGCCGAAGACGAGGCCGATGGACAGCAGAAAGCGCGGGTTCCAGATCTCGCTTTTGAGCGCCAGCACGATCCACACCATCACGAACAGGTAGGCGAAGAGCACGAGCATCGCGCCCCAGACGCCGAGCACGCGCCCGCCGAGCACTTGCGTGCGGCTGAGCGGCTTCGAGAGCGTGAGGTCAATCTGGCCACGCTCCATCAGGCTGGTCACGAGCGCGCCCGTCGCGAAGAGCGAAAGCAGGATGCCGAGCCAGTAGGCACTGCCCGCCACGGCCGTCTCGACAGCGATCACGACCCGCTGCAGCGCCGAAAAGCCCGCGAGATCACTCGGTCCACTGCCCTCCATCGACACGGTGCCCCCCGCGATCCGCATCCCGGCGAGCGTGCCGTCCACCACGTCAAGGTTGAGCAGCGAGGCCAGCAGCACCCACAGCACCGTGGCCACGCCGAAGAGCCCGACGACGATCCACTTGGCGCGCAGCTCGCGCAGGGTGAGCAGCAGAAGTCCAGCCATTTTGGATCTACGGATTTGATGTAGAGTTTTCTAGATGAAAGACTGGCGCTGTGCAGCGTGCTGAAAGCCGTAGAGAATCATCCATCGTCAATCAGAATCGTCAATCAGAGACGACCTCGATGAAGTAGTCTTCCAGCGACTGCTTGAGCGGCTGCACGGCTTCGATCTCGACGCCGGCGGCGCGGAGGCCGTCGAGGAGGGTGTTGAGGTGCGCCCGGTCGTCGACATGGAGGATGTGCGTGGCGAGGTTGCCGGTGGGGGGCTCATCGCTCGGGTGGAGCACGTCGGCGAGGGCGTCGCGGAGTGGGTCGGGGAGCGGCGTGGCGCGGAGGTGGAAGCGACGGGCTTGCGTCGTGAGGTCGTCTACGGTGCCGAGGCGAGCTAGCGTGCCGTCCTTGAGGATGGCGACTTGCGTGCAGACCTGCTCGACCTCGCTGAGCAGGTGCGAGTTGAGGAAGATGGTCATGCCCTCGGCGCGCAGTTCGAGCATGAGGTCGCGGATCTCACGCCGCCCGACCGGATCGACGCCGTCGGTGGGTTCGTCGAGGAAGAGGAGCGTAGGCTCGTGCAGCAGGGCCTGTGCGATGCCGAGGCGCTGCATCATGCCCTTCGAGAACGTCTTGATGCGGCGGTCTACAGCGTTCGAGAGCCGCACGCGAGCGAGGAGCACCTCGGCGCGCGAAGAGCGGGCCGCCGTGTCGCTCAGGCCTGCCATGCGGCCGTAGAGGTCCATCGCCTGGCGCGCGGTGAGGTAGTCGGGGAAGCGGTGGTTCTCCGGCAGAAAGCCGACGGCTCGCCGCGCCTCCGGGTCGCCAACGGAGCGGCCGAGCAGCGTCGCCGTGCCCGCCGTGGGGTGCGCGATGCCGAGGAGCAGCTTCACGAGCGTCGTCTTGCCCGCGCCGTTCGGACCGAGCAGGCCGAAGATGCTCCCGCTGGAGACCGACAGGTCGAGCGGCTTGAGCGCCTCCACGCGCGTGCCGAAGCGACCGCCGTAGGTCTTGGCGAGGCCGACGGTTTCGATTGCAGCAGGCATGAGGCGCAGGTCGAGGGTAGGTGAGGCCACGGAGCGGCTCCAACCTACGGCCGCCCGGGCGTTGGGATGCGCACGCAACGCACCGGCTGCGATGCAACTCGCCATTGCGATGCAACTCGCCATTGACCTAGGCGAGACGCGTTGCGTTCTTGCCATCGGCCATCCCTCTCCTCTCTTCGTGACGATGTTCTGTCCGTGACACTGCGCCCTGCCTTCTTCGCTCTTACTCTTCTCGCTGCTTCAGCCGGTGCCCTGACCGCGCACGCACAGGACTGCGGCGGCGACGTGACGCTCGCGTCCCAGGCGCACGTCGATGCGTTTGCCTGCACCGACCTGGGCGGCACGCTGACCATCGAAGACGGCGCGACGCCGTTGACCAGCCTCGCCGCGCTCCGTGGCCTAGAGCGCATCGGTGGGGCACTGCTGATCCGCAACACGGAGGCGCTGACCAGCCTGGAGGGCTTGGACACCCTCACGCGGGTCGCTCGGTTTGTCACGCTCAGCGGCAACCGGGCACTCACCACCCTGGAGAGCCTCGCCGCGCTCACCACCATCGGGGGGTCGCTGACCGTCCAGGACAACGACGCGCTGGAGAGCCTGCGCGGCCTCGACGCGCTCGCCACGGTCGGCGTGAGCCTCGCCCTCCGCGACAACGACGCCCTCACGAGCCTCGACGGGCTCGGGGCCATCGATGCGGTCGGCGGCGGACTGTTCGTGGAGAACCACGATCGCCTGGCTTCCTTCGACGGCTTCGCGGCCCCCAACGCGACCGGATCAAGCGTGTTCATTGCAGGCAATGGAGCGCTGACCAACCTCGACGGGCTGCAAGGCCTCACCACGGTCGGTCGCACGCTCGTTGTCAGCGACAACGATGCGCTCACCAGCCTGGCCGGCCTCCGCGACCTCGTCACCGTCGCCTTCACGCTCACCATCGCCAGCAACGACGCCCTCCCCAACCTCGACGGCTTGGAGCAGTTGGTCTCCGTCGTCCAGAACATCGACCTTCGCGCCAACCCGATGCTCGCGCAGGTAGACGCCCTGCGTGGCGTTGTCTCCGTTGGCAACAACCTGCTCGTGACCGCCAACCCTGTCCTGGAGGGCTGTGCCCGCGGCCTCGGGCGGATTCTCACCAACGGCGGGGTCCAGGGGACGACCGACATCCGGGCCAATGCCACCGGCTGCAACAGCGTCGACGAGATTCTCGCGCGCTACACCAGCACGGAAGACGCGCCCGTCTCTCCCAAGGCTTCGCTTTTGGAGGCCTATCCCAACCCCGCGCACGGCCCTGTCGCGCTCGCTTTCACGTTGAGCGAGCCAACCGCCGTCACGCTGGACCTCGTCGATGCATTGGGGCGGCGCCTCACCACGCTCGCAACGGGTCGGTATAGTGCGGGCACGCACGAGGTCACCTGGTCGGCCCTCGGCGTGTCGGCTGGCATCTACGTGATGCGTCTCACCACCGCCGACGGGGCTTTCACGCGGCGGTTTACCGTGCTGCGTTGAGCAGGGCCTGGCGTGATTTCCTCATGGAGTAGGCTGTCCTCACGGGCGCTTCGCAGACCCATGGTGCATTTCAGCACGTCGTGCACTACATTAGACCCAGTCTAGATAAAATGCAACGACTAGATGTCTTGCTTCGACACCTTCCGTAAGGCCTGCCCAGCGTCCCTCACGCTCACCGAGCGCCCGAACCCGGGGACGCGCTACAAGTACCTCCTCTGTGGCAAGGGATGCGTGCTAGGGGTGCTGTTCGAGGACTCCGTGGCCGTCTACTTCGAGTGGGTGACGGAGGATGAGGGTGTCGTGGACTACCCCCCGTCGGTGCGCTACAAGTCGTGGCCGAAGTCCACCGTGGCGTCGTACATCCGTCGCGGCGTTTGGGAGGCCGAGCCCGCCTGACGACTCGGCTACTTGCGCTGGACTGCTTGCACTGGAACTGGCTGGCAGCAGGCTTGGCCTCGATCGCTCTGCCGTGGGCAGTCTATGGCGGCCCCGGCGATGAACCGATGCGCGCCTCCGGCACTAAAAAAGCCCCGAAACCTGCCCATGGGGGCTGTTTCGAGGCTTGGAGGCGTGCCCGGGAGGATTCGAACCCCCGACCTTCTGATCCGTAGTCAGACGCTCTATCCAGCTGAGCTACGGGCACAACGCGCGCCCGAGATGTGGGCTGCACAGGGTCACAAATATAGACCGCCTCGGTAGTCTGGCTCAAGTGAAGACTCGGCAGAGCGGACCTACATCGGTCCTACTGCGCGCTCGGGGTCCAGGTGCCAGAAGTGATGGACGGGGCCATGCCCCTGGCCCAACGGGAGCGCCTGGCGGATCGCCTCCGTGAGGTAGGTCTTCGCCCGCCCCACTGCCATCGCTAGATCGAAGCCGCGCGCGAGGCCGGCCGCGATGGCGCTCGCGTAGGTACACCCCGTCCCGTGCGTATGCGGCGTGTCGATGCGTGGGCTGCGGAAGAAGGCGAACGTGGTGCCGTCGAAGAGGACGTCCACTGCGTCGGCTTTCGCGTCCCCGTCCAGCAGGAGGTGCCCGCCCTTTACGAGCACAGCCTCCGGGCCCATCGCGTGGATCGCTGCCGCCGCTGCCTGCGCGTCGTCGAGCGTGTGGATCGTTTGGCCGGTGAGCGCCTCGGCCTCGTGGACGTTGGGCGTCGCGAGCCGCGCCAACGGCAACATCCTCGCTCTGACGGCGTCGACCGCGTCGGGCTTCAGGAGCGCGAAACCGCTCTTCGAGATCATCACAGGGTCGACCACCACCGGCCCAAACGCGTGCTGCTCGATGCCATCAGCAACGGTGTCGATGAGCGCGCGGGACGAGAGCATGCCCGTCTTGACCGCGTGGATGGTGAAGTCCTCCGCGACGGCATCAATCTGGGCGGCGACGAGGTCGGTCGGGAGGTCGAACGCGGCGGTGACGGCGTGCGAGTTCTGTGCGGTGATGGCCGTGACGACGCTCATACCGAAGACGCCGTGGGCATGCATCGCCTTGAGGTCGGCCTGGAGACCTGCGCCACCGCCGGAGTCGCTGCCGGCGATGGTGAGGGCGACGGGGTGGGTGGGTGTGGACGTGTGCACGGGTGACGGTGTGAACGTGGATTACGGAAGCACGAGGAGATAAGCATGGGCGGTAGCCACTGGGTCCGCCGCGTCAAGGATGCCAGACAGTACGGCGATACCGTGGGCTCCCGCATCGAGGCAGGCGGGGGCGGTGGCGGGCGTGACGCCGCCGAGGGCGTAGACCGGCACCTCGACGGCCTCGCAGACGGCTTGCAGCGCGTCGAGGCCGACGCCGATGTGGCCGGGCTTGCTGGAGGTGGGAAAGATCGGACTGAAGAACACGTACGCAGCCCCGTCGGATGCGGCACGCTGCACCTCTGCGATCGTGTGCGCCGAGTAGCCGACGACGGCGCCTGGCACCCTGGCTCGCGCTTCGGCCACGGACGGCCCACGTGTTCCCACGTGCACATCGAGTCCTAACGTCCCTGCAACCTCGGCACGGGTGTTCACGCTGATGCGGACGCCGGACGCCCCGGCACGAAGTCGCTCCACGAGAGGACGCGCCAACGATGCGAACGCGTCGCCCCTGGCGGCGTGATCGCGCAGGTGCACCCACCGGACGCCGCCCCGCACTGCCGCAACAGCGGCATCAGCACGGGCCGTCTCGGTGAAGCCGTCGGCAATGAGCACGAGCCGAGGCAGGGACTCCCGTTCTCTCATACCCTCCCACTCACCACGCCGCGTCCACCGCGATGCGCCCATCCTCGGGGCTCGACGCCTGCGCGTAGAGACGGCGCGGGATGCGTCCGGCGCGAAAGGCGAGCCGACCGGCCTCGGTGGCGAGGCGGAAGGCGCGCGCCATCTGGACCGGGTGCTGCGCCTGCGCAATGGCCGTGTTGAGTAGGATGCCGTCGTAGCCGAGTTCCATCGCGCGGGCGGCGTCGGAGGCCGTGCCGAGGCCCGCGTCGACGATGAGCGGCGTGTCGGGGAGTAGCTCGCGGATGATGCGCAGCGCGTACGGGTTGACGACCCCCATCCCGCTGCCGATGGGCGCGGCGAGCGGCATCACGGCGGCGCAGCCGAGGTCGGCGAGCTTGCGGGCGGTGATCGGGTCATCGCCGCAGTAGGCCCACACTTCGAAGCCGTCGCCGACGAGCGTCTCGGCGGCGCGGAGCGTCTGGACGGCGTCGGGGTAGAGCGTCTCGTCGTCGCCGATGACTTCGAGCTTGACGCGGTCGGTCTCCAGCGCCTCGCGGGCCAGCTGCGCGGTGAGGACGGCCTCGCGGGCGGTGTAGCACCCGGCCGTGTTGGGGAGCAGACGCAGGCCGCGCGCGCGGAGCGCCCCGAGGAGGCTGTTCTTGTCGCTCGCGATCTCCAGGTCGACGCGCCGCACGGAGACCGTCGCCACCTCCGCCTCGGAGGCGTCGAGGGCGTCGAGGAGGGCCTGGAGA
>JBCCLD010000029.1:0-20170 GCA_039027055.1 Bacteroidota bacterium
CCGGGCAGATCAACGGGACGACGGGCTACGAGGAGGCGGCGGCGCAGGGGCTGATCGCGGGCGTCAACGCCGTGCAGCGTCTGCGCGAGGCCACCCCGGTTGTGCTTACGCGCGACCAGGCCTATATCGCTGTGCTGATCGACGACCTCGTGGCGAAGGGGACCGACGAGCCGTACCGCATGTTTACGAGCCGCGCAGAGTACCGCCTGCTCCTTCGGCAGGACAACGCCGACCTCCGGCTTACGCAGCTTGGGCACGACCTCGGCCTCGCGACGCCGGAGCGCTTGGCTCGGATGCGCGCCAAGGAGGCGGCGCTCGCGCAGACCATCGCCGCCATTGAGAACGAGTCGGTCAAGTCTACCGAGGTCAACGGCTACCTCGAAGCCATCGGCTCGACGCCGGTGGGGCAGGGGCTGAAGCTCGGCAAGCTTGCGCTGCGCCCGGAGGTCGACCTCGCCGCGCTTCTTGATGCGACGGGGCGACGGCACCTCGCGACGGAAGGGCCCGGCCTGGAATCGACGCTAGAGCAGGCGGCGACGGCGCTGCGGTATGCGGGCTACCTCGAGCGCGAGCAGGCGCAGGTGGCGAAGATGCAGCAGCTCGAACGCTACCGCGTGCCTGAGGGCTTCGATTTCGAGGGGGTCGGCGCCATCACGATGGAGGCCCGCGAGAAGCTCGCCAAGATCCGCCCCGAGACGCTCGGCCAGGCCAGCCGCATCAGCGGCGTCAGCCCAGCCGACATCTCCGCCCTGATGGTGCTCCTCAAGCGTAGTCGTGCTTCTGCGGATGTGCCTTCCGGCGATGGAGCTAATACGCCCGCCGATGTTTCACGTGAAACATCACGCCGTGAAACAGCCGAAAACAAGGCATAGGCACGGATGTCGTCTCAGCAACGCCTCTGGAATCCGCTCGACGCCTGCACGTCGGAGCAGCGTGAGTACCTCGCCGAATACGAGCGCCTCCTGCTCGATTGGAACACGCGCGTCAACCTGATCTCCCGCTCAACCAATCCCGCTGTCGTCTTCGAACGACACGTGCTGCATAGTCTGGCGCTCGCCGAGCACAGCTTCCCTGATGGCTGCGCCGTCTCCGACTTCGGGACAGGTGGGGGTCTCCCAGGCGTTCCCCTCGCCATCCGTTTTCCGGCGGTGACGTTTCACCTCGTCGACAGCACACTCAAGAAGCTCCGCGCCATCGACGACATGGCGACGCAGCTGGGGCTCTCGAACGTACACGTGCACCACACCCGCGCTGAGAAGTGGAAGGGAAAGGCGCACTACGCCGTCTCGCGGGCTACAGCCCCGCTTGATGTGCTCTGGCGGTGGTACGAGCGCAGCCGCATTCCCCTCGACGCGCCACCCGTCGAAGGGGACTGGACGCCGGGCTTGCTCTGCTTAAAGGGCGGCGACCTCCTCGACGAAACAGCGGCGTTGACGAAGCGGCGTCCACAGCTACAGGTATCGAGCACGCCGCTCCAGCCGCTGCTCGGACCAGGCTACTTCCAGGAGAAGGTGCGTTTGCACGTGGTCGATCCGGGTACACGCGGTCGATCCGAGCTGCGTTCAGCCGATAGCGGACAGCCGATAGCGGACAGCCGATAGCGGACAGCCGACTTAGAGGCGGTAGCTCAGTGTGACGAGTACACCGCTGTGGCGCAAGTCGGCGAACACGGCGTCGGCTTGGTCGCTCGACACATCGCTCAGGCTGCGATGGTAGCGGACGCCGAGTTCGTAGCGTTCGATGCCGAGGGCGGCCCCGATCTGTCCCGCGATCGAGGTCCCGTCAAAGTTCTCCGTGGTGATGACACCGCTTCTGCTGTCGTCGTCGGTGAGAACCTCGATGCCTTCGTCCAGCAAAAACTCAAAGGCGAGGCCGCCCACGACGCCCAGGGTGACCCCGGGGCGCACGTTGAGGTCCGCTCGGAGTAGGATCGGTACGTCGAGGTAAGCGAGTCGCAGTTCAGTCGTCGCATCCATGAGAGGTCCTCCGTCGATGCTGATCTGCCCCTCTGACGATGATCCTTTACCGACGTAGAATAGCCCGATCTCGACGGCTACCTGCCGTGCCACAGGCAAACGCCGTTGCAGGGTCAGGCCCGCAGAGGGGAATACAAACACCGAGCGATCTCCCGGGGAGTCGCCTCCGACTACTGTGAATCCACTTATGCCGAGGTGGCCGCGCAGCGTCGTCTGCGCCAGGGCGGTCGAGGCACCGAATAGCGTCAAGACGGCCAAGGAAAAGGCAAGAGGCGAGCGAAGAAGACGGAGCATTGGAGCAAGGGAGGCGTAGGAGCGAACGCGCACAAGGTACAGGGCCCAGCGGTGTGTTCGGGTCCCATTCGGGGTCGCCTCGCTGCCTACGATGGGGCAACGTTTGCCCCCGATTTCGTGCTACCGCGTAGCTTCTGGCGTCTGTCGCTCACCCCACCGCTCGTCCAAGTCTGACCGTGTCCAAGTCTGACCGCTCTCTCAACAAGACCGAGCGCCTGTTCGCGCTGGTGCTGCTGCTACAGAATCGGCCCAACATGACGAGCCGCGACCTCGCCGAGCACTTCGGCGTGAGCCGGCGGACGATCTTTCGCGACCTCCGCACACTCGGCGAATCAGGCGTGCCGCTGACCTACGCGGAGGGCGGCGGCTACGAGATTCTGGAAGGCTATCAGCTCCCGCCGCTGATGTTCTCGGCGCGCGAGGCCGCTACGCTACTCGTCGGCTTGGAGTTCGCCAAGCTGCAGCCTGACGCCTCGCTGAAGTCGGACGCCGATGCGGTCGCGCTCAAGATTCGCTCGGTGCTGCCCGAGCAGGTGCGCTCCTACATCGACCGTCTGCAAGAGAGTACGGTGCTCACGCCTTACCTCCAGAATATGAGCCCGACCGGGGCGAACGACGAGGAGGAAGGCAAGTGGTACGCGCTCTCGGAGGCCGTCGCCCGGCAGCGCGTCGTCAAGATGGACTACTACGTGCTGAGCCGCGACGAGGTGACCGAGCGCAACGTCAACCCGCTCGGGCTGGTCTACTATGCCGACCACTGGAACCTCATCGCCTACGATCTCCTGCGCGAGGACATTCGCAACTTCCGCCTCGACCGGATCCGCACGATGAAGGTGCGAATGCGCACGTTCGAGCGTCCGCGTGGCTTCGACCTCATGGACCACCTGCGCGAGCGGGGGACCAGCCCGAACAACCTCCGGATGCGCGTCTGGTTTGCCGAGCGCGCCTACCGCTGGGCCCGGCGCGGCATCCCCGCCGACATCGAGGAGGAAATCCACCGCGACGGCGGGACCGAGGTGACGTTTTACTTCGAGAACCCGGACTACGTGGCCCGCTGGCTCCTCCGCTGGGGCGCCGATGCCGACGTGCTCGAACCGCAGGTGCTCAAGGACCGCGTCCGCGAGAAGGCGCTCTCGCTGGCGACACACTACGCCTGAACGCGCCTTAATGTGGGGCCACAGCGCCGATATAAGGGGCCGATGTTTCACGTGAAACATCGCGGGGCGTGTCACACCATCTCCGCTTGAGGAGTGGGCAGTAGGTGCGGACGGTTGAACGTGTGCGCGAGGAGCAGCACCTTCACACATCCATACCAATTCCGCTTAAAAGATGGCGATGGTGTCATCCTGAACTCGTTTCAGGATCTCTGACAACTGCGGCGTTTCGAAGAATCGCTGAGATGCTGAATCAAGTTCAGCATGAGAAGGTCGTAAGTTTGCCGTCGGTTCTGGTATCACACCCAAATCCGGCCCGCCAACTCCAGCCAGGAGGTCGCGTCAAACCACGACGTGGCTTTCGGATTGGGAATCAGTCGCACGGTCGGAGTTTGGCGTAGTCGCCGCCTGGCCCTGACTTCCGGACCGTGCTCGGGTTGCCGGTGTAGCAGACATCGGTGTTGAAATACAGTCGTGCCCGCACCGACTCCGACGGGGAAACCGCTGCCTCGATCTGGCTCTGCCCGTCGATCACGACAGACTCTGCCAGGAGGTCGCGCGCCTCCAGTTGCGCGTCGATGTCGAGGTCAGCGTCAAGGCGCTCGGCCGTACCGCCCAGCGTCACAATGGCGCGCGGACCCTCGCGCAAGACGAACGTGTCCGCCGCGATGTCCGTGACGGCGACCTGCGCGTCGGGGCCGGTTTCGAGTCGGGTGAGCGATGGGACGGTGATCGTGGCGCTGAGGCCCGTCCTGGTTCGCAGCGGCTCGCGGGCGAAGACGTAGAGGCGGCCATCCCGGACCTGTGTCTCCAGAAACTCCACGAGGTTGTCGTCGGCCATCACCGACACGCTGCGCTGAGAACCGACCACGATGGTAGCCGAGAGGCGTTCGCCGATGAAGACCTCGTCGAAGGCATCAACGGTGCGCACCTGCATTGCCGCTTCGCCGCTACCGACGGTGCGGATCGTCCGCTCGCGGACGATGTAGGGATCCGGCAGATTGGCGTCGTTGGCCTCAGTCGTGTAGACGCGGGTGTCGCCCGAGGAGGCATCAGGCTGGAAAAAGAGCGACCCCGGCAGCCGAATGCGTCCACCGCCAGCGGCGTTGAGGCGCACCTCGTTCACCGTGAGTTCCTCCGCATTGATACGCGCACCACCGCCCGCCTCGACCGACAGTTCGTCCAGCGAACCTGAGGCCGTGATGACAGCGCCACCACCGAGGTCGAGTGCCAACGGCGTCGTCTGCTCGAAGCGGGCGGTCACCCGAGCACCGCCGCCGCCATCGATCCGCGCCCACGCCGGTGCTGTGATCCGGACCACGACCCCACTCGGCGAATTGCGCCAATCCAACGGACGCACGACAAGCTCGGAGCCAGCTACGACCGCCTCGATGAGGTCGAAGTCGGACGCCTTCGCCTCGATCGCCACGCTCTGGATCGCCCCAGGCCGAAGCTCGAAGGTGACGCCGTGCCCAACCGACAGCGCGTCGAACGTGGGGAGATCGACGGTGCGCGTGACGCGGGAATCCTGTGCCACACAGGCACTCGCCAGCACAAACGCGAGCATGGCGACGGTAAACAGACGAGACATGAGACGAGGGGATAGGCACTGACGAACGAGTTGCACCTATCCAGACGAGGCAACCTGCCGAAAGGATACAAGCCGCCCTGTCAACGAATGTCTCGATCGCCGGGAGATGCCTACCAGGAGACTGGTGCTGCGACATAGCAATGCTGTCGGGGTCTGGCGCGCCTGCACTGCCCGCTGCTGTGTTGGCCTCGCTCGCCATAGCCCCGCTCTGACTCCACCCCATCGCGGTGGGGTGGGCTCAGCCGCCTTGCCGCGCACGTCATCGCCATCGACCCGACATACGCCTTGTGTCGCAGCATTAGACTGCCTCGACGAACTCCTTGACGGGCAGTAGCTGCTGCAACACGCGCTCGGCCGTTGCCACGTCGGTCACGTCCTGGATAATTACGCGGAGGCGGCCCTTCTTGGTGTCACGTAACACATACCGCCGCTTCTGCCCAGCAAGGCGTTCGAGGAAGGGATTAAACACCACCTCGTAGAAGTAAAGGTCTTCCTCCTGCGTGGGCATGTCGAGCCACAGCCGGTTGTTCTTGAGCTGCACCCGGAGGAGCCGCAGCGGCGTGACCATGAGGCCGAGCTTCGTCGCCGCGAGCAGGTGCGTGACCTCCTTCGGCACGACGCCGAATCGGTCCTTCAGCTCGCGCGCGAGGTCGTCCACCTGATCCGGCTCAGACGCCTCGCTGAGGCGGCGGTAGAGGTTGAGCCGCTCGAAGTGGTTCGAGACGAACGCCTCCGGGATGAGCGCGTCCTCGCCGATATCGACACTCGGCTCGCGGACGAGCGGCGGCGGCGCGGCCTCCTCGTCAAACACCTCGCGGAACTCCTCGCGGCGCAGCTCCTGCACGGCCTCGTCGAGAATCTGATGGTACGTCTCGTAGCCCACGTCCTCGATGAAGCCGCTCTGCTCCGCTCCAAGGAGCGCGCCCGCCCCGCGGATGTCGAGGTCGCGCATGGCGATGTTGAAGCCCGCGCCGAGGTCCGAGAACTCCTCGACGGCGCGCAGCCGCTGGCGGGCCTCGCGCGTGAGCGTGTGCACGCTGGGGACGAGGAGGTAGCAGAACGCCTTCTCGCCGCGACGCCCGACGCGCCCGCGCAGCTGGTGGAGGTCCGACAGCCCGAAGCGCTCGGCGTGGTTGATCACGATCGTGTTCGCGTTCGACACGTCGAGCCCGCTCTCCACGATGTTGGTGCAGACGAGCACGTCGAACTTGCGGTCCATGAAGTCGTGCATGACGCCTTCGAGGATCGTCGGCTTCATCTGCCCGTGCGCCACCTGGATGCGGACGTTCGGGACCAGCGCCCGGATGGTGCTGGCGACCTCCTCGATGTTCTTCACGCGGTTGTGGATGAAGAACACCTGGCCGCCGCGGTTGACCTCGTAGAGGATCGCATCGCGGACGAGGTCCTGGTCGTAGGCGTGGATCTCCGTGACGATGGGCTGGCGGTTGGGCGGCGGCGTCGAGATGATCGAGAGGTCGCGCGCGCCCATGAGGGAGAACTGAAGCGTCCTCGGAATAGGCGTGGCTGTGAGCGTTAGGGTGTCCACGTCAGGCCGAAGTTTCCGGAGCTTCTCCTTGGCTGATACACCAAACTTTTGCTCCTCATCGACGACCAAAAGGCCCAGGTCTCTGAATTGTATGTCTTTGGACAAAAGTCTTATCGTGCCAATAACGATGTCGATCTCGCCTGCTTTCAAGAGTGACGCGACTTCTTTCTGCTCGGCGGCCGGGACAAACCGAGAAAGCTGAGCGAGCTGCACTGGGAAGCGCTTCATCCGCTCGGCGAACGTTTCGACGTGCTGCGCGGCGAGGATCGTGGTCGGGACGATGACGGCGACCTGCTTGCCGTCCTGCACCGCCTTGAACGCGGCGCGCACCGCGATCTCGGTCTTGCCAAAGCCGACGTCGCCGCAGACGAGGCGGTCCATCGGGATTGGCTGCTCCATGTCGTCCTTCACGGCTTGCGCCGACGCGGCCTGGTCGGGCGTGTCCTCGTAGGGGAACGAGGCTTCCAACTCTTGCTGCCAGATCGTGTCGGCCTGGAAGCCGAAGCCGCGCGACTGCTTGCGCTTGGCATAAAGCTGGATGAGGTCGCGCGCGATGTCCTTGACGCGCTTCTTGGTGCGCGCCTTGAGCCGCTCCCACGCGCCCGTGCCGAGTTTCGTCAGCCGCGGCTGGTGGCCTTCCTTGCCGGAGTACTTGTGTAGCTTGTGCAGCGCGCTCACGTTGACGAACAGCGCGTCGCCGTCGCGGAAGGTGAGCTTGACGGCTTCCTGCTGCTTCTCGCGGACCTTGATCTTGTGTAGCCCAGCGAACTGCCCGATGCCGTAGTCGACGTGCACGACGAAATCGCCGGGGGTGAGCGTCTTGAGCTCGCGGAGGCTGAGGCCGCCGGTCGACTTCGCGCGGCGCCGGGCCGTGGGGCGGTGGTAGCGGTTGAACAGCTGGTGGTCGGTGTAGACGGCGAGGCCCGCCGCTGGCACCTCGAAGCCCTCGTGTATCGACTCGACCACGAGCGTCGCGTCGGGGGGGCGGTCGTCGTCGGTCAGCAGCTCGGTGAGGCGGCCGCGCTGCGAGGCGCTGTCGCAGAGGATGACCGTGTCGAGATCGCGCCGTCGGTTGCTGGCGAGCGCCTGCCGGAGCCGGCCCATGTCGCTGTTGAACGCGGGCTGCGGGACAGCGGTCAGGTCGAGCGCGTGCGGGGCGTCGTCGGAGAACGTACCGAAGAGGAGGCGGCCGTGCCGATTGAGCACCCGCGTGAGGGCATCGGCGGTGAGGTAGCGTGCCTCGGGCGGGGCGAGCTTCGCGGCGGCGGCCACCTCCGCAGCGGTGTCGGCGTCACGGAGGCGCTGCTCGTAGGCCTCCTCCGCCTCAGCGTAGCGGCTCCGTGCATGCTCGGCGAGGCGCTGGCTGTCGAAGAGCGCAAGGAGCGCGTTGTCGGGCAGGTGCGTGAAGAGCGGCGTGAACGAGCCGGTCGTCGCGGCGTCGAGGTTCGGGACGAGGCGCGCGACAGGGAGCGTGGCGAGCGAGCGCTGCGTCGCCGGGTCGAACTCGCGGAGCGCGTCGATCTCGTCGCCGAAAAAGTCGATGCGGACGGGGTAGTCGCCCGCGAACGGAAACACGTCGAGGATGCCGCCGCGGATGGCCACCTCGCCCTGGCTCCCCACGAACTCGACCGCCTCGAAGCCCTGCTCTACCAATCGCGCCATCAGGTCCTGCGGGTCGAACTCGTCGCCGGGCCGGATGGTCAGCGTCTCGTCGGCGACGGTGTCGGGCGGCGGAACGAGGTCGCTCAGCGCATCGACACTGGTGACGAGAATGCCTGCAAAGCCCGCGCGGAGTTGTTGGAGCACATCGGCTCGCTGCGCGACGGGCGTCGGGTCCGCGACCTGCCCGGCATCGTAGGGATGCTGCCCGGTGGGTGGGAGGACAAGCAGGTCCGCCGGGTCGGCGACGAGTTGTTCGAGATCGCTGCGAAGGTAGCTCGCCGCTTCGCGCTCGGCGAGGATGGCGACGATGAGCCGCTCCGTGTGCGCCGCGAGGTCGGCGAGGACGAACGCCGGGAGCGAGCCGACCGTCCCGCGCAGCCGGAGCGCACGGTCGGTCAGCGAAGCAGCACGGCTACGAACCTTGGCAAAGAAAGCAGTGTCGGCGAGGCGGGCCTGGACGGTGGCGAGCGTCGAGGGCATGAGACGGCAGGCTGGGCGGGAGCGATAGCCGTCGTTTTACCGGTGGGGGAGGGGTGGGTTCGGAATGGCGGCGGAGGTCGGTACGGGTCATCAAGGACGCACACGAGAGATCGAGACCGTTTGGCAATGCCGTGAGAGTACCCCCACATGGTCCGATCTGGTGGGTCCACGCGTGCGTGGGGGCGACAAATATGAAGCTTAGCCTCTATAGAATTTAAAGCCCCCATATTTCTGGCTTACGCAATCGCGCTACGGACGAACCCGTCGGCCTTTTCGAGGCGGCGACGGGCCTCCACCACCTCCACATCGGCGAGGATCATCACGAGGGCAGTCTTGACATGGCCACCTGCGGCGTCGAGCGTGTCCTTTGCGGTGTCATAGTCGGTACCGGTAACGAGCATCACGATGCGCTTCGAGCGCTCGACCAGCTTCAGGTTTGACATCTGGAGGTCTACCATCATGTTTTCGTACACCTTGCCAAGCTTTACCATGGAGATGGTTGTGAGTGCATTGAGGACCAGCTTCGTGGCCGTCCCACTCTTCATCCGCGTCGAGCCCATGATCGGTTCGGGGCCGACGGCGGGGCAGATCGCCACGTCGGTGACATCGTGAAGGTCGAAGCGGTCGCGGGGGTTGCATGTCACGAAGAGCGTCGTCGCGCCGATCTCGTGGGCGCGCTTGACGGCCCCGACTACGAACGGCGTGCGGCGGCTCGCAGCAATCCCGCACACAACATCAGTCTCCGTTACTTCTGCTTCGTCGATCGCCGCGGCTCCGTCCTCCTCATGGTCTTCAGCCCCTTCCTGCGAACGGAACACCGCAGGCGTGCCCCCGGCGATGATGCCCTGCACCATCTCAGGGGGGGTGCCGTAGGTCGGCGGGCACTCCGAGGCGTCGAGGATGCCGAGCCGTCCGCTCGTCCCAGCGCCGACATAGATCAGCCGCCCGCCCGCTTTGAACGCGGCCACAATCCGGTCCACCGCCTCGGCGATGTACGGCAACTCCGGCTCCACCGCATCCACGGCGATGCGATCCTCCTCATGCAGCATGTGCACGGCGTCGAGCGTGGTCGCCTCGTCGATCTGCGTCGTGCGGGGGTTGCGCTGCTCGGTGGCCAGGCGCTGGAGTTGCTCGAAGAGATCGTTGGAGACACCCATCGGGAGAGACTGGATCAGGAAGCGAACAGACGACGCGCACCGTAGACGCCCCCGAGGACGAAAAAACCGGTCACGAGCAGCCATACCCATCGTTGAGAAGGCGCGCTGAGCGGCGCAGGGCTACCCTGGAGGACGAGCGCGCCCCAGTAGGCGGGATGGGAAAGCGCGCCTGGATGGGCGTCGAGGTAGTCGATCTGTGCGCGTTGGAGCGCACGGTCTTTCGGAAGGCCGTCGGCGAGGTGGCTGTAGAACGACGCCATGATGGTGGCCATTGCTGCATCGTTGACGGGCCAGAGCGAGGCGAGGACGCTCTGCGCCCCGGCTGCCTGGAAGGCATACTGCAAGCCGATCATTCCCTCGCTCAGGTGGGCCGACCCGCGTGCGGTGCTGCATGCGCTCAGCACGACCAGCTCCGCCGCAAGCGAGGCCTGGCGGATCTCCGAGAGGTAGAGGACGCCAGGTGAGGCGGAGGCCAAGTCCGGGTCGGGTGCGAGCAGGATGTGCCCGCCCAACGCGGCATCGGGATCCACGAGCGCGTGCGAGGCGATGTGGAGCACGCGAGCCGAAGGCCCCAGCTCGAAGAACGCTGCCTTCGTCGCAGCCTCGTCCAGGAGCACCGTGCCACCCAGATAGCGCTGCGCCGTAGCCAGCTCTGGTCCTACGAGGGGAAGCGGCGTCCACGTCTCGCCGGATCGCACCGCGAGCGCGTCGAGCCGTCTGTCCGGAGAAGCGTTGTCCGAAAACGTGCGTCCCAATGCCAACAGTGGGGTGCTCGGTGCATGAGCGCGGCGCTCCCTCAACATAGCCGATGCCGACAGCGAGGTAGAGATGGCGGCCCGACGCACCAAGTAGGAGACGTCGCCCGGATAGGGAGAAGCAGCTGGCTCGGTCAACAGCAGACTGAACGGTACCTGGGCCAGAACACCCTCGGGGACGACCACCAGCGATGACGCAGTGTCTAGGACCGGTGCAATAGGACCAAGAAGGTGCGTGTAGAGCTGATGCAACAGCTCGAGGCTCAACGTTGCAGGGGTACCCTCCGAGCGTGTCTGGAGCAACGCGCCGATGACATCCACGTCGACGGGAGCAACCGCTAGCGTGTCCGGGGTGAGCGCGAAGACATAGCCTTCGTCCTGGAACAAAACGTGCGTGACCAGCGCCGCATCGCGCTCGCGCAGGGGCGCTTGCAGTGCCGAGAGCGATGACCCCGTCGCTCGCAGATCCGGCGTGCCCGCGTCCGTCAAAGAATCGATGCGGATCTGTGCACGTTGCACCGTCACGGTCAGGCGGCTGCGCTCCGCGACGTCGTTGCGGAGCGTGTCGAGCGAGCGCCGTGCCCCTTCTTGCACGGCGTAGAGGCTGTCGAGCGCGGCACGGTCTCGTGCACCGAGCTGCTCCTGGCGCCGTGTGGACGCAAGGAGATCGGCGAAGTAGCGCGCGCGGGAGGCATCGAGCGCTAGAAATGCCGCGTCTGCGTCGCCGCGCTGAAGGTAGAGGCGCACCAACGACCGGAAGGGCCGCTGCCCGGCAGCCCAGACCGAGGGGGCTACATCGAGGAGTCCGTAGCGCTCGCGGCTATCGAGCGCGTATTGCGTTGCACGGCGGTAGTACTGTTCAGCATCGTCCAGGAGTGCATCGCCAAACTGGGCGTCGGACGTGGCGTCCGCGCGCTGCGCTGCCACGTCGCCGAGCAGGCGGTGGCTGATGCTCAGGTAGTCGAGATGGTCAACGTCTGCGGCGCGTAACTGCATCGCCAAGGCGGCTGCTTCCGCCTCCTCCGACGCGCCGCGTGCCAGCGCGAGGTAGACTGACTCTTCAAGTAGGGCGACTTCCTGATCCACCCGGTCGGGTTGGGCTGCGAGGGCGGCTTCGGCCTGGTCCAGCGCACGGCGCGCGTCATCGAAACGCTCGAGGAGGCGCAGCGTCTGCCCAAGCACGGTGTACGTCGTGGGGCGTTGCCGCTCGCTCTGGTCGCCCGCCTGATCGAATAAGACGAGCGCCGATTGCAGGAGTGGGAGTGCCTGACGCGCGGCGTCGGTGGGATCGAGCGTGCCAACCTCGGCTTGGCTGAGGAGCAGGCGGCCCTGGCGCATGCGCAGGTTGGCTGCGTGGTAGACGGGCGGATCGTCGGACCGCGCGAAGAAGGAGTCGGCCGCCGAGAAATAGCGTGCCGCCTCGCCGAGCCGGTTGAGCTCGCGGAAGTGCTCGCCGGTTTCCGAGAGTTGGCGGGCGGCCTCCAGCGGGGTGAGTTGATCGGCGAGACCCGCTGCCTCAGCGTAGGCCGCTAGGCTCTCGGCGTGCAGATTGAGTTGCGCGAGCAGAAACCCGTAGCGCGTGAGCTGCCGAGCATGGCGGTTGGGAGGAGCCGCCTCGGCCACGTCGCGAAAGTAGCGTTCGAACGCACCCACGAGCTGCTCCAGGCGGCCGAGTTCGAGCAAGACGTACGTCTCGTACTCGCTCACCCGGGCGTGCGTCTCCGTGGGCGTTGGGCCGAGGCACTGGAAGGCGTCAGCGACCCAGGGCAGGACGTCCTCGTACGTCGGGGTGTCGGCCTGGAGCGCCTGCACGTAGGCCCCGCGCATGCCGTCGAGCTCGGTTGTGCACCGCTCCGCCTCAGCGTCCTGCGCCCACGCGGCACCGCTCGCCGTCAGCGAGAGCGTGAGGCAGGCGAGCGAAAGCGTCCGAACGAGCATCGGGGTGAGGAGTTGGAAAGCGATGCCCATCGACACGAGCCAGGCAGGCGACCGATGGGGTTCGATTCTACGAAACGTGACAGGGCTTCCCTAGCCACCTAGCGGCGCGCGGTGCGATTTTCCGACGCCCTCTGCCGACGGCTCGTCGGAGCCACCCACCCCGCCGCGATGCACCTCCGCCGTCTCCGCCTCGTCTCGTTCCGCGCCCACGCGGAGAGCACGCTCGCGTTCGCGCCGAAGGTGAACCTGCTCACCGGGCCCAACGGCGCGGGCAAGACGAACGTGCTGGAGGCGGTGCACTACCTCTGCCTCTCGAAGAGCTTCCTCACAAGCAGCGACGCCTACGTCCTCCAGCGCGACCGGCCCTTCTTCGAGGCCGAGGGCGACTTCGAGAGCGAACGGCGGCCCTCGCTTCAGGTGCGCCTCGTCTACGTCCCCGACGAGGGCAAGAAGCTCTTCGTCAACCGCGCGCCGCTCGACCGGCTCTCGCACATCGTCGGGCAGCTCCCGGTGGTGGTGATCGCGCCGGACGACTACGACCTCACGGCAGGCGGGCCCGAGCAGCGGCGGCGCTTCCTCGACAACACGCTCAGCCAGTCGAAGCCCGTCTACCTCGACGACCTGCTGAAGTACCGCCGCGCGCTCAAACAACGCAACGCGCTCCTGCTCCACCTCAAGCGCAACCGGGGGGCGAGCGACGCGGGGCTCGACGCCTGGACCGAGGAGCTCGTCACGCTCGGCGCGCGGATCGTGGTGCGGCGCGCACGCTTCCTCGCACGGTTCGCGGGGTTTCTCGCTGAAGCGTACGCCCAACTCGGCGAGGTGGGGGAGGAGCCGACGTTCGACTACCAGACGTTCGCACCGCTGCCCGACGGCCCCGACGACGCCCCTGCGCACGACCCTGCCGCGGCCAGCCTAGACACGGAGGCCATCGCCGACCTCTTCCGGCAGCACCTCGGGCGACGGGCGCGGCAGGAGCGCGAGCGCGGCCGCACCCTCCTCGGCCCGCACCGCGACGAGATCGTGTTCCGCCTCAACGGCTTCGAAGTCCGGCCGTACGCCTCGCAGGGCCAGCACCGCACCTTCGGCCTCGCGCTCAAGCTCGCCAAGTTCTTCTACCTCAAGGACCGCCTCGACGAGACCCCGCTGCTCCTACTCGACGACGTGTTCGGCACGCTCGACGTGAAGCGGGCGCGCGTCGTGCTGGCGCTGCTGCGCTCCGACGCGGTCGGCCAGAGCCTCCTCACCGCCGCTCGCGCCGACGCCTTCGCCGATCTCATCGACTTCGACGGCGCGACGCACCGCCACCTACGCGTCGAGGGCGGGCGCGTGCTCACGCTAAGCGTGGATAATGCCGCTCCGCTGCCCATTCGACCGGCCGACGCCGCCGTGTCAGACGATTCTATAGAAACGACCCCAGCTTCGTCCTGATATTCCACCCAGCGACTGCTCTCGTCCAACCTCTCCCGACCATGCCTGTCCAACTCGCTTCGCTGCTGCGCCGTGCGGCGCTCGTGCTCCTGCTGCCGCTCGGCCTACTCGGCTGCGCAACCTCCACCAACTTTGTCACCGGCGAGAGCCAGCCCGCAGCTTACACCTGGGCCGAGGAGGTGCAGATCGGTCAGGAGGCCGACGCCTCGATCATCGCACAGTACGGCGTCTACGACAACCCCGAGCTGAGCGCCTACGTGACGCGTATCGGTGAGGAGGTCCTTCGCCAGAGCGCGCTCCGGCAGGCACCCGCGCCGCCTGAAGTGCAGAACACGCCGTTCACGTTCCGCGTGCTCGACAGCCCTGTGGTGAACGCGTTTGCGCTGCCCGGCGGCTTCATCTATGTGACACGCGGCCTGCTCGCCCACCTCGACAACGAGGCGCAACTAGCCATGGTGCTCGGCCACGAGGTAGGCCATGTCGCCGGGCGCCACGCTTCCAGACGCGCTGCGACGCAACAGCGCAACATGCTCGGGTTGATTGCGGGGGCGGCAGCGGCGGAGGTACTCTTCGGGAGCGGGGCCCAGGTCCTCGACGTGGGCGGCACGGGCGTGCAACTGCTCCAGCTGAGCTACGGCCGTGACGACGAGCGCGAGTCCGACCAGGCGGGCGTGGCCTATGCCGAACGCGCGGGCTGGGATGGTGCCGAGGGGGCCTACTTCTTCACATCGCTCAAGCGCCTCCAGGAGCAGGCCGGCGCGTCGATTCCCAACTTCCTCTCGACGCACCCCGACCCCGGCGAGCGCGAGGGGACGATCCGCCAACTTGCTGCGCAGTATCCGACCGGCACCAAGATCAACCAGGCCGAGTTCTTCCGCATGATCGACGGGATTGTGGTGGGCGAGGACCCACGCCAGGGCTACACCGAGGGCGGCCGCTTCTACCATCCGCAGCTCCGCTTCCAGTTCGCCTACCCGGCGGGCTGGCAGGTGCTCAACAGCGCCGCCGCCGTGCAGATCGGCGAGCCAAACGGGGCCGCCGCGATGCTCTTCACCTTCGCTGAGGGCAACTCGGCGCAGGAAGCCGGTCGCGCCTTCGCCAGCCAGCAAGGCTTCACGGCGAGCGACCAGGGCGCGGTACGGATCAACGGGCTGACCACCTACCGCGTCACCGGCACCGCCGCCGGCGAGAGCGGCAACCTCGGCGTCGTGAGCTACCACATCGACTACGACGGCAACGTCTACCATTTCTATGGCCTCGCCACCGAGAGCACCTTCGGCAGCTACTCCTCGGCGATGGACAACGCCATCCGCAGCTTCGCCCGCCTGACCGACAGCCGCTACCTCAACCGCGACCCGATCCGCCTCACGATCACGAACGCAGGCCGCACCGCGCCTTTCTCGACGCTCGCCGCCCGCGCCAACCTGCCCGGCGGGATGGACACGCTCAGCCTCGCCATCATCAACCAGGTGGACGTGAACGAGACGATCCAGTCCGGCACGCCGATCAAGCTGACTCGGTAAGACGCGTTGTCGAACTCTGGCTTCAAGACGATGGGGTTGCCGCCACAGTAGACAGCCAAACACGCGTCTCATGGGCCCATGCCGTGAGCGCGGACCAGGAGGCGGGACCATTGGCTTGCCACGCTAACCGCGCGCCTGTCCCAGGAAGCGCAACGCCAAAACTGACCCCATCGATTATGATGGAATCGCGCGGCTGGAACGGCGGCAAGACGATGCTACCCAACTCCTCAAGGGCGGCAGACAATCGAGGAAGTTCCAAGCGTCGATCACGGACTTCAATACTCGGCCCTGCGTGGATGCCTTCGCGCACGCCTTTGATCGGGTTAGAAAAGCGCTCTAGGTCCCCGAGCTGATCCCACGTAACCTGACGCACCGACGCTTCATCCTGACGTGTATACACGGCCCACGACCGGTGCACGTCGAACGCGGGGTATTCCCAAAGAAGCAGCGCACAGCGCCATCGTCGCCGTGAGGCTGCGCCTGGAATAGTGCGAGGACCGCTGAGGTAGCCCGCGGCCACCTCACGGAGGTGAGCGATTTCGGTGCTGTAGACTTCAGAAGGAGACATGCGAAACGCTCACGCGGAAAACGCTTAGCAGAGAACACGGACTCAAAAACTACTCGACAGTAGCTCTGATGCTCGAAAACCGCTTTGACGCGGCCCACTCCGAGGCCGAATGGCAGGCGTTCCTGGCAGGGGAGTCGTTCGGGTAGTTCGTCATTAGCACGGACGGCTTCCCGTTCGTCGTGCCGACGCACTACGTCTACGACCCCGAACGACGGGAGGGCAAACACGGCGTCATCGAGTTTCACCTCCACCGGGGCAACCCGGTCTTCCAACCTCTCGCCGGGGACGACCGCGCCGTCTTCGCCGTGCTCGCCGCGGACACCGACATCCCCACCGACTGGAACCGCGACGAGGGCGCGGACCCTGCGTGGTCGGCCCCGACCAGCTACTTCGCCGCCGTGCAGGCCCTCGGACGCGCCACCGTCATTGACGACGAAGCTGAGAAGGCGGCGGTGCTCAACCGCCAGTTTGCGCGGCTCCAGCCCGAGGGCGGCCACCACGCCGTCGAGCCCGGCGCGAACCCGTTCGGGAAGATGCTGGGGGGCATCCGCGCGGTGCGGCTCACCGTGGACGACGTGCGCGTCAAGATCAAGGTCGGCGGCAACCGGACGCGCACCGTGCAAGAACGCATCGCCACCCACCTCACCGAGCGCGCCGACGGCCGCGACCTCGCCGCCCGTGCCCACCTCGTCCGCCGGAGCGGACTCGACAGAGCCGACTGACACGCCCCCTCGCCGCAGCTCGGGTACTTTGAAGGCAGCATCGGTTCCGATCGAGTACCATGGTCGACCCGACGGCACACACCCATTCCACTTCGTGTCCATGAGCCACAGCCTGCTGGACCCCCGCCTCCGCGCCACGCTCGACCGGCTCCACGCCGACGCGGCCCGCGACAAGCCCCGCATCGCCAAGGCGTTCCTCCGCAGCGCCGGGTGCGCGCTGCAGTCGCACGACATGGCCGACGCCTACATCGCCATCTCGCGCGAGCAGGGCGAACTGCTGGGCTCCTCTGCGCCACCCGAGCCCGCCACATCGTCGAGTTTGGGACGTCGTTCGGCATCTCGACGCGCTACCTCGGGGCCGCCGCGCGGCAGAACGGCGGCACGGTGGTCACGACTGAGATCGAGCCATGGAGACCCTCGCTGACGAGGACGGCCCCATCGACCACCTGTTCCTCGACGGGGGGAACGACCTCTACCTGCCGCTGCTCGCCATGCTGGAGCCTCGGTGCGTACCTGGAGCGACTATCGGGACCGACAATGCCGCCCTTCTCAGCGCGAAGCCGCTGATGGACCACCTCCGCGCGCATCCCGAACGCTCCGTGACGACGCGGCTCACCACCGACAAGGGCGCAACCGAATGGACGTGCTACCTAGGCGGAGGAGCGAACTGACACCAACACCGCTCGCGGAGTCGGGGTGTGGACGTATGCACGTGTGGACGAGTAGAAACACCTTCACACGTTCATACATCCACACGTTCACACCCAGACCTGGCCTCGAAGGAAAAGACGAATCGCGGCGATGCTACGTATTCCTGTGATCACGGCAACACGGGATCACGGCAACACGGGATCACGGAATCACGGCAGCACGGAATCACGGCAGCACGGCAGCACGGCAGCACGGAATCACGGCAACACGGAATCACGGCAACACGGAATCACGGCAACACGGGCGCACCGTCCCTCTTGTACACCACGCCGCCCTTCATCACGAAGTCCATGGCCGTTTCGAGCACGGTGATGTCGGCAAGCGGGTCGCTGGGCACGGCCACGATGTCGGCGAAGAAGCCGGGCTGGAGCGCGCCGAGGGTGGTTTCCTGGTCGAGCAGGTCGGCGGCGGCGACGGTGGCGCTGCGGATCGTCTCCATCGGCGGCATCCCTGCCTCGACCATGTAGGCGAACTCGCGTGCGTTGCGGCCGTGGCGAAAGACGCCCGCGTCGGTGCCGAAGGCGATGGGCACGCCGCGCGCGTAGGCGTTGGCGAACGTCGACTGGATCATCGGGCCGATGCGGAGCGCCTTCTCAGAAACCAGCGGGACGTAGTAGCCTACGATGCTGGCTGAGTCGGCGACGCTGCGCCCGGCGGTGATCGTAGGGACGTAGTAGGTGCCGCGCTCGATCATTAGGTCCATCGTGGCGGTGCTCATCATCGTACCGTGTTCGATGGAGCCGACGCCCGCCTCGACGGCGCGCCGCATGCCCTCGTCGCCGTGGGCGTGGGCGGTGACCTTGATCCCCGCGTCGCTCGCCGTCTGGACGATGGCCGCGATCTCCTCGGTGCGGAACTGCGGGCCGGAGCCGTCGCGGGCGAGCGAGAGCACGCCGCCGGTGGCTGTGATCTTGATAAGGTCAGCGCCCCGCTTGATGGCGAGCCGCGTCGCCTGGATCGCGCTGTCGACGCCGCCCACGATGCCCTGCGACTCGTTGGGGATGCCGAGTAGGTCCTCGCGCCCGCCGTTGGTCGGATCGGCGTGCCCACCCATGATGGCAAGCGACTGCCCCGCGACGAACATGCGCGGGCCGACAACCACACCACCGTTGATCGCATTGCGTAGCGCGATGGTGACGCCTTCGCGCCCCCCGACGTTGCGGACCGTCGTGAAGCCCGAGAGCAGCGTCGTGCGCGCGTAGACGGTCGCGCGGAGGGCCTGCTCCGCTGGCGGAACGGTGTAGCGGTCGATGTAGCCGTTCTTCCGGCTCTCGCCGCCGAGGTGCGTGTGCATGTCCATCAGCCCCGGCATGCAGTAGGCGTCGCGCAGGTCGATCACCACATCGCCCTCGGCTGGCTCCGCGAAGCCCTCGGTCATGGCCGCGATGCGATGGCCCTCGACCGTGAGCGTGTGCGGCCCGAGTGGTTCCATGGAGGTGGCTGGGTCGAGGACGGTGCCGCAGTGGAGGAGGGTGCGTTGGGCCTGCGCGGGTACGGCTACAACGAGTAGAGCAAGAACGAGGGCGAAGCGCATGAGAGGTGGGGGGTCGCTTGGAAAAGGCTGCGCGAAGCTACGCGCGGTACCCAACAAGCGGCACCGAAGCGGTGGATGCGGGTTTCGACGTCGTCCTATCGTCCATCTCTCCGCCCAGCCTCACCCCCGCCATGCTCTTCATCGTCGACGCCTTCACCGATGCACCATTCGGCGGCAATCCTGCGGCCGTGTGCCTCCTCGACGCGCCCGCCGAGACCGCTTGGATGCAGCAGGTGGCGATGGAGATGAACCTCTCGGAAACGGCGTTCGTGCTGCCCGAGGGCGTTGATGCTCAACCCGGCGTGCGGCGCCTCCGCTGGTTCACCCCCGCCGCCGAAGTCGATCTCTGCGGCCACGCCACGCTCGCGACGGCGCACATCCTCTTCGAGACAGGCCGCGTCACCGACATCGCACACTTCAAGACGCGTAGCGGACGCCTCACCGTCACTAGAAACGGCCACCTCGACGGACAGGGCGGCTACGCGATGGACTTCCCTGCCACCACGGCGACGGCCGCGCCCACGCCGGAGGGCCTGCTCGACCAACTCACCCTCACGCCCGCCGACGTCCGCTTCGTGGGCCGCAACACCTACGACGTGCTCGTCGAAGTCCACGACGCTGCCACCGTGCGTGGCCTCGACCCCGACTTCCAGGGCCTCGGCAGCATTCCCAACATCGAGCGCGGGGTGATTGTGACCGCAGAAGCGGGCGACAACGACCCGTACGACTTTATCTCGCGCTTCTTTGCCCCGGCCGTGCGCGTCGCCGAGGACCCGGTGACCGGCTCGGCGCACTGCACGCTCGCGCCCTATTGGGCAGGCCGGCTCGGACGATCGGCACTCGTCGGCTACCAAGCGTCCGAGCGCGGCGGCACCGTGACGGTGGAGCATCGCCCTGACCCTCAGCATGGCGACCGGGTGCTGCTCGGCGGCCAGGCCGTGACGATGGTAGAAGGGACGCTGCGGATCCCGGTCGCAGGTCGTAGGTCCTAGTGCACACTCAAGGCGTCTTCTGCGCGTTCGGCTTTGGACGTGACAGGGTAGCTGATTCGGTCAACCACCCCTGTCCCCTCCTATCCAGGAGGGGAACTGCATTAGCAGCTTCCATACATGGCTTCAGATAACGCAA
>JBCCLD010000030.1:0-19986 GCA_039027055.1 Bacteroidota bacterium
GAAAACGAAATCATGTTCCAACTTTTTCTAGTCGATTGGTCAACAATGTGCACCATCGTGAACACTCAAAGGGCTCCAGGCCGGATTCAGGGCCGAACGCCCCTATTTCGGCGGACGTGCGACCCCCGCGCTAGTTTGATAGCCCTGCCTTTCTTCTAACAGCAACGCATGACGTGACCGCTGAGCTCTCCTGTGCGACACACACGTTGTCGGCGAATACCCTCATCTTACGCTCCCGGCACCTCGGGCCCGAGGTATCCGCGACACGGTTGGACGTCGAAGGCCGGGCTCACTTTCGCACGATGCCGAGCACCAACGCCTCCCCTCATCGGATGCACATGACTCCGTTTGTAGACACCCAGGCTCAATCGCCTTCAGGTGCGTTCCCGTCGTGAGCCGAGTAGCGTGGGTACTCGTGCTTGGCGCTGCGCTGTGGCTCTCGGCGCTAGCCGGCCTGCTCCTAGGCAGCGTGCCCCTGGCTCCAAACGTGGTGGTCGATGTGCTGCTGTCTCGCCTGACGGGCGAGCCCCCTGCCGACCCGACGGCCGCGACTATCGTGTGGGCGCTGCGGTTACCGCGCGTGTTGCTCGCCTTTGCCGTCGGCGGCGGGTTGGCGGTAGTGGGCGTCGGGATGCAAGCGCTTGTACGCAACCCGCTCGCAGAACCGTACCTCCTTGGCGTGTCGAGTGGGGCTAGTGCCGGCGCGTCCCTGTTCTATCTGGGCTTCCTCCCTCCCGTTCTCAGCGCAGCGCTGACCCTCCCGATTGCAGCGTTCCTCGGGGCACTCGCGGCGATGGTGTTGGTCGTCCTCGTGGCACGCGAGGGACGCTATCTCCCCACAGCTCGGCTCTTGCTCGCCGGCGTGGCCCTGTCGGCGCTCTTCGCGTCGGTCACGGCCTTCGTGACGTTTGCCTCGCCCGACGCCGACCGCATGCGCGCCGTGCTCTTTTGGCTGCTCGGGTCGTTGTCTGGTGCACAGTGGGCAACACTATGGCTCCCGCTATCGACGGCGGTGCTCGGCACAGCGCTCCTCTGGCTAGCTGCCCGTCCGCTCGACGCGCTGCTCACAGGCGAGGACGCAGCCCGCGCGCTGGGTGTCCCGGTAGAGGCGCTAAAGTGGGGGCTGATCGGCTGGAGCGCACTCGTGACAGGCGTACTGGTGGCGGCAGCGGGCGTCGTCGGGTTTGTCGGGCTGATCGTGCCGCATGCAGTCCGCTTTGTTGTCGGTGTGAGCCATCGGCGCGTCGTACCCGTGTCGTTTCTGGTGGGTGGGACGTTTCTGATCGTGGCAGACCTCGCCGCGCGGACGCTGCTGGCGTTCCAGGAACTGCCCGTCGGGGTGCTCACCGCCCTCTGCGGCGTGCCGTCCTTCCTCTGGCTCCTCCGGCGGTCAACGGGCGCGGCGCCTGGCTAGATCAGGGCTTTGCGCGGAGGCGTGGCTACTCCCCTGTGGTGATGGACCCGCCGCTGCTTGCTTCCACGTTAGCTGAATCGCTTTGCCTGCTTCGGGATCCACTCGTTCTGAATCTCAGCAACGTCCCGTAGTTCTCCACTCGGCAAATTCCAGAGACCAGCTCAGGCTGACACGGATCGGGAGTCGCGTCTAGCCCAATTCAGTCAACACAGCCTGTTCTTGATCGGCCGCAATGTGGTAGAAGTCGCGCACAAGGCTCAGCTTCTCCATGAGCATCATCCAAAAGGACGGCTCATCATACGTGTGGTAGCCTTCAGCAAGCAGGGCGACTTTGTGCTGTGCTATGAGCGCTTCTAGGTCGAGTAGTTCGAACGCGCTGCGTATTTCTTGAACCTCGCTCGACTCGTTGTAGCGGAGGTTTTCGTAGACGCACCTCTCCTGGGCCTTGTGCCACCCACAGACTGAAGCGCCCGTTGGTGTGCTCGGCAAGCCTTCGCTCCACCATACGCTTTCGCTTCTCCGCATCGGGTCGAGAAGAACGGTCAAGGCGTCCCACGTTTTACCCAAGTAGAGCATCCCAATGTGCTCCGTCCCTATTGCTAGCGAGAGGTCTTTCGGATCGAGCAAGGCGCCGATCTCTTGGTCGTAGCGATACTGCTCCTCACAGTTCGCGCAGACAGCTTCGAGCCGGTGCTGAGGTAGCCGAAAAAGCCCCAGTGTTACTCCCATCAGCTTACGTGAGATGTCGCTCCACGAACGAGGTAGGAGCACGGTGCCTTTTGGATTCCCAGCCTGACCGCATCGCGTTGGACGAGGGAGCATCGCCGTTTCCTTGCGAGTCGCTCGGCGGTGGCGCGGAATCGTCTTGGATCGTTGGAAGCTCAGCAGGCGGCGGGCGGAGGTCGATGGGCAAGGAGCGGAGTGAATCCTGTCGCAGCGAGTCGAGGCGGAGGCGCTCGGCGTCGAGGCTGTCGAGGCGCGCGCCGACGCTGTCTCGGGCGGCGTCCACGTCGGGGATGTCGAAGACGGGCGTGGCGAGCGAATCCGACAGGCCGAGGCGGACGGCTTCGCGGCTGCCCGGCACCAACAGCACAGACTGCGTGGGGCGACGCTCAGGCGTGTAGACGTAGCCGCCAAGTTGCAGGTTCGCTGGGACGATGTCGGCGGCGTAGCTCAGCCCCTCTATGCCGCGGTAGCCGCGCACGGCGCGGAGCGTGTCGCGGGCGAACGTAAACGCGATGCTGTCGGCGCTCACCTGCACGGCCCCGTCGAGGAGGCTGTCGGGCGGTAGCGGCGGCGCGTCCTCCTCCTCCTGCTCCTTCGCGCGGAAGTAGATCGCTTCGGCGTTGGGCCACACGAGAAGTTCGCGCAGCGTGTTCTCACGGGTGCTGTCCGGCTGCATCTCCTCGTCGAAGAGCGCAAGCATGGTGCGGCCACGGATTTGGTTCACCTTCGCCAGCGAGGTGTCGCGCTGCGCGGCAAAGGCCTGGCCATCCACACGCAGCGTATCGAGCGTCTCGGCACGGGCGAGCACGGTCATCGCCGCACCCGTCACCTGCGTCTCGTCCACCCACACCGAGGGCCTCGTGAAGAGCCGCAGCACGTCGCGGTTCTCCGGCTCGGAGCTTTCGGTTCCCGCATCCTGCGAGCCGGCGCTGAGCGACACGTCCATCAACGAATCAGCCATCAACGCGTCTGGCAGCACCGCCTCGGGCGGCGGGATCTCGAAACGGTCCAGCACGGCCGAGTCGGCCACGGCCACGAGGTCGGGCTGGACGATCCGGACGGAGTCCCGAGCGACGAGGCGAGTGATCTCGGTGCCGGATGGCAGGTCGTAGGTCGTAGGTCGTAGGTCAGGCGCGTAGGGAGTCGGGGGTCGAGGGTCGGCGGTCGAGTTTTCAGCGAGAAGCGAATCGGCCACGGATTGCCAGTCGTCTCCGTACTGCGCACGTAGCGAGTCGAGCGCCACTTCGTCAAGCCCTGAGGTTGGCGGCCCCCTCCCCTGCTCACTTGGCGGCCCCCTCCCCTGCTCACTATCGGGTTCTGAACTCGTCAGCGCCTCCTCTTCGGGATCGTCCTCTTCCCCACCTGTCACCGCCGCCCCGTCTTCGGATTCACCGCCCACCAACACACTATCGACTGGCAATCCGTCTCCCGACACACGGCCAACCGCTTCACCGCTCACTGCCACACTATCCACCATGACACTATCCACGGCTGCTAGGCCCTCCGCCACGTGGCGTCGCTCTGCCTCGGCCGTTTCCATGCTGTCTAGCGACGCCGGGTCGAGGCGGTAGGCCTCCAGGACACGGGCGCGCACGAGGAGCGTGTCGGTCGCGCCGGTCGAGTCGGTGCGGAGCGTGACGAGGAGCGGCTGGCCGTCGAGGCGGCTGAAGCCGAGGCGCTCGTCGTGGAGGGCGCGGTCGCCGAAGAGCAGCGTGCGCAGCGTCGAGTCGCGCGCGGTGGTGGCGCCGAGGCTGTCCGAGGGTGCCAGCGCTTGGGCGGCAGCCTCGGCGTCGGTGCCCTTGGGAGCACGGCCCCCGGGCGCTTCGACCGGCGCTACGTCCGGCGCGGCGTCGGCGTCTTCCTGGTCAGGCTCTTCGTCGCCGAAGCGCTCGATGAAGACGCGGCCGTGTGCTTCCGACTGTTGGGTCTCGCGGAAGTGGACGAGCGAGTCGGCTTCGAGGTGGGTGTCCGGGTGTTCGAGGCGCACGTCGCCAGCGAAGTCGGCGCGGCGCGTCTCGGTGTTGTAGGTGCCCCGGCGACTCGTGAGTACCGTCGTGCTGTCGGTGAGTCGCACGTCGTCGGTGAACGTGGCCACCTTCGTACGCGAGTTGTAGGTGCCACGGCGGCTTGTGAGCGTGGCGTCGTCCTCGACGAGGCGCGCGCCGTCGGTGAAGACCGACGTCTTGGCGCGCGAGTCGTAGGTCGCACTTGGAGCAAAGAGCACCGCCGTCGAGTCGGCGATGCGGACGTTGCCTTCGGCTTCGCCGGTCTTCGACGCGGAGTTGTAGCGCACGAGCCGCGCCGTGAGGGTGTCGCCCTCCTCGATGATGCGCACGTCGCCCTCAAAGAGCGTGATGTCAAAGTCAAGGAACTGCGTCGCGCGCTGGGCGCGAAGGCGCGTTTCCTCCTGGCGCAGCACCACGTTGCCGATGAGCCGCCGGACGCGCTGCCCGTCTTCGATGACCCCCGCCACCGAGTCGGCGTTGACGATCTGCACCAGCCTCGTCGTCCCCTCTTGCGCGTGGATGGGCGAGGCGAGCAACGCAATCAGCAGTGCGCTGAGCCACCAGCGGTGTTGTCTGTTGCGTGGTGCGTGGTGCGTGTTGGTCGTAGGCGAAGCTCCCAGCCCCTTGGACATCGGACCTCGAACATCGCACAGCGTCCCTTCCCTCATTCCTCCACCTCCACCAGGCCGGTGACTTGGGCGATGGTGTAGGTGTCGAGGCTCTCGTCGGCGTTGAGGCGATAGCCCTGGATCTGCTCCGTGGGCGTGACGATCCGCACGAAGCCATCGGTGGTGACGCGGCGCGACTGCTCGTCCCAGGACAGGTGCTCGCTGAAGAGCCGCTTCTCGTCGGCGGTGACGACCCGCACGTCGCCCTGGGCCTCAAACTGCTGCCAGCGGTCGTAGTAGCGCAGCTGGTCCGCCGTCATGAACGCCGACGGGGCTCCGTCGTCGTCGTAGAGCTGCACCGCCACGCGCACGGTGTCGCCGGGGGGGCGCTCGTCGGCGGGTAGCGGTTGGAAAAGCGCATAGGTGCTGTCGGCCTGGTCGTAGCGCGCGAGATAGGGCGCGGCGAGGCGCGCGCGAGGCAGGGCATCGCGGGTGACGAGGAGCGTGGCGTCCCACGACTCCTGGTCGGGCCGCGCCTCCAGGTCGAGATCGGCGGGCACCGTGGCCGCCTCGCGGTGGCACCCGCCTAGGAGCAGGACAAACACGAGGGCTCCCAGCAGCACACCCCACCTGATGCCTTGGACGCAGCGCTCCTCGTGCCCGAAGCGAGGGCGGCATGCGAGAAGTGGGCGGGGGGAGGACACGAAGCGAGGCACAAGTTCCGGCGGCGAGGGCGCGGCAGAGTTTACGCCATGCCCAGTCTGGCAGCCTCCCAAGCGCAGGGCGTGCGTATTTCGAATCACCCGCTCTTCATTACAGAATGCATCGGCCTGCTCAGCGTGACGGCACGCGTCTCCGGCGCGTGTTGGGCCATTCCTTAGACCGCCGCGACGGGTATGCCTCCATTCCCGTCCGTTCCACGCAAACCTCATTCTTGTTAGGCAAATCGAGCGCATCGGAAGAAGTGGTACGATATTGGACCTGCGCATCGCCGATCTGTCGCGGATCGATCCACCCGTTTTCTCCGCCTACCGGCTCCACCCCCTCCGTTTCGTCATGAGCTTCACGATCCAGAAAGTGTCCGCGCACGCCGCCGTTGTTCGCATCGGCAAGGCGCTCGACTTCCGCAACGCGGCGCAGTTCAAGTCCACCTGCCAGAACCACATCCGGGCCGGCGTCCGCCACTTCGTCCTGGACTTCTCGGGCACGGGCATCCTGGACTCGACTGGGCTGGGCGCCGTCTTCTCGATGTACCGCCAGCTGACGCCGCTCGGCGGCCAGGTAGTCTTCGCGAGCGTCTCCCGGCCGGTGCAGGTGGTCGTGCAGCTGACGCGCACCTACAAGGTGTTTCGCCAGTTCCCCTCCGTCGAGTCGGCGCTCCAGCAGATCGACGGCGCGGCGAACGCCCCGGCGGCCCCCCCGGCTGGCTCCGCAGGCTCCGCCTAGGCGACGCCCATTGGGTCGCCCCCTTGAGCCGCCTCGGCTCGTCGCACGCCCCTCCGCGAAGTCGGTAGCCGCCATGACTTCCGCCTCCTTTCCCCCCTCACGTTCTACCCTGCATCGCTTCACCGATCTCGGTGCGGTGATCGACGAGATCCATGGGCTGTTCGCCCACTGGCAGGAGGCAGGCACGTTCGCGCCACCGCTGACGGGGTTCATGCTGGAGGTCGTCAAGCTGGCGGTGCATGAGTGGATCGCGAACCTGGTGCAGCACGCGCAGTTTGGAGAGGGCCCCCCGGAGATCGCCCTCTCGATGTGGCCCGGGGACGACCGGCTCCGCTGCACCATCGAAGACAACTCGCGAGGGTTCGACCTCCAACACCAACTTACACTCCAGGCGCTGCACGTCTCCGGCGAGCAGCCCCCGGACCGTGGGCGTGGCCTCCTCATGGTGATGGCCTGCACCCACGACCTCTCCTACACCACCACTTCAGAGGGACGGCAACGTCTCGAGTTCTGGATCGACGGCGCCGACGACGACCTATGCATGACCGTTCCATTCTGATCGTCGAAGACAATCAGACGCTACGCCGCCTTCTCGAGTACCGGCTCGGGAAGCACTACAGCGTGCGCAGTGCTGACAACGGCGAGTCTGCCCTCGACGCCATGGAGGACAGCCTGCCCGACCTCATCGTCTCGGACATCATGATGCCCAAGATGGATGGGCTGGCGCTGCTCGCCGCCCTCCGCAACGACGACCGCACCCGCGCGATCCCGTTCATCTTCCTCACCGCCAAGAGCGACGAGGCCGCCCGCGCCCAAGGCCTCAGCCAAGGCGTCGACGACTACATCTCGAAGCCGTTCGACGTCGACTACCTGCTTAACCGCGTCGGGCAGATCCTCGAGCGCACGAAGGTCTACCAGACGAAGCTCAACAGCAACATCGCGCGGGACTTCTCAGACCGCCTCTTGCCCAAGTCGATGCCCGACATCGACGGCTACCGGACCCTGTTCTACACGCAGCCCAAGGAGGATGGCGGCGGCGACCTCTTCGACTGGGTCCAGGCCAGCCCAACCTCCTACCTCTTCACCGTCGGCGACATCATGGGCAAGGGCCTGCAGGCAAAGTTCTACGCCTTCAGCTTCCTGTCGTACATCCGCTCGATGGTCCACGCGATGCTGGAGTACACGACTTCGCCGGGCATGCTCATGAAGCGGGTCAACGAGATGCTCATCAAGGACCAGGTCCTCGAAGAGACGTTTGCCTCGCTGCTGCTGATGCACTGGGAGCCGGAGCACCACCGGGTCACCTACGCCAGCGCCGGCCACTGCCGCCCCATCCTGGTAATGCCGGACCGCGCTGGCATCGTCGAATACTCGGACATGGTGCTCGGCCTCGATCCCGGCGCGGAGTTTCACGACAAGACGTTCGAGTTGCCCCACGACAGCGCGCTGCTCTGCTACACAGACGGCCTCATCGAACAGACGGCGATGAGCGGCCAACAGTTCGGCGAAGTCGGCGTAGCCCAGGCCGCAAAGGCGGCGTTTGGGACGGACCGGCCTGTCCACGAACTCCTCACACACCTGCTCCGCCGCAGCCAAGAGCCGCGCTTCGCCGACGATATCCTGGTCTTCTGGCTCCAGCGAAACTAGGCTGCCCTCTAGAGTAGCTGGGGGCTACACTGAACCCATGCGGGCGACGGATGCTCGCGTTCAGGGTTGTTGTGTGCCCCTAACCGGACGGCGGTACACGCTATTCGTCTACAACGACGCCCCGCCTCGGACGGACCGAAACGGGGCGCTGCAATAGGGAGCGTCAGCAGGCGAACGTGCGCTACAGCTTTGCCCTGCAGCTTAGGCCGCCTCAACGATGACGGGGCGGGTGGTCAGACGCGCCTGGTATTCCTCTTCGAGAAGTGCGAAGGTCTCCTTATCGTGGAACGTGCCGTCGCGGAAAAGGTGGTCCCGGAGACGGCCTTCCGCCTCGAAGCCCACCGAGTCCAGGAGTCCCTTCCATACGTGGGCGAACGAGAAGGCCTCAGCCGTGACCCGGTGCATCTTCAACTCTTCGAAGGCGCAGCGCAACAGCACGTCGAGCGTCGCACGCCCGTAGCCGAGCCCCTGGGCGCTGGACTCCGCGATCGCCAGGCTGATCCGACAACGCCGGTGAAACGAGTCGATGCGGTCGATGTAGGCCACGCCGATGAGCGTGCCGTCGGCGACCCGATGGATCTCGAAGTCGTACGCGTCGGCTTGCGGGTGCAGGGCGAGTTGGAAGAAGCGGCGCTTGAAGTCCGCGAAGGACTCCTTCTCGAAGGGCTGCTCGCTGTCGAAGTAGCACAGCTTTGGGTCGTTGTTCCAGCGGTAGTGCGTGTAGATGTTTTCGATGCGGAGCGGCGTCAGGTGCACGCGGTCATTGCCGAGGACGGCAGCCAGGCGAGCTTGCATGGTGAATGGGGGCTAGGAGGGTGGAGGGTGGTAGGGACCTGATGCAAACGCCTTGCAATTTATCGGCGGTATCAGGATAGCAAATATTTTAGGGAGTCTATTTGGCAATTATGACTAAAATACTTAGGACATTATAAGAGTCATGGGGACCTCAACTCGTTGCAGCATGTCGGTATATGAGTCTAGTCGTGCAAAAGATAGATGCTTTCGGAAGCGCTTCCAAAATGAATTGACAACTTCCTCTCCATCCCTCCTTCACATCCGATTCAGCAGGTAAATTCGGTAACGTCCCCGTGACGCTCTTCCAGGCTGTAGACCCGACACCGCCACCTATGAGACGGCTGGGCTCCTCGCGTCCGGCCATTTTCCTCCCCTGCCGTTTCAGGCTGACCGCGCCCAGCCTACCCAAGCAGCGATCTATCGCCCACAACAGACGCGCGTGCTCGTCTTGTTCGTCCGGATAGACTGCTCAGTTGCCGCGCCGCCAGAACGTGCGCACCTGTTCTTCCATCCCCTCCATACCCGGTAGGGTGATGCCAAAGCGGATGGCAGTCTGGGCAATGAAGCCGCGCAGCACCTGGTCGGGCACGGGGAGCGCATAGAGCCGCGCTTGGAGGGGACGTACGAGGGGGCGCATGAGTATGGCCACCACTCCGAGTCGGAGGGCTACGAATCCAAACAGCCCCACACAGACGGCAGCCAGTCGCCCCTCATGGCCAAGCATACTCAAGACGACGACGTACGGGATCGCGATAAGCCAGGGCATCCGTAGCCAGCGCACCACCTCAGCCACAGGCCGCGACGGGGTAGCAGGTGCCAGAACCTCGGTTCCAACAAACACCACGAGCGTACCCAACACTGCTACCAACGGATGCGTGACGACCACGAGCGGCAGCAGCACACAGAGGGCCACGGTCCGGCCCAAGTCGAGCCACACGAGCGCCCGCTGGACGAGCACGGCCAACGGCTCGCGGTCCAGCACCGGAGCCGCGTACGCTCGGACCAGCGCCTCAGTCGTGTGGAAGTGCACACCTTCGACGGTGACCAAGCCACGCGGCGTGTCGAGGTAGACGTCGTCTGGGTTGGTACGAGGCATCGCTTGAGGACGCAATAGGAGGGGTGGAGGGAGCAGAAGCGTGACCAAGAAAGAGAGGCAAACGTTCCCCCCCACCCTTGGAAGCGCTTTTCGCAGCACGTACACTACGCTCTCCGATGCTCTCACTCACGTCTCCGGTCCCATGTCTCGCATCGTCGATGTAGTCCGCCGCAACGGCGCGCCCGTCTCTGTCCCGCCCACCACGACCGTGCTCGCCGCGGCCACCACGATGGTCAAGCACAACGTCGGAGCCACGCTTGTGCTCGACGGCGACGCGCTCGTGGGCATCTTCACCGAGCGCGACGTAGCGCGGCGTGTCGTAGTCCCCGGCCTCGATCCCGCCACTACGCTCGTCTCAGACGTCATGACCCCCAAGGTCGTCGTGGTACAGGCCGACACCTCGCACAACGAGGTGCTGCGCCGGATGCAGGAAGGCCACTTCCGGCACGTTCCCATTGCGGAGGGTACCACCCTCGTTGGCGTCGTCTCGATCCGCGACCTGCTCCGCTACGAGAAGGAGCACGCCGAGGCCGAAAACCAACAGCTCCGGCAGTACGTCTACTCCTACCAGTAGCATCTTCGGCCCGCGCCTCGCCGATGAAATCGAAGGGGCTACTCTGGCACGATGGTGTTCAGCGTCGGCACCTCCTCGAACACCATCACTGGTTCCCACCCAGCTGCCAGAAGCGCGGGCCGCAGCATGCGCTCGATGGCGCGGATGGTGTTAGCGCGCGGCGGCTCGGCATCCAGGAGGTAGCGCTCGGCGCGGTCCCGCATGGCGGGAAGGAGCTGGCCCAAGGCGGCGCGCTCCTGCGTGTTGCCACTCCGGCTCTGCATGCGCGCCCAGCCCGTCTCGGTCTGCATTTCCATCGCCACCAGGTCGGGTTCGACGGCAAAGACCGACAGCCTAGGCAAGGGCAAGACGAGGGTATCACCTCGAACCTGGATGTCTTCGGGTCGGAGTTCACTCGCGTCGAAGCCGTAGGCCGCGCGGGCTGGGGCGCGGACCCGCACGACCGTGGTGCCGAGGTCGAGATCGAGCATACCGGGGAGTAGGACCTTACGCGAACGCTGCTCTAGCCCCGTGGAGAATTCCAGCGTACCGGTCACCAAGAACGCTTCGGGCCGGTCGCGGAGCACCGTGTCTACGACGATAGTCTGAGCCTCGGCCTCCGTCAACCCCTCGCCATGCAGCCAGCCCTGGACTGCCACCGTGAGCAGAATGCCCAGGGCGACCAGAAGACCGGCAGTAAACGCGAGAGTACGCAGACGTCGCATACGAACAGCAGAACGTTGTGTCAGGCAACGAACGGGATAGGACCATCGAATGGTGCACGCGCAGTTGGTCTGCCCACGAGGACAGCCTCTACATGGTGAGCAACACGAGGGCCAGTCCCGCCAGCACTAGTCCGGCTATGTTGGCCATACCGAGCCGCTCGTGCCAGAGCACCACTCCTATGACGGCCGCGCCCATCACGATCGCGATGTTGTTGAACGGGAAAACGAGCGGCCCCGGCAATGCCTTGAGCGCCGCAATGATAAAGGCGACGGAGCCATAGTTGACCAGGCCGAGGGCAATGCCCCACCCCAGTTCGCTGCGCGTCGGCCTTCGTCGGATCCGCACGACGACCAGCACCAGGCCAATTCCACAGGCTGCGGCAAAGAGGAACAGCCCAAAGAGCGCGCTGCTATGCGTCGCTCCATAGTGCTCGCTAAACACCTTCATGGCTACATCGCCCAGCCCTCCAGCCAGAAACAGCAACCCGAGGACTCGAACCAAGCGCCAAGAGGCCCCTGACCGAGTAGCGTGCGGCGCGTCCTGGTGAGTTGGACGCGTAAGCAACACAAACGCTAGGCCGGCAACGCCTAGGCCGATCAGCTGACCCGACGTCGGGATCTCTCCCCAGATTAACCACGACGCCAGGAAGGGCAACACCACAGCAAGCCGCATGACCGCCGACGCCATGGCCATGCCTGCCTCCTGCACCGCCAGCGCGTAGACGAAAAACCCAGCGATGAACAACGCACCGGTGCCAAGACCTAGGACGACCAAGCCTGGATCGAGCCCGAGGCCCCCCGGTCTATCACCCGGTTCGGCTAGGATGAAGGCCAAGGCGACGAACGCTCCGGCTCCGTAGTTCACGGTGAGGAGGGTCAGCGGGTCGAGTTCGAGGCGGGCCGCCACCTTGAAGATGGTCGCGATGGCGAGGCTGCACGCGACGGCAAAAGCGAGGGGCAACATGTGGCGCGACCCTACTCAACCACGGTGTAGTAGCGGAGCTGCGCCGGTTCCAGCGACACGTCGCGGATGGGGAGCGTGCCGGGAAGCTGTGGGATCGGCGAGACCGTCCCCGTGGTGTCCCGGGCGATGTTCGCGTAGGGAACGAACGCGAAGAACTCATCCGTAGTCTCCGCTTGAGCGAAGAGGGCGTCGTCCACGGGGACGCGGTAGGTCGCGGTCACGCGGCTAGGCAACAGGCGCACGGCTTGCACACCCGGCGGCACGCCTACCACCCGTACGACGAGTTCGCGCATGCCCTCCGTGAAGCGGTCCACGGCCACCGATAGCTGCGTCTGCTGCCGGCCTACCTGTACTAGTCCAGCGAGCGTGTCTTGTAGGGCGACTTGGATCACGAAAGACTCATCGACGTCGTCCAGAACCACAGGGCGCGTGGGCCAGGCCACGAGGTCTTGCAGCACCGTCTGTGCGCCCACGACCCGCACGGAGTCCGGCTCCAGCTGCGGCGGATTCAGAAACTCATGGTTGGCGTCGAGGTCGAGCGCCCCGCGCAAAACGATCGGGATGCGCTTCTCGACTTCCGTGTCCAGGTCGAGTGGGAGCGTCGTGGGCACCACGCTTTGGACACGAACGCCCGTCGGAAACCGTCCCATTTCGCTGGCGGCGCTGAGCAGGTTCACCCGCTCTTCCTCCGCATCGACCGTAAAGACTGGCGGATTGCGGCTGAGCGCGAGCAAGTCCCACCCTCGCCCTTCCACTGTCACACGCACAGGCGAGCGCGGAGGCGAGCGGAGGGCTTGCCCTTCCGGCAGCCGTCGCAGTTCGACGGGCATGTCGACGCCCAGCGCATAGTCCTCGTCCATGCTGACGCTAAACCACAGCACCGTCGCGACGAGGAGCGAGAATAGCATCGCGTAGGCGCGCCGGCGCGCGTCCGGCCGCTCAGCTTCGCGCGGCAAGACGCTCGCGACGAGGTCACGAACCCGTTCGAAATAGTCGGTGGAAGCCATAGCTGAGCGGTGCAAGACAGGACGAACAAGGTACGCTGTCTCGTCGCCGCTCACGGTTGGGCGCTAGCCGCACATTAGCGCACGATGACCATGCGGCGGGTCGTCACCGAAGTCCCATGCTGCATCCGGTAGAAATAGACGCCACTTACCACAGGCCGTCCCTGGCCATCGCGGCCGTCCCACTCGACCGCGTGGCGACCGGCTGCCTGTAGGCCCTCGACCAGCACGAGTACGCTACGGCCCGTCACATCAACGACCTCAAGGCGCACGTGCTCGCTGTGGGCAAGCGTGTAGGCGATGCGCGTTCGAACGCTCGCCGCGAAGTAGAACGCTGAGCCAAGTGCCCATGGCGGACTCGACTACGTACAGCCGGTCGGTCTCTTTGGACATCCCAAACCCACCACGCGTGAGCAACACATCGACGCGCCCGTCGGCTCCGGGATCAGTGGCCACGGCGCTTACCGATACACCTGTGGGGCCGAATGCTTCGGCGGTGAAGATCCCCTTTTCGTTTCGCAGCACCTCCGAAGCTGCTCCGTTGCGCGATTGGATGAGGTCGAGGTCGCCATCGAGATCCAGATCGAACCATACACTGCTCGATGTCTCAGAAGTATGAGCTGGATAGACGATTCGCTCTATCAACTGTCCTCCAAGGTTATCGTAAAGCACGTCTTCCTGCTGGCCAGCAATGTAGAGGTCGAGGTCGCCGTCAGCGTCGTAATCGCCCCAAGAGGCCGAGATATTGCCACGTTGCGCCTCCACAGTGGCCCCTTCCGCACGTACAAACGTCCCGCCCAAGTTTCGATACAACCGGTTGCCGTCGAGCCCGAGAAACAGCACATCGAGATCACCGTCGCCGTCGTAATCGCTAAATGACGCCCCTGCCCCGTCCAGCCTCGGTCCGTCGATCATGTCTGGGGCTACGGGGTCAAATTTTCCTGAGCCCACATTGTAGAGCAAGACATCGGGATTACCTTGCCGAGGTGCCACGACCACATTCAGGAAGCCGTCTCCATTGAGGTCCCCGGCATCGAGGTCAGGCGCGTTGCTCGTGGGCGCGTTCTCCACAAAGGTCGGGGTCGTAGCCAACCGCCCTTCCGCATTTGCGAACACGGCTACGGAGATCGACAGCCCTGATGCGATCACATCGGGATACCCGTCGTTGGCCAGATCGATCCACAGGGCTGTAGTCACATTGGCAATGCCTCCCGCACGCCAGACCTCTGCGAACGCTCCTTGATGTTGCGCAAGCACCCGAATGAACCCGCCCTCGTGTGGATGCGTGGTGACCAGATCCAGGTCCCCGTCCGCATCGAGGTCTTCGAAACATGCGGCGGCGGTTCCAGCGGGGAAGTCCGTCACCCCGCGTAGAGCGCGCTCGGCCAGAACCTGTGCGGAGGCCGATGGGAGTACAGCTACAAGCAACAGGAACCATAAAAGTTGGCGCATCGCCGTGGAGGTTGAGGGTGGCAAGAGTACGCATACGTCCTATTCACTGTAAGCCCAACCCAACTCTTTACCAAGCAGTCCGCTTCTCCCTACGCTCTTCGCCTCGGTAGTCGGCCTAAGAGCGTGCGCAGCTCATCTTGGGAGTAGACGCCGAGGGCGAGCACGATAGCCGGATAGCTTGCCACTAATCCGATCCGTGCTCCGAGCCGCGGCCAGGTCTCCCACACCGTCGTGGGCTGCGCGACGGCCCACAGTGCCACCACAACCACACAGACCGTGCATAGGGTGCGTAGCGACACGCGCAATCCACCTACCTGATACGCACGGAGGAGCGTGATGGCTGCAAGCGCGGCGTAGGCTACCAGCGATGTAATTGCTGCGCCCATGCCACCATAGAGTGGAATCGCTACCGTGTTGAGGGCGAGGTTGAGCACCGCTGCCCCAGCCACGGCCCCCGCGATGGTACCCGTCGCCTGGTGTGCATAGAGCACGTTCATGCCCACGAAGTATAGACCGTACACCAAAAAGCCTAGGGCGATGGGCAAGACGAGGGGGTCGGCCTGGAGGTACAGCGGATCGGGCGATAGCCACGCGGTCACGTCCAGGGTCAACAGCGCTAAACCGAGCACGCCCCATCCCGTCACAACCGTGTACAGCCGTGCGATGCGACGATGGAACGACGGGGGCGCCCCTAGTCTTCCAACCGCGAGAGCCTTCAGGCCTAAGACTGAAAAGGCCAAGTTGAAGCTCTGGACGAAGAGCATGTTGATGACACCTCCAAACTTCGCAGCCAGTCCGTAGATCGCCACAGCCTCGGCGTTCGTAATGGCCTTGAGCATGTATCGATCTCCGGCGTTGAGCGCGATGCTCGCGATGGCGGCGAAGGAAAGGGGCACGCCTAGCTTCAACAACGGGCGCACGAGGTGTGCATCGACGGACCACCGGACAGTACGGAGTAGTCCGCCGGCAAGTAGCACCACGGCTCCCATGGCCGCGACGACGAAGCCCTGCATGACGCCAACCAGCCCAGCATCCTGGACGGCCAGGAAATAAGCTACGCCACCCAACAACAGCCCGATTTCCGTGAGCGCCGCGCAGGCAAATAAGCCCGCTCTCTCGCGCACGCGCAGTACGACGTAGGGAACCGCTGCGACCACTTTCAGCCCCGCATAGCCCCCCATCAGCCATACGGCACGCGTAGCCTGGGGGTCATCGAGCAGAAAGGCAGCGAGCGGACGGGCGGAGAAACCAACCGCCAGCATGGCTATGCCGCCACATAACGCCGAGGCGACGAGAGCCGTCGTGAGGAGCGCGTCTCGCCGGTCAGCATAGTCAGGGTCGGTTGCAAGCTTGAGCAGGCCTGACCCTATCCCAAGGCCGGCGACGATCACGATTACCTGCGCGGTCGTTTCGAGCAGCACCAGGTGGCCGTATTCCGCCCCGGTGAGGAGGGTAGGGTCGAGATAGAACCCGAGCAAAAGCAGCCCGGCTGCCTTGACGCCCAAGTTGCTCAACGCGTAGAGCCCCCCCTGCTCCACCAATCGTCGGAAAAGCGAACGTTGATCGCCTCGGTGGCTCACGCTTGCACCCCAGCGGCTGCGGGTGCGGTGGGACGCGGTGTATCCAGTAGTCGCTCGTAAAATTGTACGAGGGATTCCCCTTCTGGGGCCCAGTGGAAACGTTCGCGTACGGCGGCTTGGCCACGCTGTCCCATCGCTTCGGCCTCTTCAGGGTGCTCCAGCAGCCACTGGATAGCCCACGCGATGCTGGCTGGATTCAACGGGTCAACAAGCAGTCCACAGCCGGTCCCTTCGACGAACGGTTTGAGTTGGGCGAAGCTCGAGCAGACCACGGGAATGCCTGCCGCCATGTACTCGAAGAGCTTCGTTGGGTAGTTGCCGAGATAGCGTTCGACGGGATGAAACGTGACGATGCCTACGCGCACCTGGTCAAGCACTCGCGCAACAGCAGGGCGATCAAGGTATCCGAGATAGTCTGTTTGCGACCAGCCGGCCTCGCGCTTCAAAACCTCTTGCAGGGACGCTGGATGAAAGCTGCCTCCCAGGCGGAGTCGTGCGCTCAGTCTAGGAGCAATCTGGCCCATCGCGACGATGACTTCCCGAATGCCCCGGACTACTGTGATCGTCCCTACATAAGCGGCATGAAGCGGTCGCTCTGCATAGGGCATTGGGGCCGAAGGGATGAGTTCGTCCCGGAGCGGAAAGTTGCGAACGAGGATCGGGGCATGCGCCTTGAACCGCCGAGCAATCACCGGCTCGGCGACGATCAAGCCGTCAAACACGTGGGCGCCAAGGGCTTCCAGGCTACCGTAGGCAACTCCAACGACCGACCTGAACCGCTCAGGCACCCAGTGGAAGTACTGGACCTGACGGGGCACATCCTCGTGCAGATCATACACAACGCGACGACCCAAGGCCTTGAGGACGAGCGCGGGGAGGAGCAGATCAGCGTCGTGGAAGTGGAAGACGGCGTCCTTGGGCTGGGCAAGCGCGCGGCGGAAGACCGCCCACGTCGTCGTCGTCATGCGCTCTTTCCCAGACCGAGGCGTCGCTACCGCAAGAATCTGGACGCCGTCAACCACCTCGTCGTGCGCGTGCGGGACAACGTAGCGCACGTCATAGCCCGCCTGGGCCAGCGTCCGGCACTCCTTTTGGAAGATGCGCGGGTCACCAGCCTTGTGGGTCGTGGCGAGATGAACGATGACAGGGCGGTCAGCCATGTGAGCCGGTCACACGTGGGGAGGCGATGGCCCGAAAACTACGCCGAGTCCGAGTCGACCGCGTCCCCCCGGCGAGCTTCGACGACATACCAGCGGGGCGTGACTCTGCGCAGCAGCGGGCGTACACCGATCGTCCATCGAGGCGGTGGATTTGTCCAGCGCTCACGGCGCACGACCTCCCACCCAGCCTTCTCCAACAACCAGTCAAACTGCCAATCCTCGAACTCGTGGTAGTGGCGGTCCCACGGATCGGTCGGGTTGCGGTAGGCCGACGAGAACCACAGCCGCATTGGTACGGTGACGTAGAGGCGCGGCGCTCGGATAGCGCGAAGCACCCCCAGCGGGTTAACGAGGTGCTCCAGGATCTCAAACGCGGTCACCGCATCGGCTTCGCCCGCGACGACGTCCGGATCCTCGTCGAGGTCGACCGTGCCGGTGTAGGCGACGTCGTAGCCGCGCTTGAGCAACCGGTCGCCCAGCGTGTTGGGGGGTCCGAGGTCGAGCAGGCGCGCGGGCGGCGGGAGCGTGGCTCCCATAAACGCCTCTGTCCGAGCGAAGCGACGGCGCAGGGCAGGCGTCAGCGCGGAGCGAGCAGAGCTTTCGTGCGTTGACATGTGCCAGGATACGAGCTAGGTGACTCAGCGGAGCGAGCGAAGCACGGCGGAAAGGCGGCGTGCCTGGGCCTCGCGGGAGTAGGGAGCGACGGCGTCGTAGTCCGCACCGGGCTCGGGCGTTCCCGCGTCCCACGAGGCATAATGGCGACGGACGAGTGCAGCCACCCCCGCGCCGTCGTCACGCGCGAGGAGCGTCCCTCCGCGCGTCTGGTGCAGCAGCGCCTCGGCATCGCCGCCGACAGGACCCAACGCCAGGACAGGCTGCCCCGCTGCAAGGTATTCGTAGAGCTTCCCGGTGATCATGCCATGGTCGAGCACAAACCGCTCGATGGTGAGCAGCAGCAGCGTCGCCGCATGCATCGCCTTGATGGCGTCCTCGTGCGGCACATACGGCTCGATGTCCGTGATGGCATCGAGGCCGCGCGCCGCCAGGCTAGTACGGACGCTAGGAGCGACGCTACCGAGGAGACGTACCCGCAGGCGCGGAATCGCCCCTTCGGCTCGAAGGTCGGCGAGCGCGTCCCACAGCGCAAGCGGGTCCCGAGTCGTGTAGAGGCTCCCTACGTGCGTGAGCGTGAACGTGCGCTCCGGCGCTCCCGCGTGGGCATAGGCGAAATCGGCCGCGTCGAACCCGTTGTGTACCACGACTACGTCCGACTCGGACCGCCCGGCCTGCCTGGCCAGGTGCCGTTGCCAGGAGGGACTCACGGTGACGAGCCGCGTGGCCTCTTGGAGGACGCTCCGTTCGATGCGACGGTCAAGCGCGGTTGCAGCGGCGGTCATCGGAAGCATGTCGGCGAGCGCGTGGCGGGCCCACGGATCGCGGAAGTCGGCCACCCACGGCGTTCCCGTGGCACGGTGCACGGCCCGGCCGATGAGGTGCCCCGAATGCGGCGGTCCCGACGTGAGTACGGCCGCGTACGGGTACCCTTCTGCGCGCGCTGTCTTTACCAGCTGGGTGCCCTTCCGTGCAGCGAAAGGCACCCAGCCCACACGCGCATCTGGCACGAAGATATTTGCTCGGACGAAGCGAGCCCAACGCTCGATCAGCGACGGCGTCTGCGCGATGGCGCCCACCGTCACCGCGTCCGATTTCGTCTTCCCAGTAGCTCGCGCGTAGACGCCGAACGGGTCTAGCGCACGCGTCCGGTAAACCTTGATGCCCGCCGGGATATCGCTGGAAAGCGTCGGGTCGTAGCTAGGATACGCACCGGCCTCCACGGTGAGTACGGTTGGGTGCCAGCCTAGCGTGGGCAGGTATTTGACGAACTTGAGCACCCGCTGCACGCCTGGTCCGCCCGAGGGCGGGAAGTAGTAGGCTACGACGAGCAAGCGGCGCATGCGAGATGTGGAACGTGAGACGGGTACAGGTAGACGTGTTGGAGCCCGGCGTTGGGGCCAATTCTGGAGCGAATGGGGCAGGCTTCCCTACCTCAGACTATTCACCGACTAGTGTCCGCTTCGAGTAGTGCATCCAGGTCGGCCTCTGCGAGGACCGGGATGCCGAGCGCCTGCGCCTTATCGAGCTTCGAGCCGGCGCGTTCGCCTGCGATCAGCAGATCTGTCTTCGTGGTGACGCTGCTCGTGACCTTCGCGCCGAGTTGCTTCAGTTGCTGTTTGGCCTCGGATCGAGTCCGGCCCGAAAGCGAGCCCGTCAGCACGACCGTCTTGCCCGCGAGCGGCGCCCCTCCGCTCCTCCCTGCCGCCATGACCGGCTCTTCTTCGGGGAGACGCCGTGTGTTCACCCCCAACCCACGCAGTGCCTCGACGAGCGCTTGGTTGGGGGCGTGCCCGAACCAGGCACGTACCGCCTCGGCGATCTCAGGTCCGATGCCTGGGATCGCCGTGAGTGTCTCCACGGCGGCGGCGGCGAGGTCGGCCAGCGACGCGTGCTCCTCGACGAGTGTTTCCGCCACCGTCTCGCCGACGTGCCGGATACCCAGCCCGAAGAGCAGCCGCCGCAGCGGTCGCGCCTTCGAGGCCTCGATGCCTGCGAGGAGATTGTCGACTTTCTTGTCCTTGAATCCGTCGAGCGCGAGGAGGTCATCCTGACGGCCCGCGAGCCGGTACAGATCGTCTACATGACCGACGAGGCCCTCTTCGACGAGTTGCACGGCCACTTTCTCGCCGAGCCCCACGATATCCATGGCGCCCCGATGGGCATAGTGCTGGACGAGTCGCTTTAACTGGGCTGGA
>JBCCLD010000031.1:0-19967 GCA_039027055.1 Bacteroidota bacterium
GCGTCTCGTGAGCACCTGACCCGATCAATGTCCACACGCCCTAGTGCATGGACAACCGGTCTTTTGCGTTATCTGAAGCCATGTATGGAAGCTGCTAATGCAGTTCCCCTCCTGGATAGGAGGGGACAGGGGTGGTTGACCAACCTGGCAACCCCTTCACGTCCAGAGGTGATCGCGCAGTAGACCCCTTGCGCTCACACTAGGTCACTAAACGGTCACTTCTGTCCACTCTGGATCGTCGATCACGGTGGGCGTGGATACCCAGCCGAGCCCATGGGGTGCCGTGGCAAGGCGAGGCGTCCCGAGGCGGCGCCAGAAGTGGGCGAGTCCAGGCACGACCACGCGCACCACAGGGACACCCACGAGCGGATGCGTCTGGTCGATCACATAGGGCTCAAACCCGGCACGCCGCACGCGCGCGGCTACCTCGCACAGGTCGCTCAACACGTCGTCGGTGGTGGCAGCAGGCCAACCGCTGAGGTCGGTAGCGGGCACACTGGGGTCGGGCGCGAGATGCGGGAACGCTTCGACCGTGGCGGTGTCTCCCCAGGCGAGAGCATCGGACCCGTTTTCGACTTCGTGCACCGACTGCGTGACCTCGCCGAGCGCTCGTGATACAGCCTCCTCGGGGTCGAGATGACATCCGAAGCCGAGGGCCCATCCCATCAGCCCGTTCAGCCGATGCGAGAGCGCGACGAATGCCGGTACGCCCAGGTCGGAGGTCACGTCGATCACGGCAAGGGCGCGGCCTCTCGACGCGTAGGAGTCGGAGGCGTCCCGCAACGCCGCATGCGCTGAGGTCTTGAGGTCTACCCCGGGGCGGATCGCCCCCGAGCGCACCCACAGCGCGATGCTGTCGCGTTCGATGAGTTCGTAGAGGCCAGACAGCGTTGCCTCCTCCAGACACGATCCGGCTGCGCAGCCGTTGCTGTCGACGTTGGCGAAGATCGGCCCATCACCGAAGTCATAGCGGTAGAAGGCATACCCGGCGGGCATCCAGACCGGGGTTTCGCTCGTGTCCGCTCCTCCTGCTCCGTTCGGCAACGGGTAGGCGCGGACCCACGCCGTAGGCACCGCGGGATCGAACCGCTCCGGGACGCGCAGAAACCTGTGGACGCGGGCGTTCCACGCGTCTCGATCAGCATACTGGTCCGCGCGGAAGCCGAGGAGGTCGTCTGGGGTGAACACGCGGCCTTCGAGATCGGCGGCGCGGGCGACGAAATGCGGGCGCTCGGCCCACCACGCTCCGGAGGCCCGCTCGGCAGCCTCTCCTTGCGCTCGCACGCGCGCGTGCTGGAGCGTCCGTCCGCTACCGCCTGCCACCAGGGTGATGCTGTGGTGGAGACCGTCAATCCCGTCCACGGGCCAAAGCGCTCGGTACCGCACAACGAGGTTCTGGAGAGGCTCCCAGGCACGCGAGTCCGCCTTTGACGCGTCCGGTTCGCCGTGGTCGCCGGGCTCCTCGGTGAGTGTCGGAAGATCCGACGAGATGCCCACGATGGGGCTGTGAATTGCTGCGAAGCGGTCGGCGGCGGCTTCGAGCGATGACCAACGGTGACTCCCCGGTGCCTTCGGGCGCGGCGTCCAGGTGGGTGGCGTCTCGGCAGGCGGCGTGCCGCATGCTAGACAGGTCGGCACACGGCCAACGTTGTGAGCGGCTGTGTCGTCCGTCTCGACCAGCATAGTAAGTTGGGGCACCTCCGCCGTCCAGGCGGTGCGAGCTAACCCATCAGCGAGGAGCGCGGCTACCCGCCTGGGAGCCATGCCGAGCGTGGTGCCCCGACGCGGCTCTACCAGCGGCGCCGTCGGCGTGTTGACTTGCAGGTGCCGATGGAGGCAGCACGGACACGCGGTGCGTCCTGGCTCCAACCAGACCTCCCAGGGAAATGCTGCGTTCGTCTGTACAACAAGCGTGGGCCGCCCTACCTGAGACGGCATCGCAGCGACACAGGCTGCGTCGTCGGCGAGAATGAGCCCCACGTCGGCGAGGAGGTCGTCCTCGGTCCAACGCACGGGGTGCAGGCCGTAGTCGGCGAGCGCGGCGGCCACGCCTCGCGCCTTCACATCGATCGCAGCCACCGCCACACGATGGCGGCAGAGCGCCGCCGCTTCAGCGGGGGCTACGCCTAGGTCCCACCAGCGTCGGGCCGCAGAAGGCGCGAGTCCGGGAGGGAGTCGGAGCAGGAAGTCGGCGTTGGCCAGAGCTTCCAGGTCTTCCAACGCCTCCGCTGAGAGGCCATCTGGAAGACATCCCATTTTCACGAGGCTTGTCAATGCCGCAGCTACACCGCTGACGAGTACCTCCGTCTCGAAGTCGGGGTCAACGAGTTCGACGGCCCCGTCGCGCAGCAGACGGACACGCAAACGAGGATGGAGGAGGTATGAGGCGGCGTTCATAGCGGGTGAGGAGCGAGCGCAAACGGCTCTAGGGAGTGAGGGTGGACAGGCATGAACGAAGCAGCCGGGCACCTCGCCGTGGACAGGTCATGGCGACACCGTCACAGCGAGAACGCCCGGCTTGGTCTAGGCAGGCGCGCGGCTACCTGAGTAGCCCCGTGCTGTGCACTAGCTGCGCGTGTCGGCCCAGCAAGGCGGCGGCCAGCCCTGCGAGCGGTGTGCGTGGACGCTGAGCACGGCGCGCGAGGCGATGGTGCCGCGCAGCGAGAGAGCGGCCGTCGACGGGGTGCGGGGCTGAGCAGGGGTCTTCATGTGAGAAGTAGGTTGGTGTGAAGAAAACCGAATGCGGGACACACCCGGCAGCGCGGAGGGCGCTCACCCTCTCTTGCTGATGAGCGGGGTGTTTTTCCGGCTCGGCTCGAAAAAAATTCCGAGGCGGGCCGTCATTCCCTTGCTTCAACATCCCCGTCTCGCCCAACTGCTCCCTCCTGCAATCCCACTATCTTTTCGTCCTCCGCGCTGCTATTCCCTCCCTCTTGTTCCACGCTTGCGCTTGATGCCTGCTCGCCACCTCTCCGACTCCCCTGCTTCCGTGGCGCTGATCGCACCGGCATCTCGGCGTGCTGTCGAGGCGGCGCTCAACGCCCTAGACCCTCAGGAGGCCACGCTCCTGCGGGACCGCTACCTGGGAGCACGCCCCCCCGAGCGAGATACACCGAGCGACGCGACGGCCGAGGCCGCGGCGCTAGTCCACCTTGCCACCGCTCTCGACGCCGTCGCTCCCGCGTCCGACGGGACGCCGTGGCAGGCCGGGTCGGCGCGCGGGCTGCTGCGCATGGTGGGAGCCGGGATGCGGCGGGGGCCTCACCCTCCCGCGTAGCACGCGGCCGGACAGCCCGCGTCGTACCTTCCGGGCGCTCGTTTCACTTCGCTGCTCACCGATGCCCACCGCCTCCGCCTCCGGAAAGAAGTACGTCGCCATTGCAGGCAACATCGGCGCAGGAAAAAGCTCGCTCACGCGCGTCCTGAGCGACTACTTCAAGTGGGAGGCGTTCTACGAGCGCGTGGACGACAACCCCTACCTGTCGGACTTCTACGCCGACATGAACCGGTGGTCGTTCAACCTCCAGGTCTTCTTCCTGTCGAGCCGCTTCGAGCACCAGCAGTCCATTGAGCGCGCGCCGCACTCGGTGGTGCAGGACCGCTCCATCTACGAGGACGTCGAGATCTTCGCGCGCAACCTCCACGACATGGGCCTCATGGCAACGCGCGACTACGACAACTACCGCGCGCTCTTCCACATTATGACGAGCTACCTCCGCCCGCCGGACCTGCTCGTCTACCTGCGCGCCTCCGTCCCCACGCTCGTCCGCCAGATTCAGTCGCGCGGCCGCGAGTTCGAGTCGTCCATCCGCATTGACTACCTGGAGCGGCTCAACGGGCTCTACGAAGACTGGATCGACCGCTACGAGGCACCGCGCCTGATCGTGGAGACCGACGGCCTGGACTTCGTGAACGAGGAAGCCGACCGCTTCGAGATCATCAGCCGCATCGAGAGCCGCCTCTTCGGGCTGTTCCCGGAGGGGGAGTAGCTCGTGGTGACGGGTGACCGGGTGACCGTGCGTGGGCTGCTCGCACTGCTGGCGCTCCTGGCGTCGCCTCTCCACGCGCAGGAGGCCGATTCGGTGGCCGTGGCCTCCCCCCCACTTCCGACCGACTCGGCCGCGGTCGCCGACACCTTGAGGGCGACGTCCGCCGTGGCTGACTCGACGGAGGCCCCCGATGCCCCCCCTCGGATCCCACTGAGCGCCTACGTGTCGCCTGCCGGCGTAACCGCGGGGCCGGTCCCCGCGACGCAGCCTGCGCTGACTGTGGTGCCGCTCCTCGCAGCCGCGCACGCCGACGCCGACGCCGCGTTTGTCTACGACCTCGGCGAGCCGGGGTGGCTCCCTGGCCTCGGCCTCGCCGGGCGCGCCCCCCGCCGGGCCACGCTCACCCTCGACGGCGCGCCCATGGCGGATCTCGTGTCCGGCCGTCCACGCTACGACCTACTTCCGCTCGACCTCCTCGGACGCCTCAGCCGCGAGCCCGTGGCACTCGGCGCCCCCGCTGGCACTCATGCCACCGTACGCTCGCTCAACGCACCCGTGGCACGCACGGAGCTGCGCTACGTCACCGGCCAGGAGGGGGTGCAGTTCATCGGAGCCACTCACGCGCAGACGCGCCGGCCCGACTTCGTCGGACGCGACGGACGCCTCGGCATCCTCTTCCACGTCGCTGGCGTGGGAGCCAACGGCACCTACGGCGGCTCCGACCTCGGCGGCTATCGGGTGCTCGCACGCGCCACGCTCAACCGACCGCGCTGGGCGCTCGCTGTCACGGAATACCGCACCCGGATCGAGGCGGGCGCACGCGGTGCCGTGACGGCCGACGCGGCGGTCTACAATCCCTTCGCGGCAACCGTCGCCGACGAGACGGCCACCCGCGTGGACCTCGTGCACCTCCTCTCGGCGCGGCTGCGGCTCGCCACGGGCATCCTGCCTGTCCCGACGGCCGTGACGGCCTTCCGCTTGGCACAAACCGCGCGCTACACGCCCAGCGCAGGCATTGGAACCACGACCGACGACTACCAGGTGGAAGCCCAGCATTGGGGCGTGGCGCTCGTGCAGCCGCTCCCCCTGGGAACCCACGGGATCACGCTCCGGGTGACCGCCTGGCGCGACGCCGCGCTCGACTCGACCTCAGCGTCGTTTATGCCCACCAGCGAGGCCCGCTCGTTCGCCCACCTCGCCCTGACCGACTCCACGACGCTGGGGGCGGCAGCGCTACAGCTTGGTGTGGGACTGGACGTGACCCCTGAGGGCACCTTCGCCAGCGGCTACGCTGAGATGGAGCGAGCGGTCGGCTTCCTCTGGCTCGACGCTCAAGTTCGCTACGGCGGCGGCGGCTACGGACGCGCCGAGGTCGGCGGCTATGCCCCAGACTCGACGGGCGGCGTGGCACTCCAGGCCGACGGCCTCGTCGGCGATGAGCGGACGACGCAGGGCAGCCTCGGCATCCGGCTCGACGCTGGCTCGCTCCGGCTCGGCCTGCGCGCGACGGGCGTGCTGCAGCACGACACGCGACTGCTCCTCGCCAACACCGGTGGCCCCGACGAGAGCGGCGCCACCTTCGCGACACTCCCCGGCACGCTCCAGCGCGCCATCGGCACCGTGACGCTCGCGTTCCGTCCCGACGCGCGGCGGGGCCTCTACGCCACCACCACGGCGTCGGCGCAGCAGGGCACCTACACGGGCGACGGCTCCACGAGCGTCGCCGTCCGTGCCCTCGCCGCATTGCCTGACGCCTGGGGCCAGGCCCAGGTCGGCTTCCGCGCCCTCGGCGTCTTCGACGGCGTGCTCGACCTCGACATCGCGCTGCGGGGCCGCGCCTGGGCGAGCTTTTCGAGCCGCGCCTACCATCCGCCGTCGGGCCTCTTCCCGATTCCCGACGCGGCTGCCGTAGCAGCCCCTACGAGCGGCACGCTGGGCCTCGTGGTCCTGACGCGCCTCCAGAAGCGAGCCAGCCTCTACCTCGTCTACGAGAACGCTCTAGCCGAGCGCGCCTACGCGGGGACCTACGTGGTGCCCGTCTACCCCATCACGCCGCATCACCTTCGATTCGGCGTCTTCTGGACGCTGTTTGGCTAAGCACGTCAGCTAAGCACATCAGCTAGGCGCTTCTCGGCGCGGTCGCGTGCGCGCCGTCCTCAGGCTCGGCCCTGTGTTGGCCCTCGTCGCCGTTACGCCCAGCCAGCGCCTCGCGGATCGTCCCCATCGTCACCAGCAGACCGATGACGATGACCAGGTGGTAGGAAAGGAGCCGCCACACCGTCACCACCACGCCTCGCGCCGCCAGCGGGAGGAACGGGCCGACGAAGAGCATGAACAAGCCCTCCATCCCCCCCGACGAGCCTGGCGTCGGGATGAGCAGTGCGGTGAGCCACATCCCGATGATCCGAATCATCGTCGTGAAGGGCGGCACCTGCGCCACGCTCGCGATGAGCACAAAGAGCACGAGGTAGCGACACATCCAGATTGCCGCCGACAAGAGGTAGCCGGCGACAAAGAAGCCCAGCGACTCTTTCCGGATCACCGCCGCACGCGCTTCGAGCGCCTCCGTCTCCCGCTCCACCGCCGGGGCCAAGCGCTGCAGCCACCGAGACCGCACCAGCCACCGCGCGAGGCGACTCAGCACCTGCGGACGTATTAGCGTGGCGAAGGCGAACAGACCCACCCAGAGCCAGAGGATCACCAAGTAGGCCGCGAGCACGCCCTGCCCGATGCTGCCCGCCGCCTCGGGGAAGACGTCTACGTAGCCGGACGCGATGAGGATGAGGGGGATCGTCGTGGCGAACCACACCTGATCCATCAGCATGGCGAAGAGGAGCAGCGCCATGGCCTCTCCCATGGGCAGGCGGTTGTCCTTCGCAACGAAGTAGCCCGCCAGCGGCGCGCCCCCGATAGGCGACGGCGTGACGGCGCTCATGAAGTCCCACGCGAACTGCCCTCGCACGCCCCCGCGCCAGGAGAGATGCTGGTGGGAGAAGAACCGCAACCGTACGCACCCTACCACCACCAACCCGAGTAGCGCGAGCGGCGCGAGCGCGGCCACACGCAGGTCGAGCGTCGCGACGATCTGGGCGTAGGCACCCGGCCGGTAGGTGAGGCCGATGATCACGCCGAGCACCACCAGGCTCAGGCCGACCGGCCAGACGAGGTCACGCCAGCGGAACGAGGACGCAGCAGCAGGCGCGGGGGTCGCCATGGAGCGCGGGGAGGTGGGGGACGCAGAGCCGTCGAAGCTACCGACGCGCGTGCCCATCGCCCGCGAAAACAGCGTTCATTCCTCGGCGGGAGCCCTAGTGCACACTCAAGGCGTCTTCTGCGGGTTCGGCTTTGGACGTGACAGGGTAGCTGATTCGGTCAACCACCCCTGTCCCCTCCTATCCAGGAGGGGAACTGCGTTTGCGGCGTCCATGCCCGAGCAGCGATATCGCAAAAGACCGGTTGTTCATGCCCTAGTGGGGGCCTGGGTGGCGGCCTCTGCTGCAGTGGCGGCCTCTGCTGCAGTGGCGGCCTCTGCAGCAATCGCGTCCATGAGCTTCGCGTAGGTCGCGCGCATTGCCTCGGGAACGACCTTGGTGCCCGCGAGCGTGGGCATGAAGTTGGTATCGGACGCCCAGCGCGGGACGACGTGCACGTGCAGATGTTCGGGGATACCGGCCCCCGCCGCGCGCCCCTCGTTGAGGCCCACGTTGAAGCCGTCGGGCGCGAGCGCAGCCCGCACCCACCCCATCACTCGGTGGATCGTCCGCGCGATCTCGACGTGGGTCGCGTCGTCCAGATCGGCGTAGGTCGGCACCTCGCGGTACGGGACGATGAGCAGGTGGCCGTTGTTATACGGGTAGAGGTTCATCACCACGAACACCGTCGCGCCGCGCCACACGACGTAGTGCTCGGCGTCCCGCTCCGGCGTCGCGGCGATGCGGCTGAAGACCGAGCCGGCGCCCGGCGGGGGCGGCTCGTACGATTCCACATGTGCGGCGCGCCAGGGGCTCCAGAGGCGATTCATGATTGATACAGGGTTAGCTACCAAACAAGTCAGGCGTTTCCACAAGTGCGCCTTCGAGGTGGAGCAGCGCCCGTTTGCGGTGGAGACCGCCGAGGAAGCCCGTGAGGCGGCCGTCGGTCCCGACGACGCGGTGGCAGGGCACCACGACGGGCAGCGGGTTGGCCGCGTTGGCCCGCCCGACCGCCTGCGCCGCCCCAGGCTGACCGAGCCGCTGGGCGAGCGCGCCGTAGCTCGTCACTGCACCGTAGGGCAATGCCTGCAGGGCCGTCCACACGCGCTGCTGAAAGGGCGTGCCCGCAGGCGCGAGCGGGAGGTTGAACGTGCGCCGCTCACCCGCGAAGTAGGCCGCGAGTTGCGCCAGCGCGACGGTACACCGCTCGGAGTCAACCGTCACCTCGCTGGCCGTGCGGACTTCAGCCTCATTCACGGAGGCGAACGCGGTCCGCACGAGCACCCCCTCGCTGTTCACGACGACGAGGAACGGGCCCAGCGGGGTAGCGAGGTCAGCGGCGTAGCGCATGGTAGCGGGCGTGTATGGGCGGAACGGCTTCAGAAGATGCGAGACCGCATCACCAGCCACGAAACGCTGCCCGACTGCCACCCTCGCGTCACCCGGTCGCGGGTGCCTATGCTATCGTAGAGCACCTTCGAGTGCCGTCGCGGCGTCCGTCGAGGCGTCGCGGTACTTCACGATCACGGGCGCGGCCAGCGCGAGGCCGTGCTGCTGCCCAAACTCCGACGCGACGGCCCGGCTGCCGGGCACGACAACCGCCCCAGTAGGGATCTCCAGCTGACCCGAGTCGCCTCGCGTGTGGACGGTCTCGTGCACGAGGTCGTAGACGCGCGACGAGCCGGTAAGAATCACGCCCGCGGCTAGGACGGCTCCTTCGCGCACGACGCAGCCCTCGTAGACCCCGCAACCGCCGCCGACAAACACGTGGTCCTCGATCACAACAGGCACCGCGCCCACCGGCTCCAGCACCCCGCCGACCTGGGCCGCCGCAGAGAGGTGCACGTGCTTCCCGATCTGCGCGCAGCTGCCCACGAGCGCGTGCGAGTCCACCATCGTGCCCGCGTCCACATACGCGCCCACGTTGACGTACATCGGCGGCATGCACACGACGCCGCGCGCCAGGTGCGCCCCTCGCCGGATCGTCGAGCCGCCGGGCACCACGCGCACGCCGTCGGCGAGCGTCATCGGCTTGGTCGGATACGTGTCCTTGTCGAAGAACCGGAACGCGCCCTCGGACTGGTCGACGATCTGGCCGAGGCGGAAGCCGAGCAGGATGCCCTGCTTGACCCAGCCGTTGGCGTGCCACGTGCCGTCCTCCGCGCGCTCGGCCGACCGGACTTCGCCCGCGTCGAGCGCGTCGAGGAAGTCGTTCAGGGTGGGCAGCGCTGCGTCCCGGTCGAGGTCGGGCATGGCGACGAGGGCTTCGATGCGGGCGCGGAGGTCAGACATAGCAATGGAGACGTGCAGGGCGATGGGGAGGTCAGCGCAAACCCACCTCCGACAAGTGAGGTCTGTTCCGAAACGACTGGGCGATCAGGCAACCTGAACGGATATGGGCAGCGTCGGCACGTGCTCGGCGCACCACGCGCGGATCCACGGTGCCGAGCAGGTGACATCAGCCACAATCGACGCATCGAGTTGAAACTCTAGCTTCGTACCGGTGCGGTCCGCTGGGCCGATTTTTCTAAGGCGTGTGGACCTTGATCGGGTCAGGTGCTCACGAGACGCCGTTTGCGTCTCCGAAAGGCGCACGAGGAGCGCGATCCCGTAGGATCGAGTGACGAGTGGAACACAGCGGAGGCCGAACGGAGGCCGTGAGCACCGATCAGACCGATTGTCCACACGCCCTAAGCCGCTGCATGGGACTCCCGCACTCGTAGCGCTGGTGGTAAGTGTGCCCGTCGCGCCAGATTGTAAGCTCGGCCCAGGCGGAGAGCGCGTTGAGCACGGGTAGGCCCATGGTGGATAGATCGTATGAGGGGCGCCATTCCCCGCCGCGCTCCCAGCCGAACAGGTTGGTCATCATCATCTCTGCAGCGGCAGGCCCTTCGAACGTGGGAGCCACGCTCCATCCGGGGCCGTCGTCTTCGATGCACACATGCGCGTCAGCGCCAAGCGTGACCGTGACGCCGAACGCCGCGCCCAGGTCGTGAAGGTCTGCGGCCTCGCACAGCACGTCCACAAGCAACTGGTTCGCAAGACCGGGTCGGTCAAGGGGACCGGCATACATCTCGGGACGCAGCCGTACCGTCTCGAGTCCGTAGAGGACTCTCATGTGGCCCTCGCCAGAGTCGTGCGGCATGAGAAGCGCTGGTTATCGTTGACCAGAGCGAAGCGGTGCAGGCGCGCCGCGTACATCGCGTTGGAGGTAGCCGCCATAGTCGGGCCGCAGGCGCTCGTAGGGGCCGGCCATCAGCGGCGAGGCGACGAGGTAGTCGGCCGTCGTCTCGTTGCAGGCCACGGCCACGTTCCACACGACAGCGATGCGCAGGAGCGCCTTCACGTCGGGGTCGTGGGGCTGTGCCTGGAGGGGGTCCCAGAAGAAAATCAGCACGTCGATGCCGTCCTCGGCGATGCGGGCCCCGAGTTGCTGGTCGCCGCCGAGCGGGCCGCTCTGGAAGCGGTGCACATCGAGCCCGAGGGCGTCCTGGAGTAGCCTGCCTGTCGTGCCCGTGGCGTAGAGGTGGTGCCCGGTGAGCGCGTCGCGGTGGCGCTCGGCCCAGGCGAGCAGGTCGTCCTTCTTGTAGTCGTGCGCCACGAGGGCGACGTGCTTGGTAGCGGTCATGAGCGAGGTGAGACTAGGCGGCGTCGAGGTGGGCGAGCAGGTCGAACTGCGCGAGGTGGTGGCGGACGTGCTTGTCGTGGAAGCGCGCCCAGCCGTCGCGGCGGAGCCGTCCGAAGTAGGGATGGACGTGCGTCGCGTCGGGGTGGGCGGTCCAGTGCGCCTCGTAGCGCGCGACGTGGTCGAGGAGCTTCGCTCGGGCCGCGTCCATGTCGGCGTAGCGGAGCTTGGGCAGCGTGCCACCCTTGAACGGGTCGAAGTTGCGCGGGAAGGGGGTGTCTGACCAGAGCGCGGCCTGTCGCCGGTCCCACTTGGCCTCGGGCGGCGCGACCGGCGAGGTGATCCGCCCGTAGCTGAGCGCCGCCAGCAGCCCGAGGTGTTCCACCATGTGCTGCGGCGTCATCTGGCCCCACGCTGGCGTCGCGTCGGCCGTGAGGTGGTCGAGGGGCGCGACCAGCGCGCGGAGGGAGAGAGCCATGGCAGGGAGAGCAGAGCGAGAGAGGACGTGCAGGACAGGCTAGCTGCCCGCGGGCGAGCACAGCTCGACGATGACGCCATTGCCGTCGCGGACGTAGGCGACCGTCTGCCCCCACGGCTTCTGCGTGGGGACCGACAGCACCGCGGCTCCGGCGTCCACGGCCCGCTCGAACGCCGCGCCGACGTCGTCCGTCACGAAAGCGACCTCGAACGCTGAAGGGCGGGCCGTCGGGTCTGCACGCCGGTAGTCGACGGCGAAGTTGGAAGCAGCGAGGTCGTCCGCGGCGAAGGCGAGCACCGTCGCCCCCGTGGCCAGCTCGCCATAGTCGCCGGACTCGTGGACGAAGCGGCGGTCCAGGCCAAAGGCACGTTCGTAAAAGGCCATCGCCCCCTCGACGTCGGGGACATAGAGGATGACGTAGCCGAGGTGCATGGCGGGCGAAGCGAGGAGCTAGTGAACGCGCTTCGCAAGATAGGCGGCACGCTCGGCATCGGTGGTGGCCTGCCCGTTGTCGTCTGGCAGGGCATCCAGGTCGATGCGCGTTGCCATGGCCGGCTGCGCTTTCGGCGACGGTGCCTCAGCAGTAGGCTTCTGCGCTTGATAGCCTGCCTCCACGATCTCCCAGTCCTGGCTCGTCACGATGGCTTCGAGGTGCTCGATGCGCCGGAGCAGCCGTGCCGTGTCCACGTCCTGCGACTGGCGATGCCGCGCCTCCTCCTCATCGACGGCCTCGTAGACGAGCGCGCGTAGCCGCTCGATGGATGCTTCGCCTTCGTCGCGCTGGACGCCCATCAGCTCCTGCATCTTGCGCTCCTCCCACTTCGAACCGAGGCCTGGCATCCCGAACACCTCGGACGCATGCCCCATCAGCCCAAAACCCCAGCCGAGGAACGCGTAGATGAACCACAGGTGGCTCGGGTCGGTGAACAGGTTGATCCCGAGCAGGATCGGCATCGTCACGAGGAAACTCGCGAGGTGCCAGTAGAACTCCTTCAGCTTCACGACGTGCTGCCGTGCCTGCTCTTCGGTCATCGGCCCGACGGGCTTTTGGTAGCGGGACGGCGTGGTGGCGGTCAGGTCGTTCGAACGGGACATAAGCGGCTCGGCTAGACGAAGAACGGCACGGGGGAAACGTACGGCGCAGGGCCTGGCTACGACTCGCCCCGCCGTGGGGTTGCGCGGAGGCGTCTCGGCAGACGGCGCCCAGGGAGAACCCGGGACAGGAAAGACACCGGTCGATGATCCGCCCCGGCGCGCACTTCCGTACTAGAGAGTGACGATGGCTTTTTTCCGACAACCCCCACCAGCCATGCTGACCCGCGTTCTCCTGCTTCTGTTCATCGCGACCCCGCTCGCGCTCTTGGTGCCGCCTGCCGAGGCCCAGTCCATCTTCGAGCGCGCGCGCCGCGCCGCCGAGCGCGGGGCCGAGCGTGCCGTGGAACGCGAGGCCGAGCGCCGCGCCGACCGCGCCGTCTCAGGGGCCATCGAGTGCGTGCTCGGCGATTCTGCCTGCGCACGCCAAGCCCAGGAGGACGGCCGCGAGGTCGTCTACGTGGACGACGAGGGCAACCCCGTCCCCGACGACCAGACCCCCGGCAACGACGACGCAGGCGCCTCCGGCGACCCCGAGAATCTCCGCCCCGGCGAGGGCGTCTGGGCCAACTACGACTTCGTCCCCGGCGACCGCGTGCTCTTCTTCGACGATTTCGAAGACGACTACGTGGGCAACTTCCCCCGCCGCCTCGAATTCAAGTACGGCACGATGGAAGTGGTAGAGTGGCAGGGCGCCCGCCTCCTGCGCGGCACCGGCGGCGACCGCTTCACGATCCCGCTCCCGGAGACGCTCCCCGAGCGCTTCACGGTCGAGTTCGACATCCACGACCCCGCCACGGAGGGCGGCACGAGCATCGTCTTCGGGGAGGTGCCCAACCGCCTTGCCGACTACGAGCGGCCCTACGTCAACATCGGCAACTGGAGAGGCTCCGGCCTCTGGCACTACGAGGACGGCCGGATCTCGACCAACGCCATCGAGCAGATCGAGGAGGAAGTCGTCCCGATCCGCATTGCCGTGGACGGCGACTACATCAAGGTGTACGCGGCCGAGCAGCGCATCACGAACGTCCCCAATGCGGACCTAGGACGAGCCAACGCCATCACCGTCTTCATGTCCAGCCGCACCGACCGACCGATCTACCTCGGCAACGTCCGCATCGCGTCGGGCGGGCGCGAGATCCTCTACGACAAGCTCCAGGCCGACGGCCGTGTGGCGCTCGGCGGGCTCCTCTTCGACACGGGCTCCGCCACGCTACGCCCTGAGTCCACGCCCACACTCCAGGACCTCACGCGCACGCTGGAGCGCAACCCCGACCTCCGCCTCCGCATCGAAGGGCACACCGACAACACGGGCAACGGCGAGGCTAACCAGCGCCTCAGCCAGGACCGCGCCGACGCCGTACGCACCTACCTCGCCGGCCAGGGCATCGACGCCAGCCGCCTCGAAACGCAGGGCTTCGGCGACGCCAACCCGGTGGCCGACAACGCCACGCCCGAGGGACGGCAGACGAACCGCCGCGTCGAGATTGTTAAGCTGTAGGTTGATGCCACCGCGCGTCGTGCGCTGCACCCGCTCACCTGCCTCGTGATTCTCCACTGACTTCCACTCCCATGAACCGCCTTCTCCCCTGCCTCCTGCTTGCCGGCCTCCTGCTCGCAGCCCCCGCGTGGGCCCAGCCCTCCGGCGCCGACGTCATCCAGACGACCATCGACCGCTACGCCGATCGCATGGCCAACGTGGAGAACTACACCGTCACGCAGACCATGTCGATGATGAACATGTCGGTGACGACCTACTACGAGCGCGACCCCGACGCCGGCCCGCTCGCCTACACTACGACGACCTACGTCAACGGCCAAGCCAGCTCCGGCGGCCCGGACTCTGCAGGCGACCCCTACGCCGCCCTGGCCTGCATGAAGGCCAACGCCTCGTATGTAGGCACCGAGACCGTCGACGGCGAAGACACCCACGTCGTCCAGATCGACGACATGGGCGACTGCGCCGAGGAGATGGGCATGGGCGGCCAGCCTGGCATGGAGGACGGCTCGATGGAGAGCGGCACGATGTACGTCGACACCGACAACTACGTCCTGCGCCGCATGGATATGAACGGCACCATGAACATGGACGGCAACACCGCCGACGTCAGCGCCACCATGACCATGTCGGACTACCGCACCGTGGACGGCCTCCTCCACCCGTGGATCACCGAGATGGCTATGAGCGGCCTGAGCGCCATGATGGGCGGCGAGGACGGCGAAGACCTCCAATCCCAGATCGCCGAGCTCCGCGCGCAGATGGAGGAGATTCCCGAGTCGATGCGCGGCATGATTGAGGACCAGATCAACATGCTAGAGTCGTCCATGACCGACGACGGCATGACGATGACGATGACCGTGACGGAGGTGGCCGTCAACGAGGGGCCGCCGAGCCAGTAAGCTGCCGCCCTCTCCCAAACACGCAGCGAGGCCGTCCGACGTGGGCGGCCTCGCTGCGTTTGCGCGGGACATGGACGGCCGGCTAACGCACCACCGTCACGCGCTGCGTCTCCCGCACGTCCCCGCTCACGATCTCAACGACGTAGACACCGCTGGCCAGTTGGGTCGCGTCGAAGCGAGCCTCGATGGTCGTGTCGGCGGCGGGCGTGCCGTCGTAGAGGGTCTGCACGGGGCGGCCGAGCAGGTCGTAGGCCACGACGCGCACCGGCACCGAGCGGGGCACGGCGAACGCCACCGTCGCCTGCGTGCGGATCGGGTTCGGGTAGGCGTCGGTGAGCCACAGCGCCCCCGCCACGCCGACTTCCACCTCAGCCTCAGGAAGCATCTCGAAGCGCCCGTCGAAGTCAAGCTGGCGGAGCCGGAACGTGTAGGTGCCCGGCGCGAGGTCGGGCATACGGAAGGCGTAGGCCTGCGCTTCGCTCGTCGTGCCCGCGCCCGTCACGAAGTCGAGCACGGCGAAGTCTGTGGCGCCGGGTGCCCGCACCTCGATCTCGAAGCCGCTGTTGTTCGTCTCCGACGCCGTCGCCCACTGGAGCACCACATCGGCGCCGTCGAGTTGCGCATCGAAGGCCGTCAACTCAACCGGAATCACCTGCGACCAGCCAAAGTCTTCGAGGAAGCTAAGCGCCAAGCCAGGGTCGTGGATAGCGCGCCCGGTGGTGAGGGCGTGCTTCATAAGCTCATCCGGGTAATCTGGGGTGTTGAAGTGGGAGTAGGTCGAGCCAGGCGCGTAGGTGCTGGGGGTGTAGAGTTGCTGCCGCCCCCCCGTCGAACTTTCGATAAACAGGTTGGCGTTGCCGTTGACCGTGCCGCCCGTCAGGATCGTGGCGAGGTTGGACGAGGGGTTGGTGTAGGGGGGGCTTGCCAGTAGGGACACGCTCCCACCGTCCTCCACGAACAGGTCAAAGCCGTAGGGGAAGCTGCCGTTGTTGATGCAGCCCTGCCCACCCGAGAAACTCGAGCATCGACCAAAGCCCGAGCCGTCGCTAATGCCTGCCGACCCTGCGAAGCCGAGCCCGTGCCCGATCTCGTGGAGCACCACCGTCACGAAGTCTTGCTGTCCAGGCGGCGTGTTGCCGTCCGTGCCGAAATACCAGCTGAGAAAAAAGTTCGGCGTGCTGAAGATCGTAGTCATCTCCGCTGTGGCACCGTTCAGGTCGGTGTTGGCGAGCGCATTGGCGAGCGCGACTTGATAGAAGACGTTGGCCTGCGGGGCTCCTGAAAAGTCGCGGACAAAGGCATTGGCTGCCGAGCCACCGAGCGCGCCGAGCGGCAGTTGGTTCGACCAGCAGGCATCCACGACGACATCCACGGGGGTGTCAACCTGGCCGCCCCAAATGGTGGTTGCGAAGACGAAAGCGCTTTGTGCCGCCGCGGGCCACGAGCGGCAAGCGAGACCAAAGGCGAAGTCACCCGCACCTAAAAAGTTGACGGTGACGCTACCCGTCTGGCTCGTACGCAGAGCGCGCGGCGGCGGCGCAGGGATAGAGGCTTCACCGGTGTACGGCATCGAAGGCGTCCAGTGGTCCGGGCCATCCGGGATGTACACGTCACCATCTACGTTCCCAGGCACCTCGCCTTGAGGGTCGTGTGAGTGCACCTCGCCTCCATGAGAGTGCATCTCGCCGTGCCGATGCGTCTGCGCATGGGCAGCGGGAAGCGTGAAGGCGATGAGCAGTAGAGCGGCCAGAGACGGAGCAAGGCGCATGAGAGAGAAGGGCTAAGCAAGAAGGGAGAACACGCAAAGTCTGCGTGTTTTCAAACTTAGCGCCCTACCTCTCAGTGCACAACGGGGGTTTACCTGAGTGCGTGGCGCTGTGTGATAGGTCTCGCACTTACGCCTATCGCACCTGGCTAGCGTACCACGGTCACGCGCTGCGTCTCGCGGAAGCGCTCGCCCGCGATTTCGATGACGTAGGTGCCGCTCGCCAGCCCGCGTCCGTTGACCTGCACCTCGACGGGTGTGTTCGCCGTCGGCGTGCCCTCGTAGACGGTCTGCACGGCGCGGCCGAGCAGGTCGTAGAGCACCGCGCGCACCGGCTCGGCATCCTTCACCGCGAAGGCCAGCGTGGCTGCGCCCGCGAACGGGTTCGGGTAGGCGCTCGCCGCCCAGTGCGTGCCGACGACCTCGACGGTCACCTCGACCTCCGGGAAGACCTCGAAGCCGCCGTCGAAGTCGACCTGGCGGAGGCGGAAGGCATAGGTGCCGGGCATGAGTGTGGCGGTGCGGAAGCGGTAGGTCTGCGCCTCGGAGGTGGTGCCGCGTCCCTGCACGAAGTCGAGCACGGCGAAGTCGGGGGCACCCGGCGTGCGCATCTGCACCTCGAAGCCGCTGTTGTTGGTCTCCGACGCGGTCGCCCAGGTGAGGAGCACGTCCTCGCCCGCCCGGCTCACGTCGAAGGCAACCAACTCGACCGGCACCACGGACGCCCAGCCTATGTCTTCGAGCAGGTCGAGCGCGAGGCCGGGATCGTGGACGGCCTGGCCGTTGGGCAGCGACGGCTTCATGAGCTCGCTCGGGTAGAGCGAGAGGTCGAAGTGCGAGTAGGTGGAGCCGCTCGCGTAGCTGGAGGGCGTGTAGAGCCGCTGCGTGCCGATCGTCGAGCCGGTGAAGAAGAGGCCGCTGCTGCTGCCGACGGTGCCCCCGGTGAGGATGGTCGCGAGGTCACTCGACGGGTTGGCGTAGGTGGCGGTGGTCAGGATGCTGGTGCTGCCGCCGTCGTAGGCGTGGCGGTCGAAGGCGTAGGGGATGGTGCTGCCGTTGTTGATGCAGCCCTGGCCCGACGCCGCCGAGGAGCACCGCCCGCTGCCGTTGTTGATGCCCGCGCTGCCCGCGAAGCCGAGGCCATGCCCGATCTCGTGCATCACGACCGTCACGAAGTCATACTGTGCGAACGCCGGGTTGGCGTCGGTGCCGTGGTACCAGTCGGTGCGGTTGCCGTTGAAGAGCGCATAGATCTCCTCGGTGCCCGAGCCGTTGCGGTCGGTCTCGGAGAGCGCGTTGGCGAGGGCCGCTGGGTAGAAGGTGTTGGTGTAGGGCGCGTTGGTAAAGTTGCCGTGGAGCGTACGCGCCCCAGCCGCCCCGAGCGTGCCCGAGGGTAGGCTCGTCGTCCAGCACGCCTTGATCGTGATCGCCTGCGGCGAGTTGAGCAGCCCGCCCCACACGTCGGCGGCATACTGGAAGGCCGTCTGCGCGTCGGTAGGCCAGGCGGCGCAGGCGTAGCCGTAGAGGCTGCCGCTGCCCACGAAGTCGACGGTGAAGGTGGCCGTGGACTTCTCACCTTGGGCCTTGAGCGCGCGCTCCGGAGCCGGAATGGAGAGCGTGCCCTCAAACGGCGCTGCCGGGAGGACACAGATCTGCCCGTCCTCGTGCTTGTGCGCGTGGGACGCTGCGGCGGCGAAGTCAAGCGTGATATCCTGCTGAGCAGACAGGGCAGGGGTACCACAGGCGAGCAGTGCGAGGAGGAGTCCGCCCAAGAGGCGGCGGGAGGTAGCGAAGGGCATGGTTACCAGGGAAGGCGCGTCAACGGGGTGGTCCAGGACCTCGTCAAAGCCCATGCCTCCCGGACGCCCCACGCCCCACTCCGGAAGGCCTCCGCTGGACGCGCAGCTTCACCTCAGTTCAATGGCGCACGCGCATTCCTTTTGCGCGTACTATCCTCCTACCGACACGCAGCGGGGTGCCCTGCAAGGTGGGTGGCCTCTACTTCCACCGTTTCCATCGAGCGCCCTACCTGCGTCGCTCTACTCCTCTCGGTGCGCCGCGTCTGGGTGAAAGGCAGGCGCACAGACGGCCCAATACTCGCATGCGCCCGTCGCCGAGGGGTTGCTGTAGCGGACGCGCTCGCCCGCCTCGCAGAGGACCGTCTCACCCGGTCCCACGTCCAGGACGCCGCCGGCGTGCTCCACGCGCATCGTGCCGCGCAGCACGATGGTGACCTCGTCGAAGGTCGGCGTCTGCGGCGGCTCGCCCCACGCAGGCGGCGCGACCATGTGCGCCACGCTGAGGCTCGCCGTGCCGGTGCGCACGCGCCCGACGTGCTCCTCAATGAGCTTGTCGCCCGGGACGGGGATGCGGGTGGGGTCGGAGATCTTGCGCGGCATCAGTCGGCAGGTCGGATCGGAACGAGAGCGAGCCGAAAGATCCGCAATTCGCCACCGCTTCGGTTCGCCCGCTTCGGTTCGCCACTGCGACTGGCTTGCTACGACCGCACGGGTGTGGTCTTCGTCCCGAACGAGACGACCGTCTGCACCACGTCGGGCGCGCGTAGGATGCGGCGGTGACCGAGCCCGTCGGTCGGGTGGAACGCGACGTGCGGCCCGGCGGCCCCGTTCGCCTCGCCCTCGGCGAACGGGATTTCCTTGTCGGCGCGGTCGTGGATCACGAGCGTCGGCACGGCAACGGTCCCCAGCGCGTGGCGCACGGAGAAGAAGGACGCGGGCTGACCGCCCATCGCCTCCACGCGGCTGTGGATGCGACGCTCGACGGCCTGCGAGAAGCCGACCATCTGCGCGAAGCGATGGAAGACGCCCTCGAACGTGTCCGGCGCGGCGATGAGCGCGAGCCGTCCGACCCGCTGCGGCTCGATGAGGTCGGGGACGCCTGCGACCGCAAAGGCACACGCATAGCCCCCGAACGAGTGGCCCACGAGCAAGTCGACGTGCCCGAGGTGCTGGATCGCCGCCATGATGGCCCGAGCGTGCCGGAGCGCATCGCTCCGCTCCCCCGACGAGGCCCCGTGCGCCGGCCCATCGAGCGCGACGACGTCGAAGCCGGCCTGGCGCAGCGGCTCCACGAAGGCGACGAAGTTGAGCGCGTCGCCCTCCCAGCCGTGGACGAGCAACGCCGTTCTAGCGGGCGCGCTCACCTCCGTAGCGGCGGGCCACCGGTAGAGCTGGATCTCGACGGCGTCGGCGTCGGCACCCGCCGGAATGCGCTCGGTCTGGGCCGCGGCGCGGAGCCGCTCCTCGCGCGCCGAGGCGGGCTTGTCGAGGTCGCGCGGCGAGCGGAACATGCGCCAGGCGAGCGCCGCCATCGGGCCGGGCGCGACGGCGCTGCCCGCGCGGAGGAGGGGGGGAAGGAACTGGAGGAGCCCAGCCATAGGAAAAGCAGACTTAAGTTTATAGGTGAA
>JBCCLD010000032.1:0-19949 GCA_039027055.1 Bacteroidota bacterium
AAGAGAACCGCCGCTGCGAAAAAGAAGACGGTCACGGGCGGCCGCGCTGCCAACGGCGCAGCCGCCCGCGACCGCTTCGCGGGACGTGACCTCGTCGTGCGCGGCGCGCGGCAGCACAACCTCAAGGACCTCGACCTCACGATCCCGAAGAAGCAGCTCGTCGTCGTGACGGGGCCGTCGGGCAGCGGGAAGTCGTCGCTGGTCTTCGACACGATCTACGCGGAGGGGCAGCGGCGCTACGTCGAGAGCCTGAGCGCCTACGCGCGCCAGTTCCTCGAACGGATGGATAAGCCCGACGTGGACTCGATCACCGGCCTTGCGCCGGCCATCGCCATCGAGCAGCACACGAGCACCAAGAACCCGCGCTCGACCGTCGCCACGCAGACCGAGGTCTACGACTACCTCCGCCTTCTCTTCGCGCGCATCGGCACAACTTATTCGCCCCTCTCTGGCGAGCCGGTCACGAAGGACAGCCCGCGCTCCGTCGCCGAGGCGCTGCAGGGCGACCTGCCCGCGAAGACGCGGTTCTACCTCTGCTTCCCCTTCCCGAGCCACAAGGGCCGCAAGAAAGTCGAGGAGTTGGAGGCACTCAAGGCGAACGGCTTCTACCGCCTTGTGGTGCTCCCGACCGAGAAGCAAGCAAAAAAGGGCGAGGCGCCCTCGCTGCTCGACCTCAACGAGACGGAGCCTGCCAAGGTGCGCACGCCTGTCAAGCGGCTCCTCGTGCTGGCGGACCGCCTCGCGACCAAGCCTAAGGATGACGCAACGACGCAGCGCATCGCCGACTCGGTGGAGCTAGCGTTTCGCGAGGGCCACGACCGCTGCGTGGCGGTGACGGTGCCGAAGGACGGGCCTGGCGAACTCCTGCACTTCTCGGCGCACTTCGAGCGCGACGGGCGCGTGTTCGACGAGCCGACGCCGCAGTTCTTCAGCTTCAACAGCCCGCTCGGGGCCTGCCCGGTGTGCCAGGGCTTCGGCCGCGTGCCGGGGCTGGACGAGGACCTCATCATCCCGAACCCACACCTCTCGCTCAAGCAGGGGGCCGTCGCGCCGTTCCGCACCGACAAGTGGAGCAAGCACCAGCGCGACCTGCTCCGCATGGCGGCGCACCAGTCGATCCCCGTCACGATCCCGTACAAAGACCTCCCCGAGCGGCACCAGAAGGCCGTGTGGGACGGCTTCGGCGACTACGTCGGCATCCGCGGCTTCTTCCGCTTCCTGCAGCAGCGGTCGTACAAGATGCACTACCGCATCTTCGCCGCGCGCTTCCGGGGCTACACCCGCTGTCCGGAGTGCAACGGCTACCGCCTCCGCCCCGAGGCGCTCTACGTCAAGATCGGCGATGATGAGACTCCGGCACCGCGCTACCACATCGGCGAGATCGCCGAACTCACGACCGCCGACGCGCTCGCGTATTTCGAGGCGCTGGAGCTGACTGACTTCGAGCAGCAGGTCGCTGGGCGGGTGCTCGAAGAGATCCGCAAGCGGCTCACCTACCTCGTGCAGGTCGGGCTCGACTACCTCACGCTCGACCGCCTCGCCTCGACGCTCTCCGGCGGCGAGAGCCAGCGCATCAACCTCGCCACGTCGCTCGGGTCGAGCCTCGTCGGCAGCCTCTACGTCCTCGACGAGCCGACCATCGGCCTGCACCCGCGCGACAACGACCGCCTGATCGCCATCCTCGAAGGCCTACGCGATCTCGGCAACACGGTCCTGGTGGTGGAGCACGACGAGCAGATGATGCGCCGCGCCGACCAACTCCTCGACATCGGCCCGGGCTCGGGGCGGCTCGGCGGCGACCTCGTCTTCCAGGGGACGTTCGAGGAAGCCTTGAAAGACGAGGCCTCGCTTACGGGCGCGTATCTCTCCGGTCGCAAGACGATTCCCGTGCCCGACGAGCGCCGTCCGGTCAATCCTGAGCGCGCGATCGAGGTCAAGGGCGCGCGGGCTAACAACCTCAAGCGCCTCGACGTGACGATCCCGCTCGACGTGATCACGTGCGTCACGGGCGTCTCGGGCAGCGGCAAGAGCACGCTCATCAACGCGACGCTCGCGCGGGCGCTCCAGCGCCTCAAAGGCGGCGAGCCCGCCGAGAAGATCGGCGCGCACGACGAGGTGCGCGGCTACGGTCTCATCGACAAGATCGAGCTCATCGACCAGACGCCCATCGGCCGCACGCCGCGCTCGAACCCGGTGACCTACATCGGCGCGTTCGACGGCATCCGCGACCTGCTCGCCGGCACGCACCAGGCGCAGATCCGCGGCTACCGCGCGGGTACGTTCTCGTTCAACGTACCAGGCGGGCGCTGCGAAGTGTGCGAGGGCGAGGGCGTCGTGCAGATCGAGATGCAGTTCCTCGCCGACCTCTACCTCCCGTGCGAGGCGTGCGGCGGCAAGCGCTACAAACGCGAGACGCTCGAAGTGCGCTGGCACGGCAAAAACATCGACGACATCCTGAAGCTCACCGTGGACGAGGCGGTCGCGTTCTTCGCCGACCAGACGAAGGTCCACCGCAAGCTGAAGGTGCTCCAGGACGTGGGCCTCGGCTACCTGACGCTGGGGCAGCCCTCGAACACGCTCTCCGGCGGCGAGGCGCAGCGCGTCAAGCTGGCGGCGCACCTCGGCAAGCGCAACACCGGCCACACGCTCTACCTCTTCGACGAGCCTACGACGGGCCTGCACTTCGACGACATCCGCAAGCTCCTCGACGCCTTCAATGCGCTCATCGCCGATGGCCACACGGTGGTGCTGATCGAGCACAACCTGGACGTGATCAAGGCCTGCGACTACCTCATCGACCTCGGCCCTGAGGGCGGGCGACACGGCGGCTTCATCGTCGCCGAAGGCACACCAGAGGCAGTCGCGCAGGTCGAGGAGAGCCACACAGGTCGCTTCCTGAAGGAATTGCTGTAGCGGAGTCCCTACCTTTTGCCACCGGCTGATCGTTCAAGCTAGGACGTGTTGCGTCGTTCGTGTTGCATATCGTGAACCCAAACACGCAATACGTTCGAAGGAACGACGCTCAAGTTGTCCCAACACGCGAACCGCAGCTCATTCCTCCACCCCGCTCCGTCCCATGGCGTCTTGGGTCCTCAAAGCCGCGCTCCAAAAGACTATCGGGCTGCTCCCGATGAGCGCCCGCATCAACGAAGTCTTCCAGACCTACGTCACGAAGTCCATCGACTTGGAGGCGGGCACCTTCGAGGACAAGCTGGCGCTCTCCGCCCGTCACCTCGACTACTACCGTTCGCACAACGGAGTCGCGTCCGCCGAGCCGAGCCCCGCGCCGCGCGTGCTCGTGGACATCGGCACGGGGTGGTATCCCGACCTCCCGCTCTCGGCGTTCCTGTGTGGCACGCAGGCGGTGCACACCTACGACATCGACCGGTTAGTGAAGCCGGAGCGGCTGCGGCGGCTAATGGCCTACTACCTCGATTACGCCGACCGCGGCGTGCTCACGCAGCACCTCCCTGGCGCGCAGCCCGACCGCGTGGAGCAGCTGCGTGCCGTCCACGACTCCGGCGCCGACACGGCCGAGGGCTTGCTCGCACCGCTCGGCATCCACTACCACGTCCACGGCGCCGAGACCTCCGGGTTGCCCGACGGCTGCGTCGATCTCATTGCCTCGACGGTCGTGTTCGAGTATATCCCGTGGGACCCCCTGATGGCGGTGCTTCGCGAGAACCGCCGGATCCTCGCGCCCGGCGGCGTGATGAGCCACGAGATCGACCTCGCCGACCAGTTTCACTACCACGACGCGTCGATTACGCCGCTCAACTTCTACCGCTTCTCGGACCGCGCGTGGCGGCTCGTCAACAACCGGATTATCCCGGTGAGCCGGCTGCGGGTGAACGACTTCCGCCGCGCGTTCGCAGAAGTAGGCTTCGAGATTGTCGAGGAGCACTCGGACCGGGAGCGGGCCTCCATGCTGGACGAGGTGTCCCTGGCGGAGGAGTTTCGCGGCTATGCGCCCGAGGACCTGCTGGTCACCCGGACGTGGATCGTGGCGCGGTGAGATAGCGGAGCGTCGTGGCTTAGAGGCCTGGAAGTAGGCTGGAAGGGCTTTTTGGAAAGAAATGGCTTGGAGGGATGCATCTCCAGATCGTTTAAGGGTTTATGTGTATCGCTTGCACGTTGTGTGGGTAATCGGTTAATCGAGAACATCGATTTGGTGGAGTGGTAGACCGGCTCGCACTTTCGGAAGAACTCCCCTGCTTCCAGTACCGCCCGCGAACCCCACCGCCACACCTCAGGCGCTCGCTCATGCAGCCTAGCCCCCTGGCCTCTGTGCCTCTGCATGCCCAAAAGGGCACGTTCAGAGGCGGCGCAGACGCTCCGCCCCCGCGCCGCGTCGCGCTGTTCACGGGCAACTACAACCATATCCCGGACGGCGTCTCGCTGACGCTCAACCGGCTGGTGGCCCACCTCGAAGCGCAGGGCGACGAGGTCCTGGTCTTCGGCCCCACCGTGGACGAGCCGCCGATGGCCCACCAAGGCACCTTCGTGCCGGTCCCGTCGATCCCGGCCCCAGGCCGCGACGAGTACCGCGTGTCGCTCTGGTTCCAGAAGGAGGCCAAGCGTCGCCTGGAGGCGTTCCGCCCGCACCTCGTCCACATCGCCACGCCAGACCTGCTCGGCTGGCAGGCGCTGCGCTGGGCCGAGAAGAACCAGGTCCCGGTCGTCGGGTCGTACCACACGCACTTCACGTCGTACCTGAAGTACTACAAGCTCCAGATGCTGGAGTCGGTGGTGTGGTCATACATCCGCCGCTTCTACGGGCGTTGCGAGCACGTCTACGCGCCGTCGCCTTCGGTGATGGACGCTCTCAAGGCGCACGGCATCACGCGCGGCGTCCGCCTCTGGGCGCGCGGCGTCGATATGGATCGCTTCGGGCCGCATCGCCGCTCGGAAGCCTGGCGCGCGGCGCAGGGCTTTGCGCCGGAGGAGGTTGTTGTGACGTTTGTGGGCCGCCTCGTGTGGGAGAAGGGCCTCGACGTGTTCGCCGACGTCGTCCAGAAGCTGGAGCGCCTCGGCGTACCGCACCGGAGCCTCGTTGTGGGCGACGGGCCTGCACAAGACGCGCTGGAGCGCCGCCTGCCAAACACGGTCTTCACGGGCTACCTCAGCGGCACCGACCTCGCCACGGCCTATGCCTCGGCGGACGTGTTCCTCTTCCCGAGCGACACCGAGACGTTCGGCAACGTGACCTTGGAGGCGATGGCCTCGGGCCTGCCGACCATCTGCGCCGACGCCACCGGCAGCCGCGGCCTCGTGGACCACGGCACCTCGGGCTTCCTCGTCCCCGCGGGCGACACGACGGCCTTCACGACGCGCACGAAGCAACTCGTCGAGGACGCGGCGCTCCGTGACCGGCTCGGGAAGGGTGCGCTAGCCCGGGCCCAGACCTACAGCTGGGCCGCGATCATGAACCGCCTCGTCCGGCACTACGACCAGGTGCTCGACCTCGACTCGGTCTTTTCAGACGAGGGGGTGCTCGCTGGCGATGGCGCCGGTGACGGGGCTGGCGACGGCCTGAACGTGCCCGTCCCCACGATCGCGCGGCGCCCGCGCACAGCATAGCCCGTCCGGCCATGCTCACCTCCTCTCGCTCTTTCGCCGACCCGACACGGTCCTCCGCCACCTCCGGTCAGTTTCGCCCTGCCGTGCGGCTCCTCTTCGTCACGCACTCGTTTCCCCCGCGTGACCGCCCGCTCTCCAACGTGGGCGGCATGCAGCGTGTGGCGGTAGACCTCCACCGCGCCATGAGCGAGCACCCGCGCGTGATCCTCGCCACCGAGGCGATCTACACGTCGTGGACCTGGACCGCCGCGCGGACGACCCTCTTCCTGCCGAAGCTAGCCCTTTCGCTCCCGCGCCGCATCCGCCGCGAGCAGATCGACGTGGTCGTCTTCTCGTCGATGGTGACAGCGTCGCTGGCGCCTCTGCTCTGTCGTATGACGAGGGGCCGGACGACGGCGGGCCGCCGTGCGAAGTACGTCGCCATCGCGCACGGGCACGACGTCACGATGGCGTTCCCGCCCTACCAGCGCTGGCTGCGCCGCGTCTTCGGCGCGCTCGACGCCGTGCTGCCGGTCAGCCAGGCGACCGCCGAGGCGTGCGAGGAGCGCGGGGCCACCACCGAGCAGATCGAGGTCTGCCCGAACGGCATCCGCCTCGACCGCTTCGGCAGCCTGCCCGACCGCGACGTCGCGCGGCAGCACCTCCTCGACACGCACGGTCTTCCCGACGATGCCTTCCTGCTCGCTAGCGTGGGCCGTCAAGTGAAGCGCAAGGGCACCGCGTGGTTCGTGGAGCACGTCCTCCCACGCCTGTCGAGTGACAGCCCGACGTATTTCGTCGTCGCCGGGAGTGGGCCTGAGGATGAGACCATCCGACAGGCTGCCGCGCACGCGGGCGTGACCGACCGGCTTCGGTTGCTCGGACGCGTCCCCGAGGCCGACCTCGCGACGCTCCTGCGCGGGTCCGACGTGTTCGTGATGCCGAACGTGCAGGTCGAGGGCGACATGGAAGGCTTCGGCGTGGTGATGCTCGAAGCGGGCCTCTGCGAACTGCCTGTCGTGGCCGCGGCGCTCGAAGGCATCCAGGACGTGGTCACCGACGGCGCCAATGGCTTCCTCGTCCCGCCGGAGGACCCGACGGCCTTCGCCGAGCAGATCCGCGTGCTCATTCGTGATCGGGAGTTGCGCGACCTCCTCGGCGAGCGCTCTCGCGAGTACGTCATGGGCGCGTTCAGCTGGCCCGCCGTCGCGCGGCGCACGGTGCGGCACCTGCAAGACCTCGTCCTGAACGGGCACTAGGGTATGGCAGCGGGCGGCACCCCGATCCCAGCGCTGGGACATTTCGTCTGGCTCGGCCCGCGCTTCTCTGTGCTGGGCTACCTCTCCGTTCGCTCTGCCCTCGACCGCGGCGGCTTCGAGGCCGTATGCCTCCACCACGACGCCGCTGCGCTGGCCGACGACCGGCTCGTCCAGGACCTCCAGCGTCACCCCGCGTTCGAACTGCGGCCTATCGCGCCGGAGGACTTTCTCGAAGGCGAGGACGATGCGTTGCCCATCGCCCAGCGTGAGGCGGTGGTGCGGCGCTACCACCAGCTCGGCCCAATGACGAGCCGCGCCAACGTGCTGCGGCTGCTCGTGCTCTGGCGCGACGGTGGCGTCTACCTCGACACGGACGCGATCACGCTGCGCGACCTCGCGCCGGTGCGCCAGGGCTTCCAAGGCTTTGCCGGGCTGGAGCGCGTCGCGATGACGACGGCGGTCGTCAATGGCACCAACCCGTTTCAGTGGGCGAAGGCGGGCTGGCTCAACGTCGTCCGCGAGGGCATCCGGCGCTTTTCGAGCAACGCGGGCGCGACGTTCCGCCGCATCGAGCACTGGTTCACGCTCGCGCCCAACAACGCGATCCTCGGCGCGACGCCCGGCAACGCGACCGTCGCTCACCTCCTCCGCGAGGCCGCGACGATGCCCGAGGCGCAGGCGCTCACGCGCAAGCAGATCGGCCCGCGGCTCCTGGAGCGCCTCCTCGGCACCGACGGCGTGCCCGACTTCCGGATGCTACCGCCGGACGCGTTCTACCCGCTCCCGCCTGAGGTCTGCTGGGACTACGTCCGCGACGACCCGCAGCACCGCCTTGGCGACCGTCCCACGCCGACGGCCTACGTGGCGCACCTCTACGACTCGGTGCTGAGCCGCTGGCTACGCGGTCCCCTCGACGTCGCCCACTTCGAGGCCACGCGCGGACGCACCATGCTCGCCCGGATGGTCGAGCCTTACCTCGACGACCTCATCGCCGCGACAAAGCGCTAGCTCGTAGCAGGTTCTTCCTCGGCGACCGCTTCCGGGTCGAGGCCGTCGCGATCCACGTCGATCACGCCTGCGTCGGCCTTAAAACGGCGCTCCATGAGCGTGGCGAGGCCGTAGACGAGCAGGTTGAGCACCTTGCCCGCCACGCCCGCCACGAGTAGCATGCTCGCGATGCCCGCTGTCGCTGTGTCGAGCGCCTGCGCGAACTCGACGCCGGCGCCGACGAAGAAGAGGTCCTTGTTCGGCAGGAGCGGCAGCCGGTCCACCACGACGGAGGCGCAGAGCAGCGGAAGCCACACGCCCCACGACACCGACGGCACACCGACCGCCCACTGACACAGCCGGATCGCGTAGAGCGAAATCCGCTGCGTCGTGTGGATGCCGAACACCTGCCACGCTAGCCCCGCGCGCATGCTGAAGAGGAACTGCCGGAACGCGATGACGAGCGCCACGACGAGCACCACGACCAGACCGACCCCGATCCACGTTTGCGTCTGTCCCGTGCCGCCGAGCGCTTCGAGGTCGACCAGCCCGCCGAGCACGAGGCCGCCGAGCAGCACCACAGCCACCAACAGCGACGACACGTTCGAGAGAATGTTGACGTCGCGCACGTCCTGGAACAGGAGCTTGTCTTCCCGGTCCGTCGCCGTGCGCGCCCACGCGTAGAGGAATGCCTCGCCGGAATAGTCGACAAGGTGCTGGTTGTAGACGCGCTTCTTGAGCATCAGCCAGACGCCGCGCGCGACCGGCACGCCCCAGAGCACGCGGTAGATCATCGCCTCGGACGCCGGCAGCAGCAGGTAGCCCACCACGATGAGCACGTAGAAGAGCGGGCTCGTCGGGAGCGCCCGCAGCACCTCGCCCACGCCCACCTGCAAGAGCTGGTACACGAGCAGCCCGATGACCAGCGCCGAGAGGACGCGCTGCCCCCACGTGGTGAGCGGCTTTCGATGCCGCTTCGCCCACGCGAGCACGCGCCGCCAGCCGGTCGGAGCAGGGGAGGTGGGGTCGGGCACGAGCGCGGGGGAGGACGAGGGAGGCGCGCGGTCCGAGACCGGCGCGCAGCGGCGCAAGATCCGACAATCCGACGACTTCTACGTCGAGGCAGTGGGAGAAGAAGCGTCGCTCACTAGATCTTCCAGCGTTCGGTAGACGCGCGATGCGACGCGGTCCCACGTGTAGGCCTGCTCGACGCGCGCCCGGCCGCTCACTCCGAAGCGCGTGCGCAGCGCCGCGTCGTCTAGCAACCGCCGAAGTGCGACGGCCAGCGCCCCGGCATCGTTGGGCGGGACCAGCAGCCCCGTCTCGCCGTCCACGATGGCGTCGGGGATGCCGCCCGCCGTGGAGCCGATCACGGGCGTCCCGCAGGCGTTTGCTTCCAGAAATACGATCCCGAAGCCTTCCACGTCCGGCCCCTCGGCGCGGGACGGCATCACGAACACGTCGGCGAGGTTGAAGTAGGCGCGCAGCGTACCCTCGACGCGCCCGAGAAACCGCACGGCGCCCGTCACGTCGAGGTCGTCTGCAAGCTCAACAAGGCGGTCGCGGTCGGGGCCGTCGCCGACGACGAGGTAGGTCACGTCGGCGTAGGCGTCGTCCCGGCGAAGCTGCGCCAGTGCGTGCAGCGTCGTGTCGAGGCCCTTGCGCGGGACGAGTCGGCCCACGGTCAAGAGCACCCGGCGTCCTGTGAGGCCGAGTTCTTCGCGGAGCGCCATCGCGTCCTCGGGAAAAAACTGCCTGGGGTCGGTGCCGTTGGTGACGATCCGCAGCCGCTCGTCGGGCACGCCGAGGTCGCGGGCGAGGTCAGCGGTGTAGCGGCTCACCGGGAGCAACGCGTCGATGTTGGCGAGCGCACGCCGTCGAAACACCGAAAAGGCGGTGCCCAGTGGCGAGGTGCCGCCCGGCGTGAGCAGCAGCTCGCGTCCGTGCGCCGCCGTCACGATCCGGCGTGGGAACCCCGTGCGTCGCCGCGCCCACTGCGACGCCGGGAGCGTTTGCCACTGCGCATGGAAGGCCACGTCGAAGCGCCGGTCCCGGGCGAGGCGGGGCAGCATCGGCAGTACGCGCAGCACGAGCAAGTCCGAGCGGATCGCCAGCCGGTGCACGGGAAACGGCAGCGCCGCATCGAAGTCGGCATCGCCGTCCTGCGCTGGAGCGATGACCTCCAGCGCCTCCGCCTTCTGGGCCAGCCGCGTGGCTAGCTCGTAGGCGTAGGTCTGAATCCCACCGTGGCTGGGCGGGAAGTCGCGCGTGACGAGAAGAACGCGCATCGGGCGCGGAGACGGGGCAGGAAGAGAGAGCAGAGTCTCAAGCTACGCGCCACCGCTCGCCCGTTCCGCGTCAGGCGTTGCTACTTCAGGCCGACGAGTTCGTAGTAGGCGCGCGCGCCGCTGCCGAGCGAACCTGCGCCGCGCGCCACGACGGCCTCACCGCCGAGGAACTGCCGCGCCATCGTCCGGGCTAGCCCGCCGAGCTCTTCCAGCGTGGCAAACTGCTGGCGGTCCTGCGAGCGGCTGAAGATCGTCTCCTGCCCGCCCTCGTACGAGATCACGGCTTGCCGGGGCAAGTCGGCCCCGAGGGCCGCGCGCGTCGAGACGATGCGGAGGCCGGTGGGTTTGAGCAGGCGCGTCTGCCCGCCCTCGCGCCGGAGGCCGTAGCCGACGATCTGCTCACCGCCTGCGGGCAGCGCAAGGTACGCCGCCTCGATGGTGTTGCCGTCGTACGAAGTGTAGCGCACCGCCGTACGCAGCACGTCCGTCGGCGAGCCGGTCTGGTAGGTGTGGTCCATGTAGGCGACGCCGCTGACCTCGGTAGCGCGCCCGTCAATGGAGATCGTCCCCGAGACGCGGGCGAAGGGCATGTGGATGAACAGCCCAAAGCGCTCGTCGCCCACCTGGAACTCGCCGTCGCCCCAGGTCAGCCCGCGGGCCATGTTCGAGAAGCTGAGTTCGACCTCGTAGAGCCGGTCGTTCTTGCCCGCGCGGAAGCTGACGCGGTGCGCCTGCGGGGGACGCCCCTCGAAATAGATGTTGGGGTTGATGTTGAGCCGGTGCGCACTGGCGTCGTACTGGAACTCGTCGATGTCGTACTGCTTCGCTACGCGGACGGTCTGCCCGGCCACGCCGACGAGCGACAGTTCGGCCCCGCTCACCGAGCCGAGGACGCTGCCAAGCCGTGCACGACGGAGGCTGAGGTAGGCCTGGGTGCCGTCGTCGAAGAAGAAGCTATAGGCCCAGATCTCGCTACTCGTGCCCCGCAGGGAGTGCGGCGCGAGGTCGCGGGCGCTGGAGGCACGCGCCTCGCCCGACGGGGCCGTGACCGTCTCGTCGGTGGAGGACAGCGGCATGCCTGACAGCGGAAGGGCGCCGAGGAGGAATAGCGCTGCGAGAAGAAGGACGCGCATGGAGTTGGGGGAAGGTGATGGGCGTGATCCTGGCAGCAAGCCGCCGCCGAACGTCGCGATGTCACGCCTCAGGGCGCAGTTCCTTCAACTTCTACATCCCCAACACGATCCCCCTGTCGGTCTTCGCGCCACTGCAGGAGCGCCGGGAGGAAGAACAGCGCCGCCGCGAGCGTGGCAAGGATGCCGATCACGGCCAGCACGCCGATGGAGCGAAGGCCGGGGTGGAACGAGAGCAGCAGCCCCGCGAAGCCGATCATCGTCGTAATCGCACCCATCGCCACGTGCTCGCCGGTGGAGCGGAGGACGCGGCGGATCGAGCCGGGGCCTTCCTCCCGGTAGCGATGGACGAGGTGCACGCCCGCGTCGTTGCCGATGCCGAGGATGGCCGGGAGGACCACAAGGTTGTAGAACGTCAGCGTCACGCCCGTCAGCTCCATCACGCCGAGCATCCAGAGCACCCCTACCACGAGCGGCAGCAGCGCGAGCGCCGTCCACACCGTCGACCGGAACACCGCAAACATGAGCAGCGCGATGAGCAGGAACGTCAGCCCGACCATCAGCGGACTCTCGGCGAGCATCGTCCGCAGCATCTCGGCGGCCACGAGCGAGGTCGACGCCGCCCGGTATGCGGTGCCGTCCTCCGTGGTGCCCCCATCGACCGTGATGGTGCCGATGGCGTCGCCGAAGGCCATCGAGTTGCGCGCGTCACTCAGGCCGACGGACGGGTAGATGAGCACGAACGTGCCGAGTTCGCCCTGCTTGGTGGTGAACTGCGCGCGGAGGTCGGCGGGCACGGCATCGAGCGGGATGGCGGCGGTGGTACTCGCCGCCTGCCGGATGCGGGCGATGTTGCCCGTCGTGTCTTGGCGCAGGAACGGGTCGTCCGTGAGCGCGCGGATCTCGTCGAGGCGCGCGAGTCTGTCGGCGGCAGCTTCGTCGGTGGACGGATAGCGCTCCTGGAGGCTCTCCACGTCGAGCACGAGCGAGTCGGCCCCGGCCACGCTGTCCGCGACGAGCGCCTCGACGGCGGCGACGACCTGCGACACGGCGTCGGCGTTGCCGGTGAGCACGTAGGCCGGGTTGCGCCGCCCATCGCCCCCCGACGAGATCTCACGGAGGAGGGCTGCGCGTTCTTCGTAGGCCTCGTAGGTCGGCTCCAGCGCGCCGAAGTCGTACTCGAACGCCACGCGTGGCAGCGCCACAATCGCGAGGAAGACCGCCACGAAGCTCGCGACCACGATCGCTTTCGCGGCAGGGAATGGTTTGCCGGATGAGGTGGTCACCGGGGCGACGGTCGTTTCCCGCGCCTCCAGCTTCAGCGCGCCGAGCTTCTCCAGCAGCGCCAGCATCGCGGGCAGCATCGTGAGCATCGTCACGAGCGCGAGCAGGATGCCGGTCCCGCCGATGAAGCCGAACTCGCTGAAGCCGCGGAAGTCGGCGAGGGTGAGCACGTAGAGCGCCGCCGCCGTCGTGAGCGCCGACACGGCGATGGCCTGCCCGGTGCTCACAAACGTCTCCTCGGCGGCGTCCTCGACCGAGCGTCCTGCGCCACGCTCCTCGGTGTAGCGCGCGAAGAAGTGGATGCCGTAGTCGATGCCCAGCCCAAAGAGGACCAGCCCCAGCGTAGAGGTCATCAGGTTGAGCGTCCCGAACACGACGGACGCGATGCCGAACGTCCAGGCGAGGCTCATCAGGAGCGGCACCGCGATCACGAGCGCCGTCGCGGGGAGTCGCGCGAGTTCGGAGAGGAAGACGCGCCGGTCGAACCGTCCGCCGGTGCGTGCCTGCACGCCCTTGTAGAGGAAGTAGAGCAGCACCGCGATCAGCACCGCCGAGACGCCCGCGCCGAACGAAGCCGCCACATCGTCCGTGATCGCGCGGATCTCGACCTGCTGCCGGAGCACGCGCCCCGCTGCCGCCATCGTCATTTCGGGGTGGAAGCCGGGTGCGAGCGCCGCGCCGAGCGAGTCGAGCTTGGCGTAGAGGCCGGAGACGTACGCGCCGTCGGTTTGCGAGCCGCCCGGGTAGAGCGAGAACGCGAGCACGGTCGAGTCGGGCGACGTGCGGTATTCCGTCACCTGGAGCCGTTCGAGCGACGCTGCGCGCTCGTCCGCTGCGGCTTCGTCCTCGTCCGCGAGGTCGTCGAATTCGTCGTCGGCGAGCGGGTCAAAGAAGAACGGGTTCGCGTCCAGCCGCGCCTGCTCGATCTCGTCGTCGAGGAAGAACGTCAGCTCGTCGAGTTCGTCGTCGGTCGCGAAGTAGAGGCCGTTGTTGTCGAGGAACTCGGTGTCGGTGCGCAGCTCGGCGCGCGTGAGGTAGGCCTCGCCCGACGGCTGCCTGAACGCGAGGGCCTGGTCGATGAACGCCTCGGCAAACGCCACGTTGGCGTCGAACGACGGACTCTCGACAGCCACCTCGACCGTCGACTCCCCGCCGAGGGTGTCGCGGAGCCGTTCGAGCGCCTGCACGGTCGGGTTGTCGTCCGGCAGCAGGTTGGCGAAGTCGGTGTCGATGCGGAGGCTGCGCGCGCCAAGCACGCCCACGACAGCGAGCGCTAGCCCGGCGAGCAGCACGAGCGCGGGATGTCGGACGAGCCAGCGAAAGGCTGGACGCAGGGCGGCGAAGAGTCGGTCCACAGACGAGGAGGCTGGATGAGGGAAGGCCGCTCCGGGCGACGGCGTGCGGGGTACGCCGCGCTGAGGGGGGTGATTCGTAACGAGGGTGGAGGGGCTGGGCGTGTGTGTACGCCTCTAAAGATGTCATCCCGAGCGGAATCCGCGCAGCGGATGAAGTCGAGGGATCTGTGGGCTAGCTTCCAAGCTCTGTTCGTAGCACCGAGGTGGGCGTAGAGCCCTCGTCTTCAGCATGCGTTCGGGATGGCACGACGACTCCTGCTCATTCACCCATACCCTTCTACACCCATACTCCCACACGTCTACCCGTTCGTACGTTGACGCGGACTCACGCATCCATCCCCCACGGCCATGAAACTCCTCCCCACGTTGCTCCTCGGAGCCGCGCTTCTCCTCGCCACCGTACTGTTCGGGGGCTGCCAGATCGAACGCGCCGACGGCGCTGACCCGACGATAGACGCTGACAGCAGCACCGCGCTCGTCGTCAACGGCATGACCATCGACGAGCGGCTGGCGCAGTACACGCCCGTGCGCCTCACCGCCGACCTCCTCCACCTCAGCGACAACCAGCGCGAGGTGGTGCGCCTGCTCATCGAGGCGGGCGAGGCAATGGACGGCGTCTTCTGGCAGCAGGCCTACGGCGACCGCGACGCCCTCATGGCCGCGCTCGACACGCTCCCGCAGGCCGAGGCGTTCAAGCGCTTCGCCGCGATCAACTACGGCCCCTACGACCGCCTCAACGGCAACGAGGCCTTCGCCCCCGGCTTCGACGCTAAGCCTGCCGGCGCGCAGTTCTACCCCGCCGACCTCACCACCGCCCAGTTCGACGCCGCCGTCGGCGAGAACCCGGCGCTGGCGAGCCTCTACACGCTCGTGCGCCGCGACGCGAATGAAGGGGGCGATGGCACGCTGACGGCGGTGCCCTACCACGAGGCGTTCGCTGCCCAGCACGAGCGTGCCGCCGACCTCCTCGCCGAGGCCGCGCCGCTCGCCGAGAACGAAGGCTTCCAGCGCTACCTCACGCTCCGTGCCCAGGCCCTCCGCACCGACGACTACCAGCCCTCCGACCTCGCCTGGATGGACCTCGCCGACAACGACCTCGACGTCGTGATCGGGCCGATCGAGACGTACGAGGACCAACTCAACGGCTACAAGGCCGCGCACTCGACCTACGTGCTCCTCAAGGACCGCGCGTGGAGCGCGCGTCTTGCCCGCTACGCTGAACTGCTGCCCGGCCTCCAGGAAGGCCTCCCCGTGCCCGACGCCTACAAGCAAGACCCCGTCGGCTCCGACGCTGACCTCGGCGCCTACGACGTGCTCTACTACGCGGGCGACTCCAACGCTGGGTCGAAGACCATCGCCATCAACCTCCCCAACGACGAGGAGGTGCAGCAGCAGAAAGGCTCGCGGCGGCTCCAACTCAAGAACGCCATGCGCGCCAAGTTCGACGAGATCCTCGTCCCCATCGCGGGCGAGCTCATCGACGCCGAGCAGCGCGGCAACGTGACCTTCGACGCGTTCTTCGCCAACACGATGTTCCACGAAGTGGCGCACGGCCTCGGCATCAAGAACACGCTCGACGGCGCGGGGACGGTCCGCGAGGCGCTGCGCGACCAGGCGAGCGCGCTCGAGGAGGGCAAGGCCGACGTGGTCGGGCTCTACATGATCACGCAGCTCGCCGAGCAGGGCGAGGTCGACACCGTGCTGGCGGAGAACTTCACCACGTTCGTGGCTTCGGTCTTCCGCTCGATCCGCTTCGGCAGCGCGAGCGCGCACGGCCGCGCCAACCTGCTCCGCTTCAACTACTTCGTCGAGAACGGCGCCATCGAGCGTCAGGACGACGGCACCTACCGCGTGGACTACGACGCGATCACCGCCGTCTCGAACAGCCTCAGCGAGCGCATCCTCACCTTCCAAGGCGACGGCGACTACGAGGGCGTGGTCCGCTTCGTAGAGGAATACGGCCAGGTCGGCGACCAACTCCAGGCCGACCTCCACCGCCTCTCCGCGGCCGGCATCCCGGTGGATGTGACCTTCGAGCAGGGCCCGAGCGTGCTGGGGCTGTAGTGCATGGTTTCAGCCAGAGCCACTTTGAGGGGGCACCTGATGGTGACCCCTCTTCTTTTGAGCGTTTGGAATTTTGTGGGTAAGCGCATAGCATGTGGGTAAGCTTCGTTCTCGCTCGCTATCCCTCCGATGCGTCACCTTACGCTTTGGCTTCTCTTGCTATCCGTACCGGCTAGTGTGGCCCAGCCCATTCTAAGGGTCGCCGATCAAACCGTACGGGCGCGCCCCTTCGCCCTCGATGTTTCCCCTACGTATGGACGTGGGGATGTGGCTTGGAGCCTGACCTTTGATACGCCCAACACACTGGGGCGCGTCCAGCCAGGCTCTATAGCTTCGGCTCCCAACGGGGATGTATGTGTGCTCGCGAACGAAACGACTAGTGCCACGTCGAGTGGGCCTGTCCTGACGCGCCTCAGGCAAGACGGTAGCCAGCTTTGGTCGCATCCCTTGCTGACGGAAACGCCACGTGCTACCGAACTGATCGATGTGGCCGCATCCAACGCAGCATGTACGGCAATCGTGCGGCCTGTCCTGATGCCAGTGAGTGAAGTGCTCCTCATACGTGTGGAAAAAGGCGGCGTGGTATGGAAGAATAGGCTCACCTATCCCGACCCTGATCGCTATCCCGGACATGCGTTCCTAGGCATGAGCCAAGACGAACGCGTGTGGGTTGCGCTGGGTGGTGGAGACCGATTTGCTAGGTCCACGATTGTGTTCATCCAGCACGACGGGACGGGAAGCGAGGTAGACCGCAGGACCGTTACGTTAGATAACCAGGGTGGAAATCGTCTGCGAGGTTTCGCCGTCCGACCTGACGGACGGGCTGCAGCAATAACCGCGAACGCCCAACTCATCACCGTGGGACCTGCTACGCCGCTTGCTATCACGCCGAGAGACCGGGACTTCGAGGTTTTTACATTCGTGACGGACGACGAGGCAGCCACGCTGATAGGTACGCGTGACCGACAGGTCATCGCCCAACGTATTCGCTATGACGGCATCACGACGTGGACTACCGTGGTCGAAGCGTTCCCAGACGGACTTCAGCAGGCGGTTCAGTTTACCGCGACCCAAAAGGCCTCTGACATCTACGTGGGATGGAGGCTCACGACTACCGAAGCCCGAGATCGCCGTCCGTTGCTGGCACGGCTATCGATTCCGCGAGGGACTAGAATGTGGAAGACGATGCTTCCAGAAACTATCGATCTGGGGGCAGAGATCGATGGGCTCGTAGCCGATGGGCGCACCATAACAGCATGGCTGAACGATCGAGTATATCCGTACGACGGCCTCCGTAGTGCGCTGGCTGCCTTCGATCCGGCAAACGGAGACCTCCAATGGGTGCGACCACTAGAGGATCGAGTCATGTTTGGCGTACGCCACCTGGACTTTGGGGCCGTCCTAGCCTCGCGTGCCCTCGTTCCTTGCCAGGAGAGCACCGTATGCCTACTCACCCTACCGTCTGATCCTCGACTTCTCAGATCCTCAGAATTCTGGATCGTTGAGGCCTTTGACCCAGCGGGTGAGATCGAATGGGAGCATGTAGGCAAGGGGGCACCTACCGCCTTCTATGAACTCTACCGGAGTGCACTGGCTTCGGACGGCAGCTTCTATCTGCTCGGTACGATGCGAACAGAGGACTGGACGCGCGATCTGTTGGTAAGTCGGATACAACCGGATGGGACGGTAGCATGGTCTTTGACCATCGACAGCGGGGGTGATGACAGTCCGGGCAACTTCGATGCGTTCAACTCAGCTGGGACGCTCTCCATCGCATACGACGGCGACCTCCTCGTGTCTGGCACGGCACGGTTCGAGGATGCCCTCCGTGCTCTCGTCGTTCGTTTGACCTCGTCAGGCGAGATTCGTTGGTCAAGCCAGATCGAGAGCGAGGCATTCCTAGGTACCTATGCTGGTGGGGTTGTAGATGACGGCGAAGGGGGAGCGGTGGTGGCCGGTGCGCTCGACTGGCAAGAAGCTGTAAGCGTATCCATCTTTCGCCTGGACGAAACGGGGACGCTCGACTGGGCAACGGGAGTCCCTGGTCCCAATCCCAGGCCGATCGGTCTACACCGAATTCCCGAGGGCTATGCTGTCGTCAGTCCTTCGTACGAAAGCGGAAACCTTGGGCTAAAAGCAGTCCGGTTCGATAGCGAAGGCGGTCTGCTGAGTAGCACTATCGCTGCAAGACCGAGTGAGTCATGTGGCTTACCGCACACGCTGTTCGACGTAGACTCGGGAGCGGACCAAAAAGGGACCGTGTATGCGGCTGGTTTCTTTTTCGGAGGAGCCTGTTCCAAAGCTTCCGTGGTGCGGTTCTTCTCCGACGGCACATCCGATGTACTGCAGGCCCCTTCGGAGGAGGGCGTCGAAATAAATGCGATGGACGTCGGACTGGATGGTCGCTTGGCCGTGACCTACGATGGCAAGTACAACTTCGCGGAAGAGGATGGAGTGGTCTGGTTTGGTGATGACGGCACCCAATCGCGGGCAGACCTCGCTGATCTAGTCGCTCAGGCCACAGCCGTAGGTCCCGCGGAGGGTACGCTGACGGTGGGTAATGCACTTGAGAACGAAGAGCCGGTCTCTGTCGCGTATCTCGCCGAGGGAGATCTCTTCACAACGGTACTTCCTTCTCTCCAAGGCATGCCAACCTTCCCCACACTCGTCGATGTGTCAGGGAGTGGAGTCGGCTATGTATCTGCCATTGCCCAGGGGTTCGGGATCCAAACGTATGGTGTCATTCGCCTCGACAACGCGCTTCCGGTGACGGCCTCGCAGGACGCGCCGCAGCCGAACGCGCCGCTCCTGGCGCGGCTCGGCCCCAACCCGATCCGCTCAGGCGCGCCGTTGCGCCTCGCGCTCGGCGCACCCGCCGACCTCGCGCTCTACGACCTCCTCGGACGTCGCGTGGCTGCCTGGGACGCCGTGCCGCCGGGCGACTTCGAGGCAGCGCTTCCCGCACGGCTGGCAGCGGGCCTCTACGTGCTCCGCGCCGAGGGCGAGGAGGCCGCCGCGACGCTGCGCGTGACCGTGCTGCGGTGACGGTTGAGCAGGGCCGAAGCGTGCTGGGCCTCTAGCGAACGGCTTCCTTCGAGTACATGCGAGGGGCTGCCTGCGGGTAGCTCCTCATTGTTTCGATCAAAGACTCGATCTATCTTCGCGGCGTTTGTCTCCCTCCAACGTCGCTTGACCATGCTCGCTCGTCTCGCCTTCTGCTGCACGCTCCTGGTGGTCTCAACTTCAGCGGCAGCACAGCCTGCCATCGGCGGCGGTGCGCAGGGTCCTACCGGGGCAGCACCGGCTCCATCGGCGCGGCCTGTGGAGCTATCGGGCACGCTTGCACAGCAGGGCGAATTGGCGTGGACGCTCACCCTCGACGAAGCGAACGGTCCCGGGGAAGTCCGGGTGGGTCCGGCCGCCGCGACTCCAGGCGGCGAGGTGTGCACCCTCTCCAACGAGACGCTGAGCGCGACGACGAGCGGCCCCGTCCTGACGCGGATCGGTGCAGACGGCACGGTGCAGTGGAGACACCCCCTTCTCGCATCGAGCCTAACCTTTACCATCCTCTACGACGTGGCCGCGTCTGGAGAGGGATGCGTGGCCGTCTTGCGCCCCCCATCGCTGCCGCGCTCTCGTTTGCTCGTCGTCGGAGCCAACGCAGACGGGGTGGCGTGGTCGAGCGAGGTACAGCCGGAAGGATCGGACGAGACGCTAGTGGACGCGCTTGCCGCGTCGGACGAGGCCGGGAACGTCTGGGTGGTGACGCAACCGGAGAGCGACCTCCGTAACGGAATTGTGACGCACCTAGTCCGTTTTGACGTGCAGGGGATGCAAACAACGGCGATCACCTTCCAGGGGAGCGAGGAAGCACCTGACGCACTCGTCACGGGACTCGCGACGCTATCCGACGGTCGCGCCGTGCTGGCGTTTGCACTCAGTGACCTCCTGCTCCTGATTGCCGATTCGGACGGCAACTCAACCGTGGTCGAGCGTTCCACGTCCTTTCTCCCGTTCACGCTG
>JBCCLD010000033.1:0-19783 GCA_039027055.1 Bacteroidota bacterium
ACCTCGATGTATCCCAAGACCGCGATGGCCTCCATCGACCACTGGGAGGCCCGCTGCCGCGCCGCCGACGACGCCCCCCTCACGGTGGTCGCTGACGGCCTCGTTGCCCTCCGTGGTGCGCTCAGCCAGGACCGCCTCGACGGCCGCGCCATCGGCCGCGCCCTCCTCGACCTCGCCGAGGCGACCGAGGCTGTCCAGACCGACGATGCCCATCTCGCTCCCCAACTGAAACGGATGGCTGCGGGCCTGCGCCGTGCCGGCACCTCGCTTGGCGGGGCGAAGGTGTAGCGCTCTCCTGACACGCTCTCCCGCGCCCGACGGCTAGGCCTTGACCGCCACCGTGTAGGGTGTGAAGTCGGGATCCACGAAGCGGCACATCCAGCGGGGTCCGTCCGGACCGTAGCGGCAGCGCACAAACTGCGCCGCGAGTCGCCCATCGGCGAAGTGGAAAGGGAGCCGGTGGGTGACCACCGCGTCGGACCGCTTGCCCATCCACGACCGCGAGAGCTGAGGGTGGTTTCCGAGCACCCCCACCAGCTCCGCCCACGAGGCTTCAACCCCGGGGGTTAGACGAAAGCCGGGGGCACGTTGCACAGGCACAGAAAGGTTTAGACCAAACAGGCGGAACGAAAATGTTACGCCGCAGCCCTACAAATGCCAAGACCGTCTCGGCGCTGCGCTCCTCGTGCACGCCCGCGCTAGCACCTGAAGCCCTACTGACCGAACTCCGCGAAGAACGCCGGGGCGTCGGCCAGCCCCTCGAACCCGAAGATCCAGGCCGTCTCGGACACGTCCGAGAAGTCGAGTCCGCCCTGCTGCACGGCCTCGTTGAGGTAGCGGCCGTCCACTCCGTTGTACGCGGTGCCGATCGCGACAGCCCGCTCCCACGCCGCCCGCAGGTCAGGGTCGCCCAGCGAGCCCGCCCAGTCGACGGGAGCCTCGGAGCGAAAGCCAGGGGTGCCGTTGCACACGGCATTGCCGTCCGGGATGCGGTGGTAGTTGGCGTGGGCACGCACGAAGGCGAGGTCGTCGGGCGTCGTCACCTCTTCGTTCCAGTCCGAGTGCTGGACGACATGGATGCGCTCGGCGGTGTCCACGTCCGGCCGCTCAGCCTGGACGTTGCGCACGAGGTCGGCGGAGAAGTCGGACTGGCCGGCCTCGGCGATCCACACGGCGCCGCCTGCGTCTAGGGTTTCAAGCGCAAGGGCCGTGACCTCGCCTAGCGCCTGGGCCCAGTCCGCGTGGGCGTCGGACCATTGCGCCCCGTAGGCGAGATCGAAGAGGTCGTTGGCCGGAACGTAGAGGCCGTCCTGCATCCCGTAGGCTCCGGCCACGGCGCGGTAGGCTACGCCCGCGAAGCGAGGGTCGGCGAGCATCGTCGCCACGCCCGCGACCGAATGCGCGTCGTCCACATCGGTCTTGAGATCAAACTGCGCTAGGAAGAGATCCTGATCCACTTCGAAGCGGCCCAGTAGACCAGGAGCCACCGACTCGGTCGGCTCCGTCGAGCAGCCACCCACCAGAACGATCAGGACGAGCCACAGAAACGATCTTTGAAGGCGCATGGCGGGTACCCCGGACAGGTTGGACAGCATTTCCCCACGGGCGAAGGCGGGGTCAGCAACCTACAACACACGGCCGAACCGCGAGGCCGCAGCTACCGTCGGATGCCGCTCGGCTCCCAGTCTGCCCTACGGGGCTCGGCTTCTGCCCTACGGGGCTCGGCTTCGGCGAGCGGACGCAGCGCGAGGTAGCACAGCGTCAGGAGCACCGAGAAGAGCACCGTGATGCCTACCGCCTTCGGGTGACCGAGCGGGTCGAGGACGGGGGCAACCACGTCGGCCAGCAACGCACGCGGCTCGGTGAGCACCTCCCACGAGTTCCAGCGCAGAAAGCGACCGAGGTAGATTCCAAAACTGCCCAGGATCAGCGCCGCCAGGGCGACCGCCCAGCCTATGCGTGCGCCGTACCAGCGCCGCACGGTCGTGTGTACATCCGCGAGCGACACCATGCCCACGAGCACCCCGCTCCACGCCGCTGCGAGCAGCAGCACGAGGTCGTACCAGAACGGAGCCTGCGGCCGTGCCTTGAGATGCACTAGGTCGGTGAGGAGATAGGGCGCGTTCGGGAAAAACAGCAGCCAGGTGCCGCCTACCACCAGGGCGAGCCAGCCTGGCTTGGGGAGGTGCCGCAGCCCTCGGCTGAGCGCGAGCGGGATCACCGCGAGGAAGAGATTCCAGAAGAGGAAGAAGAATTGTAGGTGCCCGGTCGCCATGACGCGCGCGGCGATGAGCGCGGCCGCGAATGCGACGGAGGCGATGACCAGGGACGAGACGCGCTGGGACATAAGCGTAGGTATTTATAGAGAGATATACTTTGAATTGCAAAGTAATCTGAACTATCATGACTGTCGAGCGTTCATGTTTCGTCGACCTCTACCCGGCGGCCCGGTCTGAGCTACGGACCGCGCACGGTGACCGTCCCGACGCCGGCTCGCACCGCTACCCGCGCGCTGGGGGCTACGCCTACCCGCCCACGTACGCGCTGCCCCGTGTCGGTTTCGTCCCGCTCCACCGCTGCCCATGCGTCGCCCTCGACGCGCACCTGCCCCGTCCTGCTCTCCGCGTCGAGGTGGACCGCGGCGTCCGGGGCGAGTTCGATCTCGGCGCTCCCCTCTCCCACGGAGACCGTGAGGCGTGCCCGAGGCATCAAGGCGCGGACGCTCGCCTCCACGCGACCGGCCGTGGCGATGAGCGCCGTGGTATCGCTGGCCAGGGCTTCGGCGCGAATGGCGCCGTCTCCCGTCTGCGCGGTGACCGTCGGCCCAGCGAGGCGGGTCAGCACGATAGCACCCTCGTCGAGCTGGAGGTACAGCCGCGCCCGCGTGGGCACGACCGCGTCGAACGCCGTTTCGATGCCCGGCGGCTGCGGCGCGGCGGCGATCACCTGTACGATCTCGTCGTCGCCGTCGACGCGAACGACTTCGCCCTGGGCGAGCCGCCGCCGCGTCGAGCCCTCCGTCGCCCCGCGCGCCGTGCGGACGACCTGCACCGTCGCTACCGTGGCAGTGTCGCTGCCGACGACCGTGATGCGCCCGGCCTCGGCCTGAAGCACAAGCGTCCGGCCGTCCAGCGCCACCGCGTGCGTGACCGTGTCCCGCACCGCCAGCCGCTCGAACCGAAACGGCGAGTCGTCCCCGCACCCTGTAGCAACCAGGACGAGCAGGAGCAAGAGCGAACCGACGAGCGGACGGGAACCGAGGAGCGGACGGGAACCGAGGAGTCGACGAACCGAGGAGACGGAGAGACGACGGGCGTGTGGTCGCGGGCGCGACGGGGCGTAGTGCCCACTCCAACGCCTGCTCGTCCGAGGACCCTCGACCTGCGACTCTGGACCCGCGACCCTCACGACAGCGTGATGCGCTGGACGAAGCGGCGGACGGCCACCCACGAGGCCAGCCACCCGAAGAGCGCGCCGAGCACGAACACCGCGCCGAACGTGGCGAGCGGCGAGCCGAGGGGCCAGCCACGCCCAGCCAGTTGCGGGATCTGACTGAGGAGCGCGCCGTAGGTCGCCCAGATCACGAGGCACGCCACGGCGGCGGCGATCAGGCCCTGCGCGACGCCCTCGACGAGGAACGGCCGCTGGATGAAGCTGTTGGTTGCGCCGACGAGCTTCATCGTGCGGATGAGCATGCGCCGCGCGTAGATCGTCAGCCGGATCGTGTTGCCCACGAGGAAGAGCGCCGTCAGCACGACGAGCGCCGCGAGCGCCAGCGCGACCGTCTGCACCACCTGCAGGTTTTCGCGCACGCGTTCGATGATGCCTGCGTCGTAGGCGACCTCGTCCACACCGCGCATGGGCTCCACCGTCGCCGCGATCGCGTCGATACTGTCGGCGGTGGCGTATTGGGGCGTCACCTGCACGCGGAAGGAGGCTGGGAGGAAGTTGTCGCCGACCACGTCCTCGGCCCCTTCGCCGAAGTCCTGCACGAACGCGCGGTAGGCCTGCTCCTGTGAGATGAAGCTGGTCTCCGCCACGCCCGGGTGTCCGAGGAGGCGGTTGTTGATCGTCTGCTGCGTCCGCGTGTCGGCCCCGAGGTCGAGGAAGACCTGGAACTCGCCCACCTGCTGCTGGAGCGCTCGCGCGACCTGCTGCCCCTGCCACAGCAGCAGCCCGAAGAGCCCGATGAGCACCAGCGCCACCACGAGCGCGCTCACGGAGGTGACAGTGGCGAACTTGGCGCGGCCGAAGCCGGCCAGGCCTTCGCGGATCGAATAGGACAGGGCCATGCGGAAGGTCCAGGGTCGAGGGTCGGGGGTCGTGTGCGGCGAACCTGCGGCAGCCGGTCCAAAATACCGAGGCGTGGTGCGTGGCGCGTGCGAGACGTGGGGGCGCGTGAGTGGCGTGGTGCGTGCGAGACGTGGGGGTGCGTGTTGCGTGTGAGACGTCGGGGTGCGTGTTGCATGTGAGACGTCGGGGTGCGTGTTGCGTGTGAGATGCGGGGGCGCGTGAGTGGCGTGGTGCGTGCGAGACGTGGGGGTGCGTGTTGCGTGTGAGACGTCGGGGTGCGTGTTGCGTGGAAGCACGCCAGCCTACGCAGGCCACGTCAAACACATTCGCCCTGTCGTCGCTTCGCTATTCGCCAGTCGCTACCCTACCCGTCGGCCTACGGGGTAGCTGCCAAGCACCTGGACGCGGGCGGCGAAGTCGGCGAGGTGGTCGAGGGCGCGCGCGACGGGCTCGTCGGTAGCGCGGCCGCCGAGGTCGAGGTAGAAGAGGTACTGCCCCGGCGTGCCGACGAGCGGGCGGCTCTCGATCTTGAGCAGGTCAAGGTCGCGTAGCGCGAACACGGCGAGGCTCTTGAAGAGCGCCCCCGGCACGTTGGCCCGCAGCGCGAAGACGAGGGAGGTTTTATGGAGCCCTACGACCGCGTTTGCATCAGCGATGTCATCAACTCTCCTCCTAGACAGAGCCTTGCCCCCACGCAGGCGGGGGAGGGGTTGGGGGTGGTTGATCGTCGTGTCTGGATGCAGCACCCTGCTTGCCTCATCTACCCCCTCCAACTCCCCCTGTCCAGGGGGAGAGTTTGTCACATTACCTCCCCGCCTCTCCGCCTCCTCGTCTCCTCGTCTCTCAATGGCGAGGAAGCGGGTGACGTTGTTCTCGTCGCCTTCGATGCCAGCGGCGAGGACGGTGAGGCCGTACTCCTCCGCGGCGGCGGCGCTGGCGATGGCGGCCTCCCCGGCGAGGGCCTCCCCACCGTGCTCCGGATCCGCGAGGCGACGGGCGGCGCCCGCGGTGTCGTAGTCGGCGACGGGCTTCGCGGCGGGCAGGTGCGCGCGGAGCCAGGCGTCGCACTGGCCGAGGGCCTGCGGGTGCGAGCGGACGCGCCGCACGTCGGCGAGCGCGGTGCCGGGCCGGGCCATCAGGTGGTGGCGGATGCGCAGGTGCACCTCGCCGACGATGGGCAGCGCGAATTCGCGCAGGAGGTCGTAGTTGACGTGGACGCTCCCGAAGCGCGCGTTCTCGATCGGCACGAGGCCTTGATCGACGGTGCCAGCTTTGACCGCCTCGAAGACCGCGCGGAAGCTCGGGCGCGCCACCGGCTCTACGTCCGGCCCGAAGAAGGCGCGCACCGCCTCCTCGCTAAACGCGCCGATCTCGCCTTGGAAGGCGACGCGGGTCGTGGGTCGTGGGTCGTGGGTCACCAGTCGAAAATCAGAAATCGAGCCGCGTCAATCCTTCCGCAGCGGCGTGATGGCGACGGTGCAGCGGCTCACGCAGATGAGCTTCTCGGCCTCGTCGCGGATCTCGACCTGCCACACCTGCGAGGTGCGCCCCTGGTGGACCGGCGTCCCGACGCCCGTGAGCAGGCCCTCCTGCTTCGAGCGCAGGTGGTTGGCGTTGATCTCCATGCCGAACGCCGTGTGCCCCTTGGGCGCGCCGAGGAAGGCCCCGATGGAGACGATGGTCTCGGCGAAAGCCACGCTCGCGCCACCGTGGAGGTAGCCCACCGGCTGGTGGTGGTCGGGCGTGACGGGCATCGTGGCGACGACGCGCTCCGGGCTCGCCTCGACGAGTTCGATGCCGAGGAGCGCGGCGAGGCCGCCAGCGGGGTTGACGTAGTCGGACATGATCAGGTCGAGGGTCGAGGGTCGAGGGTCGAGGGTCGAGGGTCGAGGAAGGTGTTGGTTACGGCACGCTTCGTCAAGCGAAAAGGAGACAAAGCGGGCTCCGCAGCACCGGGTTCGCCTGCGGATTGGCGGCGCTGTGCACGGCGGACGTTGTGGAGGTTGTTCCAAAACCAGGCGGCAGACCCGCAGGCTCCCAGCGGACTGAGGCGACAAGCTATCTTCCGAGCATATCCTCCCCCCTCTTCGTTTCCTCGATCCTCCGTTTCTCCGACTCCACCCCGTATGGATTTCGACGCGATCATCGTGGGCGCTGGCCCGGGCGGCGCGACCGCCGCGGCCGAGATGGCCAAAGCCGGCCTGCGCCCGCTCCTCCTCGACAAGACCGACGCCTTCCCCCGCGACAAAATCTGCGGCGACGCCGTGAGCGGCAAGAGCGTCGACGTGCTCCGGCGACTCAACCTCCTCGACCGGCTCGTGGAGCAGCGGCCCAGCCTCGGCTCGTGGGGCGTGACCTTCTCGGGGCCGTTCGGCGACGAGGTGGCGATCCCGTTCACGAAAGAGCTCAACAAGCCCGTCGCGCCCGGCTTCGTGTGCGACCGCGTCTCGTTCGACGACCTCATGGTCGAGTACGCCCTGGAGCAAGGCGTCGAACTGTGGCTCGGCACCAAGGTGCTCGGCCTCCTGTGGGAAGGCGAGCAGGTCGTGGGCGTCCGCCTCGCGCGCGGGGGCGACGGCGCGCCGACCGAGGTGCGTGCCCCCCTCGTGATCGGGGCCGACGGCGCGTACTCGATCGTCGCGAAGGAGCTCGGCATGGAGCAGCTCGTCGAGAACCACTACTGCGCCGGGCTGCGCGCCTACTACGAGGGCGTGACCGGCTTCCACCCGCTCAACCACATCGAAATCCACTTCGTCGAGGAGTCGATCCCCGGCTACTTCTGGATCTTCCCGATGGCCAACGGCCGCGCGAACGTGGGGCTGGGCATGCGCTCCGACTTCATCAAGAAGCGCGACATCAAGATCAAGCCGCTCCTCGACCTGCTGGTGAACCACCCGCGCTTCAAAGAGCGCTTCAAGGACGCGAAGCGCATCGGCCCGGTGAAGGGCTGGGGCCTACCGCTCGGCTCGAAGCCGCGCCCGCTCGCCGGGCCGGGCTGGATGCTCGTCGGCGACGCCGGGAGCCTCATCGACCCGTTCACGGGCGAGGGCATCGGCAACGCGATGATCTCCGCCGAGTTCGCCGCGCAGTGGACCGCCAAGGCGAAGGCCAAGGGCGACTACTCCAGCCACTTTCTCCAGGGCTACGACCGCGACGTCCACGAGTACCTCGACTCCGAACTGCGCCTCAGCTACGCCATGCAGCGCCTCGGCCAGTGGAAGTGGCTCCTCAACACCGTCGTGAAGAAGGCCAGCCGCAGCCCCGAGCTCGCCGACTACATCTCGACGATGTTCGACGACGAGAGCCAGCGCCGCAAGCTCATCTCGCCGATGTTCTACCTGCGCGTGCTGATGGCGTAGGGCGATGAGTGCAGCCGTGCAGCGGTGTGGCGGTGCGGCAGTGACTTCCTCTCACCGCCGCACGGCCTCACTGTGCACATGATCTCAGCCCGCCTCGATGCTGCTCCGCACCTGAACCAGGTCTGGGCGACGCTACTCGTTGAGGAACTGGTGCGGCTGGGCGTGGGGCTGTTCTGCGTGGCGCCCGGCTCGCGGTCGACGCCGCTGACGCTGGCCGTGGCAGCCCATCCGGAAGCCAGGGCGCTGGTGCATTTCGACGAGCGCGGCAGCGCGTTCGCGGCGCTCGGCTATGCGCGGGCGACTCGGAGGCCTGCGGTCTGGATCACGACGAGCGGGACGGCCCTCGCGAACGGGATGCCGGCCGTCGTGGAGGCGAGCGTGGACGGCGTGCCGCTGCTGCTGCTCACCGCCGACCGGCCGCCGGAGCTGCGCCAGACGGGCGCGAACCAGACCATCGCGCAGCCGGGCCTGTTCGACCCGTACGTCCGCTGGGCTTTCGACCTGCCCACGCCGAGCGCCGAGATGCCTGCTGCCGCCGTGCTCACGACGGTGGACCAGGCGTTCCACCGCGCCGCGCGCGCGCCGGGCGGGCCGGTGCACCTGAATGCGATGGTTCGCGAGCCGCTCGCCCCGCCACCCGGGGACGGCTCTGACTTCGAGGCCTACCTCCGTCCCCTCGCGCGCTGGGTTGACACCGCTGCGCCGTTCACGCGCTACGCGGCGCCGGTAGCAACCGCACCCCCGCGTGCGCTCGCCGACCTGCGTGGCTCGTTGCAGCGCGCCCAGCGTGGCCTCGTGGTGGCGGGACGAATGCGGACGCAGGCCGAGTCGAGCGCCGCGCTGCGTAGCGCCGAAGCGCTCGGCTGGCCGCTCCTTGCCGACGTGGAATCGGGGCTCCGGACGGGACGCGACGGCAACGACCTCGTCATCACCCACGCTGACCTCGTTCTGTCGAGCCCGTCGTTTCGCGCGGCGGCCTGTCCAGACGCCGTGCTGCACCTTGGTGGGCGGCCCGTCTCGAAGCGGCTCGCGCAGCACCTCGCCGCGTGTGCACCGCCGTGCTACGCCGTCGTCCGCGACGACCCGGACCGCTTCGACCCCCGCCACCACGTCACACACCGCATCGAGAGCGACGTCGTCGCCTTTGCCGATGCCCTGCTCGCTGAGGGCGTATCGAACGGGACCACCGATGCCTGGCGGGCAACCTGGCGAAGCGCCGCCGCCGCCGTGCGCACCCACCTCGCCAAGGCGCTCGACGCCGACGCGCCGGACGAGCCGCTGTCCGAACCGCTCGTCGCTCGCCTCGTGAGCCAGCATCGTCCCTCGGACCACGCGCTCGTGCTGGCGGCGAGCATGCCGATCCGCGACGTGGACGCGTTCGCCGACCCGCGTGCTCCCGCTGCCCCTGTCTTCGCCAACCGGGGCGCAAGCGGCATCGACGGGACCGTGGCGACGGCGGCGGGCGTGGCACGCGGGCGCGAGGCTCCGGCGACGCTGCTCATCGGCGACCTCGCGCTGCTGCACGACCTCAACTCGCTAGCGCTGCTACGCCACCCAGACCAACCGCCTGTCGTGATCGTGGCCGTCAACAACGATGGCGGCGGCATCTTCCACTTCCTCCCGCTTGCGCGCGAGGGCGTCCAGGCGGGTATCGTCCCCGAGGCCGAGTTCGAGCGGTTCTTCGGCACCCCGCACGGACTGAGCTTCGCCGACGCCGCGCGCCTTTTCGGCATCGTCTACCATGCCCCGAAGACGGTGGGCGACTTCGTCGACGCCTATCGCGCTGCCGGCGAGTCGGGGCGCTCAGCGCTCATCGAGGTGCGGACCGAGCGGACCGCCAACGAGACGCTGCACGCCCGCCTGCACAACCAGATCGCCGCGGTCGTGTCAGCGGTCGTGTCTCCGACGACACGCTGACGCGGCCTTGCGTGACAGCCCCGCGTGGTGGTGCAAACGCGAGGAGGGCACACGCCCAATGGGATGTGCCCTCCTCGGTAGGCTCGCGCGGTCGGCCTATCGATTCAAATAGCGCTCGTCGATAGGAATCGTGTAGGTGCACGGGCCTTCAACGGCCCCTCCGGCGAGGTAGTCGGGGACCCAGTGCGCTGGGATCCGAATCGAGCGGTCCGCGATGCAGACCGTCACGAAGGCGTCGCCCCCGCTGCCCGTCTCGCCGCTGGCCGGCTCGGCGCACCCACCCTGCTGAGCACCCTGTCGCAGCCAGAAGTCGAGGTCGCCCGCGCGTATCTGCTTCGTCTGGCCGCTGTGGCAGATCTCGATCAGGGCTTGCGGGTCCTCCGGGAGTTCTTCGGTCTCCTCGCCGTCTGTCGGCGCTGGGCACGCCCCGGCGGTAGCCCCTTGCGCGAAATAGAGTTCCAGCCCCACCGACGACACCTTCCGCTCGCGCCCGTCAATGCAGATCAGGATGCGGTTGGCGTCCTCCCGGCGCGGCTGCACGCGACCCGGTTCCTCTACAGGCGTCGCTCCGTTCCCAGACGCGGCTTCCTCAAAGATGCCGCGCACGTCCATGCCGAAGGCGTCGTACTCGACGACCCAGGCGGTCTGGCGCACCGTCGGCAGGACGGCAGCGAGTTGGCCGAGGGCCTCGGTGGAGTAGTAGACCGCTGCATTGCCGCGCTGGGTGTAACGGAGCGGCTCACCGACTGTGCTGCTCGTCTCCCCTGTACCGCCGCCCCCGCTCGCCCCTCCTCCGTAGAGCAAGGCCGAGGAGAGACCGAAGAGCATGATGTCGGACTGCGGGCGGAGTGGGCTGGTCGTGTTGTCGTACCGAATCCGAATCTCACGCACCTCGGCGTAGTTGGCCACCGTGAGCTGGCCGGCGACGGTCTCTGCGTCCGACGTGTTGGTCGGCCAGAGGCGGCCCTGGCCGCTGTCCCACCGGTAGACGGTGCGCTCCGCGTGGCCGTTTTCGAGCAGCAGGTCGAGCGTGGTCGAGAGGCTCCACGAGGCCGTCGAGACGGGGTTGCCGTTGGCGTCGTAGGCCTCGATGAAGAGCGGGTCGAAGTCGAGGTCCATCACGTGGAGGTAGAACGGCGCGTCGAAGGCCTTGTCGAAGGTGAAGCGCACGTCGGCGCGCGTCATGGCGTTGTTGGTCGCGACCATGCCGGGAGACACGCGGAGCAGCTGGAGGTCCTCCGGTCCGCTGTAAGCGGGGTTGTTGATGTCATGCATGTGGAGGTGGGTGCCCCCGCGTTCGGCTTCCTGCGCGGCCCCTTTGAGCGAGGTGCCCTTCAGAAGCGCCCGCCCCATCCGTATGTCGTCGGTGTAGGTCCCCCGCTGCTCGCTGAGTTCGACGCGGAGGTTGATCGTGGGGTGGTCCGGCCAGGGGATGGTGTGCGTGTAGACGCCCATGCCGGTGCTCTCCGGGATGGTGCCCAGCGGCGCGACCTCGCTAGCCGAGGCCCCGCCCCCTGCCGATGCCTCGCCCGCGTAGTAGAACGCGAAGGACTGCACGTCGCGATGGCTCATGTCCTGCTTGGTGAACGACCCGTCGCTCGGGTTGACGCGGACCACGCTCGCACCGCCCGTCGCGCCGCCTTCGATCACGTAGAGGAAGCCGTCCGGGTGTGCCGAGATCGCCTCGGAGTACTTCACGCCCGTCAGCGTCGCCACCTTCGTTGGGTCGCCCAGCGGGAAGTCGTCGAACCGCCACACTTCAGCGTCCCCCGAGCCGCTGGTCGCGCCATCGGTGTCGGGGTTTGATAGCGTGTAGATGTTGCCGTCGGAGGAGCGCGTCAGGCCGCTCCAGTTGCGACGTTGGCCCTGCGTGTCGAACGTGCGCACGTCGGTCCCGACACCCGTCGCGGTGTCCAGGCTGAGAATGCGCCCGGACTTGAGCGTGAGGCCGTAGAGCGTGCCCTCGTGGAAGAGGAGGCCCATCACATCGTTGTTGTTTCCCATGACGCCCGTGCTCCCGAGGCGCTCGGCGCGGACTGGCGTGCTGGGGTCGCCGTCGAACTCACCGGGCGGCACGCGGTAGAGGCCCGACTTCTGGTCCGAGCCGTCCGGGTGGTTGTCGCCGTCGTTGATGAAGTAGAACGTCCCGTCGTCGGCGAACGTCATCGCCTCCACGTCGGTGGCGTCGCCGCGCTGGGTCTCCTCGACCTGCAGGAGTTGGCCTTCCTGGGTGCGGGTCACCGTGCCCTCGTTGACCGTGTAGTACTGGAGGGTCCCGTGGCGGTCTTCGACCGACCAGCCCGCGTGCGTGCCGGTGGTTGTGCCGCCAATTCTAATACTGGGCTTGCCGCTCGACGCCACGGCCCGCCGCCCGCTCCCGTGGTCGACGTAGAGCGCGCCGTAGATCGTGGCGTTGTCTTCCAGCGTCACCTCCATCGCCCCGACGCTCTCGGCGATGACGAGGCCGTGCCACTCAAAGTCACCCGATACGACGAGGTCGCCCTCGACGATGAGCGCACCGTAGCCCACGGAGGTGCCTGAGAAGGTGGCGTCGCCTGCCACGCCGACCACGACCGGGTTGCCGAGGCTGCCGAAGGCGGTGCCGTTGAACGTCTGGTCGCCCGGGTAGGCGTCGGTCAGGGTACGCTTGAGCTCGCCTGCGAGGGCGCGCAGTTCGGCGTCGCTGCCGCTGCGGGTCACGTCGGCGCGGCCCTGGAGGCCGCGCAGTTGGTCGGCGGTCGTGAGGCCGAGCTCGTTCGTGACCGCGACCGATGCCTGGTCGCTGGACGTCCACATGCCGGGCTCTTGCGTTCCAGCTAGACCGTAGCCCTCCTCGCGGTTGGGTTGCGAGAACGACGGCGTGTCGCGCCCCGAGATCACCCAGCCGCCGCCGCTGAGCGCGGCAATGGTCGAGTCCGACGTGATCGAGACCGCAGCCGGGGCTTCGGCCAGGCGCGCGAGCATCTGGTAGACATCGAACGAGGTCGTATCCACCGTCCCCGAGGCCGCCACCACGATGGGGCCGGCGGGGGCCCCCGAGGCGACCGCCTTGAACGTCCCGCCTGTGGTCGATACTGGCGTGGTGGGCGCGAGCAGATCACGCCAGTTGTCGAAGTCGCGGTGGACTTGGCTGGCGGCGAGTTCGAGGCCGGTGTTGGCCGTGCGCTGGGCGAGGACTTCGAGCTCGGTGAGCTTGGAGTCGGCCTTGAGATCGGTGTCGGCGCGGAGGCCACTGACCGCGTTGGCGGCGTAGAGCACGCCAGCGGCGGCCACGGCGAGAAGGGCGACCTTGTTCATAGGGACGGGATGGGAAGAATCGAAATGTGAGGCAAGGGCCGGGGCCCCATGCTGCAGGTACTCAAGAAGTGCACCATTGCGCGATCGCTTCACCGCGACGACACCCTTTCCGGCGGAATGGCAGCTTTACGTTTCGAGATAGAGCCGCATACCCAAATGCTGATAAAAAATAGGTATTTATTTCCCTACGAATCTGTGCCTCCTTTTTCCTCCTACGGGCAAGAAGTCCCCACACGAGCGAGGGCGTACCTCGCCAGAAGCGCGCCCTCGCTGGGTCCACCACCGCAGGCTCAGTCGTCGTCCCGGTCGTCGTCGTCCCGGTCGTCGTCGTCCTGGTCGTCGTCGTCCCGGTCGTCGTCGTCGCCGTTGGTGTCCATGAAGGGGCGTGTGGTCGGCTGTGGTGCGGAGCAGCCGCCCTCGCGCGCACCGCGGCCCAGCCAGAATTCCAGGTCGCCCGCCCGCACCTGCTTCGTCTGCCCGTTGTGGCAGATCGAGATCATGGCTCTTGGATCCACCGGCTCGGCTCCGCCCGTCGCGGGGGCACCCGTAGGGCTACCCGTCGCGGGGCTACCCGTCGGACGCGGGCACGCCCCCTCGGTCGCCCCCTGAGCGAGATACAACTCCAGGCCCACCGGCGACACCGTGCGCTCGCGGCCGTCGATGCAGACGAGCACGCGGCTGGCGTCCTCGCGGCGCGGTGCCGGGCGTCCGGCTTGCTGGTCGCCTGCGCTGTCCTCGAAGAGGGCACGCACGTCCATGCCGAAGGCGTCGTACTCGACGACCCAGGCGCCTTCGCGGACGCCGGGGAGGAGAGCGGCGAGTTGGCCGAGAGCCTCGGTGGAGTAGTAGACGGCGGCGTTGTCACGCTGGGTGTAGCGCAGCGGCTCCCCGCCGGTACGGCGCGGCGGCTCGCTCCCTGCTGCTCCCCCCCCTGGCGACGGAAGGGCTGGCCCCCCGGACGGCGGCGGCGCTGCAGAGGAGGCACCGGGGCCTGGTCCCATCGCCGTGTAGAGCGACGCCGTTGACACGCTGAAGTGGTTACCATCGTCCTTGCCGCCGGGCAAGCTCCAGGACACGCGGATTTCGCGCACGGCGGCGTAGTTGTCCACGAGGAATTGCGCCGCGATGGTCTCGTTGTCGCGCGTGTCGCTGCTCCGCAGCTCGCCCGCCCCAGCGCGCCACACGTAGGTCGCCGTCTCAGCGCGGCCGTTTTCGAGGATGAGATCGACCGGGTCCGACATCGTCCATCCGGCTGTCGAGACCGCGTTGCCGCTGGCGTCGAACGCCTCGATGCGGACCGGCACCTTGTCGACATCGATCACGTGGAAGAAGAACGGGGTGGCGAAGGCGCGGTCGAAGCGGAAGCGCACCTGGGCGTCCACGCCGCCGGAGGAGGCCCCCGGACGCAGGTTGAACGTGCTCAGGCTGGCCGGGCCGGTGTAGGCCGGGTTGTTGATGTCCGTAGACCCGAGCAGCACATTGTCGCGGTCGGCGGACCGGGCGAGGGCGGACAGCGTGCTACCGCCGAGGATCTGCTGGCCGTCGTGACGCCCTCCCCGGCTGGTGGTCGAGGCGCTCACCGAGATCGAGGGGTGACCCGGCCAGGCGACGGTGCCGGACGTGTTCATACGTCCGTTGCCGGACGGGATGCGGTGAAGCGGAGCCACGTCGCCGGTGCTGGGCGCGCCAGCCGGCGGTCCACTCACGGCTGGGGCTGCCGCAGAGGCCGCTGCAGGGGCTGCCGTCGCGCTCGGGCTCATGACGCCCATGGCGATCTCCTCACCGCGGTAGTAGAACGCGAATGCCTGCGTGTTTTTGTGGTTCATGGGCTGCGTCGTGAACGAGCCATCGCTCGGATCGACGCGAAGAACCCGGTTGCCCTTCCAGACGCTGCCCTCCAGCACGTAGAGCGAGCCGTCGGGGTGCGCCGATATGGCGTCGGAGGCGGGGACGCCGTTGAGCGTAGCCACCTTCGAGACCGTGCCGCTCGCGGGGAAGTTGGTGAACCGCCATAGCTCGGTGTCCGCGCCTTGCCGGTCTTGCTGCTTTCGCAGGACGTAGACCTTGCCGTCCGTGGCCCGGGTCAGCCCCACCCACGAGCGTCCGCTGGGGGCTGACGAGAACTGCCCCACAGAAACAGCCTCGCCGGTTGACATGCTCACGCGGTAGATTTCCTGCGAGTCGCGCGCGATACCATAGAGCGACCCCTCGTGGAAGATGAGGCCCGTGACGCGCTCGTCCCGCCCAGGTTGCCCCGTCGCCCCGATGCGCTCTACACGGACAGGCGTGCTCGGGTCACCGTCCAGTTGGTCAGGCGAGATCCGATAGAGCGCGGTCTTCTCGGAGTCGACGCCACTCGTGTGGACTTCGCCGTCGTTGACGAAGTAGAGCGTGCCGTCTTCATCAAACGCCATCGCTTCGACGTCTACCGGCCTGTTTCGCCCATCCCGCTCCTCTACGCCGACGAGGGCCCCCTCGTCGGTGCGCGTCACCTGCCCGTCCTCGATGGTGTAGTACATGAGGGTGGCCGTGAGGTCATCAACCGCCCACCCCGAGCGCAGGGGTGTGTTGGTGGTGGGCACCCCGCCCCCTGAGGGCGCCACCGTCGTCCCGCCCCGGTCGTGGTCGATGTAGAGCGCGCCGTACACCGTCGCCTCGCTGGTCAGCGTCACGTCGAGCGCGCCGACGCCCTCGGCCACGACGAGGCCGTGCCACTCGAAGTCGCCCGACGCCACGAGGTCGCCCTCGACGAGCAGCGCTCCGTAGCCCACCGTCTCGCCCGTGAACGTCGCATCGCCGCTCACCTGCACGACCACCGGGTTGCCCAGGCTCCCGAACGACTGCCCGCTGAACGACTGGTCGCCCGCGTACGCGTCCGTCACATTCCGCTTCGCCTCCGAGGCCAGCGCCTGCAGCACCGCCGCCGAGCCCGCACGCGTCACGTCGGCGCGGTCCGTCTCGCCGCGCACCTGCTCCCGCGTCAGTAGCGTCAGCGCGTCCCGCACGGCACCCTCCGCTTGGTCCGTTGAGGTCCACACGGCAGGTACCCTCGTACCGGCGAGCCCGTAGCCCTCCTCGCGCAGCTTCTGCGAGAACGACGGCGTATCGCGCCCCGAGATCACCCAGCTACCGCCGCTGAGCGCGGCGATGGTCGAGTCCGACGTGATCGACACCGCGGCCGGGGTCTCGGCGAGGCGCGCGAGCATGCGGTAGACGTCGAACGAGGTCGTGTCGACCGTGCCGGAGGCGGCGACCACGACGGGGCCCGCGGGTGCACCCGACGCCGTCGCCTTGAAGGTGCCGCCCGTGGCCTGCACGACGGTGCCGGGGTCGAGGAAGTCGCGCCAGTTGTCGAAGTCGCGCTGGACCTGGCTGGAGGCGAGTTCGAGGCCAGTGGTGGCGGTGCGCTGGGCGAGGACTTCGAGCTCGGCGAGCTTAGAGTCGGCCTTGAGGTCGGTGTCGGCGCGGAGGCCGGAGACGGTGGTGGAGGCGTAGAAGACGCCAGCGGCGGCGACGGCGAGGAGGGCGACTTTGTTCATGAGGGTGTAGAAAAGGGCCGGAATAGGCCGTGTGTAGCGCTTTTGGAGCGATGGTTCAAGAAGCGCACCAGGGCCTCTGCTTCTGCGGTAAGCCTCCGTTTGGCTTGGAGAGTGGGTAGCGTCATGTACCCGGGGCTCGACGTATTCGACGCCTGACCAGGGGAAGCGGAGCGCTCCTACGGCCGTGCGCTGCGCCTGCAACGTCGGGCCTCCAACGCAGCGAGGGCGCGCCTCGTGTGAAGCGCACCCTCGCTAGGTCAACGGGATGGCAACTCAGTCGTCGTCATCATCGCGATCATCGTCGTCGCGATCATCGTCGTCGCGGTCGTCGTCGTCGCGGTCGTCGTCGTCCCGGTCGTCGTCGTCGCGGTCGTCGTCGACCGGGCGGCTGGGGGTGGCCTGGCCCTGCGGGGGTTTCGCCGAGCAGGCACCCTGGCGGGCGCCCTGGCGCAGCCAGAAGTCGAGGTCTCCTGCGCGCACCTGCTTGGTGCGGCTGTCGAGGCAAATGTCCACGAGCGCGCGCGGGTCAGCGGGCACCCCGCTCGTGCCGACGGAGCGCGGGCAGGCCCCTTCGGTAGCTCCGCGGGCGAGGTGCACGTCCAGCGCCACGGGCGACACCTTGCGCTCGACGCCGTTCATGCAGACGAGGACGCGGTTCTCATCCTCCTGGCGGGGCTTGGGCGCTCCAGCGACAGAGCCCTGGCCCTGCGTGGTCTCGAAGACCGCGCGGAGGTCCATCCCGAACTGGTCGTACTCGACGATCGTGGAGGCCGACTCGACCGACGTCAGCAACGTAGCCAGCTGGCCGAGTGCCTCCGTCGAGTAGTAGATCTCGGTGTCGCCCTGGATCGCCAGTTCGAGCGCGGGTGCAGCCCGCTGCTCGTAGAGCGAGACGGACGAGAGCGCGAAGTGGTTGCCGTCGTCGCGGTTGCTGGGGAGCGTCCACCGGGCTCTGATTTCGCGCACGTCGGCATAGTTGTCCACACGGAACTGCGCCGCGATGGTCTCATTGTCCTGGCTGTCGCTGCTGCGGAGCTGGCCCGAGGCGGCGGTCCAGGTGTAGGTCGCGTCTTCCGCTCTCCCGTTCTCCAGGATCAGGTCGACGGGCGTGCTCATGGTCCACCCGGCCGTCGAGAGCGTGCGCCCTTGGGCATCGAAGGCTTCGATGGTCATCGGCACCTTGTCGAGGTCGATCACGTGGAAGAAGAACGCCTCCGAGAACGCGCGGTCGAAGCGGAAGCGCACCTCGGCATCGACGCCGCCGCTGGAGGCACCGGGGCGTAGGTTGAACGTGCTCAGGTTGGCCGGGCCCGTATAGGCCGGGTTGTTGATCGCGACGCCGAGCAGTTGGTCGTTGCGGTCGGCCTGGGCCGCGAGCGTGGCGAGCGAGCTGCCCTCCAGGATGTGCTTGCCATCGTGGCGACCGCCTTTGCTGGTCGTGGAGGCCGAGACGGTGACGCCCGGCTGGTCGAGCCAGGCGGCGCTACCGGTGGTGCTCATCGCACCGCCTGAGTTAGGGATCAGGTGCAGCGGAGCCACGACATCGGCCCCGATGGCCTGCGCCTCGCCGCGGTAGTAGAACGCGAACGCCTGCGTGTCATTGTGGCTCGACAACTGCGAGGTGTACGAGGCATCGCTCGGATCGACCCGGAAGATGTTGTCCCCCCCCCACACGCTTCCCTCGATGACGTAGAGATAGCCGTCCGGGTGGCCCGACATGGCATCGGAGGCGTCCACATTGTTCAGCGTCCCAACGCGAGTCACACCGCTGCTGGACGGGAAGTTGTCGAAGCGCCACAGCTCGGTGTCATCGTTCTTCTGCTTGCGGAGGGCGTAGACTTCGCCATCGGCTCCACGTGTCAGCGCCGCCCACTCGCGCCCGCCAGGACTGAAGGTGCGCACCGTCGTGGCCTCGCCCGTCGAGAGGCTTAGGCGATAGATTCGCTGCGACTTGCGCGAGATGCCGTAGAGTTGACCCTCGTGGAAGAGGAGGCCCGTCACGCGGTCGTTGCTACCAGACTGCCGCGTCGAGCCAATCCGCTCCACCTGAACCGGCGTGTTCGGGTTGCCGTCCAGTTGAGACGGGGGGATCCGGTAGAGCGCCGTGGCCTCAACAGCGTTGCCGCTGCTGTGGGTAAGCCCGTCGTTGACGAAATAGAGCGTGCCGTCGTCGGCGAAGGTCATCGCCTCGGCATCGACAGGTCGATTCTTGTAGTCAAGCTCTTCGAGGCCTGCAAGTAGGCCTTCTTCGCCACGGGTCACCTGGCCGTTCTCGGTGGCATAGTACATCAGCATGGCCGTATCGTCATCGATGGCCCAGCCTGCGTGGGTTGGCGTCTGGGTACCGCCGAGGGCAACGTGCGTGGATGTGCCTGCCGTACTTCCGCCTGAAGCAGGAGCGCAGACTAGTACGTTCGGATCCGCGAACGGCTGCGTGGAGAGCCCGATGTAGACCAGTTCACCCCGGTTCCGGGTGTCGTTGCGCATCTCCACCCGGATCTCGCGCACATCGGCGAAGTTGCTCACGAGCAACTGCCCCGCAATCATCTCCGTGTCCCCATACCGCGAGGGACGGATCTCACCGTTGGCTCCGTTCCACTGGTAGACGACGTTGTCGGCCTGCCCGTTGGTGAGCAGCACGTCCATCGAGTTGGAGAGGCTCCACGAGGCCGTCGAGACGCGGTCCCCGTCTTCGTCATAGGCTTTGATCGTGATCGGCACCTGGTCTAGGTCGAAGAGGTGCAGGTAGAAGGGCTGTGTCATCGCCGCGTCGAAGGTGAGGCGGACGTCGGACTGGGTCCAGTTGTCGGCGAGCCCTGGGTGGAAGCTCAGCAGTTGGAGGTCGCGCGGCCCCGTGTAGTCGGGGTTGTTGATGTCCGCGGCGCCCGTACCCACGCCGCCAACGGTGGCGTCTTGCGCGGCCCCCTGGAGCGTGGTGCCTCCCACCTTCGCCTGGCGGTACCGCCCGCCGCTCTTCGAGAGTTGGGTCCGCACCGCAACCGATGGATGCCCGGGCCACGCGATGGTGCGCGTCTGCGTGCCCTGGCCCGAGCGGCTGGGGAAGCTGGCCAGCGGGGCGACGGCCTCGCTCGCTTGACGCTGCTGCTCGGCTTCGCTCACGCACTGAGGTGCCTGCGTGCTCTCGTGGTCCACGTACACCGCCCCGTAGATCGTCGCCTCGCCCCCCAGGTCCACCTTCAGCTCGTCCTCCCCCTCGATCACCAGCAGCCCGTGCCAGTCAAACGTGCCGCGCACCTGCAAGTCGCCCTCCACGATCAATATCCCGTAGCCCGTCGACGTCCCCGAGAACGACGCGTCCCCCTGCACCCGCGCGATCACCGGGCTCCCCAGGCTCCCGAACGACGCGTTCGCGAACGT
>JBCCLD010000034.1:0-19516 GCA_039027055.1 Bacteroidota bacterium
CGGCCCAGGGCGGCATCGGGGCCTCGCTCGGCAACGAGGAAGAGGACCACTGGCTCTGGCACGCCTTCGACACGACGAAGGGCTCCGACTACCTCGGCGACCAAGACGCCATCGAGATCCTCTGCCAGGACGCCCCGCGCACGATCATCGAGCTGGAGCACTACGGCGTGCCGTTCTCGCGCACGAAGGAGGGCAAGATCGCCCAGCGCCGCTTCGGTGGGCACACGCGCAACTTCGGCGAAGCCCCGGTCCGTCGCGCGTGCTACGCCGCCGACCGCACCGGCCACATGATCCTGCACACGCTCTACGAGCAGTGCGTGAAGCAAAACGTCAACTTCTACGACGAATTCCAGGTGCTCGACCTCGTCACCAACGAGGACGACGCCGTGGTGGGCTGCGTGGCCTACGAGATCCTCACGGGCGAGGTGCACACCTTCCACTCGAAGATCACCTGCTTCGCCACGGGCGGCTACGGCCGCGCCTTCAAGACGACCTCCAACGCCCACGCGGGCACCGGCGACGGTTTCTCGATGGTGCTGCGCGCGGGCATCCCGCTCCAGGACATGGAGTTCGTGCAGTTCCACCCGACGGGCCTCTACCGCCTCGGCATCCTCATCACCGAGGGCGCCCGCGGCGAGGGCGGCATCCTCCGCAACTCGGAGGGCGAGCGCTTCATGGAACGCTATGCCCCCACGGTGAAGGACCTCGCGCCGCGCGACATGGTGTCGCAGTGCATCTACAAGGAGATCCGCGAAGGCCGCGGCATCAAGGGCCGCGACCACGTCGTGCTCGACATGACGCACGTCGGTAAGGACGTGCTGGAGCACAAGCTCCCCGAGATCTCGACGTTCTCGCGCGTCTACCTCGGCATCGACCCCGTGCAGCAGCCCATCCCGGTGGCCCCGACGTGCCACTACGCCATGGGCGGCATCCCGACCAACGTAGACGGCCAGGTCGTGCGTGGCGTGGACAACACCAACCCCGACGACTTCGTGGACGGCTTCTACGCCTGCGGCGAGTGCGGCTGCGTGAGCGTCCACGGCGCCAACCGCCTCGGCACCAACTCGCTCCTGGACCTCGTGGTGATCGGCCGCCGCACCGGCATGGCGATGGCCCGCGCGATCAACGAGGGCAAGACGCTCCACCCGATGGTGGACAACCCCGAGAAGCGCACCCGCGAGCTGCTCGACGAACTGCTCAGCCGCGACAAGGGTGAGCCGACCGTCGCCGTGCGGACCGACCTCCAGGAGACGATGATGAAGAACGTCTCGGTCTTCCGCAACGAGGACACGCTCTCCGAGGCGATGAGCGACCTCGGCACGCTTCGTCAGCGCGCCCGCAACGTGGTCGTGCAGGACAAGGGCACCCGCTTCAACACCGACCTCATGGACGCCGTCGAGATCGGCTTCATGGTGGACTACGCCGAGGCCATCGCCGGGAGCGCCCGCCACCGCACGGAGAGCCGCGGCGCACACCTGCGCGAGGACTTCCCGAAGCGCAACGACGACAAATGGCTCCGCCACACGCTCTTCTTCAGCGACGGCAACGGCACCATCGACATGGGCGAGAAGCCCGTCACCATCACCCGCTTCCAACCGAAGGAGCGCAAGTACTAGGACGTATGCAGGTGTGAACGTGTGAACGTGTGAACGTTTGTGCGGGCGCACCCCCTGGCTACCCCCACCTGCAAACACATGGCAACGACGACCGCGCCTGCTCCCACCCCTGCTGCACCGAGCGCCGCTGCGAACGGCAGCGCCAACGGCAAGCCGAAGGCCGCCCCGGCGGGCGCGCCCACGATGACCGTCACGGTCAAGGTGCAGCGCTTCAACCCCGACGTCGACGAGAAGCCGCGCTGGGAGTCCTTCCAGGTCCCGACCGACCCGATGGACCGCGCCCTCGACCTGCTGCACTACATCAAGTGGCACCTCGACGGCTCGCTCGCCTTCCGCAAGAGTTGCGCGCACGGCATCTGCGGCTCCGACGCGATGAAGATCAACGGCGAGAACAAGCTCGCCTGCTCGATCCTCCTCCACGACCTCGGCACGAAGGACGGCGGCACGGTCACGTTCGCCCCACTCCCGGCTGCGCCGGTCGTGAAGGACCTCGTGATCGACCAGAGCAAGTTCTTCGCGAAGTACCGCGCCATCATGCCGTGGCTCATCAACAGCACGCCCGCCCCGGAGAAGGAGCGGTTCCAGAGCCAGCAGCAGCACGCGATCATCGAGGACGCCACCAAGTGCATCATGTGCGGCGCGTGCACCCACTCGTGCCCGAGCACCTGGGCCGACCCGGACTACCTCGGCCCCGCGGCCATGCTCAAGGCGTTCCGCTACGTCTTCGACAGCCGCGACACCGAGAGCGAAGAGCGCCTCAAGGTCGTCGACTCGAAGGACGGCCTCTGGAAGTGCTACACGATCTTCAACTGCGTGCAGGCCTGCCCGAAGGAGATTGACATCACCCGCTGGCTCTCCGCGCTCAAGCGCAAGTCGGTCACAGCACGGCTCTAGTGCTGCGACACAAGGAGCAGGTCGGGTCGATGACGGCGACGTGCGCGGCGAGGCGGCTGGGCCGACCCCACCGCGATGGGGTGGAGTCATAGCGGGGCTATGGCGAGCGAGGCCAACACAGCCGCGGGCGGTGCAGGCGCGCCCGAACCCGACAGCCTTGCTGTGTCGCAGCACTAGGAGTCGGTGCATCGCGACCAGCGTCCGTGGGTCATCGTGGTCGAACAGGGGGCGGGCGAAGAGGCCGCCGGCGCCCAGAATGGTTTCCATGACGGGGCGAGCTAGGGCATGACATTCGATCTGATCGGTGCTCACGGCCCCCATTCGGCGCTCGCGGCGTTGTGTTCGTCGTCCGATTCTACGGAATCGCACTGCTACACGCCTTGCGAGCCCGCAAACGGGGTCTCGTGACCGCCTGCCCCCCTGATTGTCCACACGCCCTAGCTGGGGTTGCCCCGTACAATAGCAGCGGGACACGCTTGGTGCAGGCGCAGTCCTCCTCTCTGCCAGCGTCCGCGTCCGGCTTATCCGTCGTCTGCGTCGTGGTAGGCCCGCACGGCGTCGACTTCCAGCTCGAAGTCCCCGTCGATGCCGTCGAGGATATAGAGGCCAAAGGCTTGCACCTGCGTCAGGTCCGTCTCGGGGGCGGTCACGGCCTGGCCGAAGACAGTCGTGCGGAGCGTGCTGAACGGGATCTGCACCCAGGTCCACTCCGCGCTCGTCTCGAAGGAGGCGCGCCGCGACACGCGCCGCCACCCGCGCTGCGTGCCGTCGTCGACCTCCACCTCGAAGGTCCGGCCGCTGCCGCGCACGCGCAGCTCGACGCCGTCGTAGGCGCTCAGGTCGACGAGGCGGCGGGTGCGGATCGATGTGAAGCCGCCGCCCTGCGTGACGAGGGTCCCGTGGAAGCGGAGCACGCCCTCCTCCACGGCGACGTAGCCCTGGGAGAGCCCGCCCATCACGCCGTCGTTGACGACCTGCCAGGCCGCCTCGTCGGGCGCGTCGAACTCGTAGAGGGTCATGGGGCTGGCGGGAAGCAGGTAGGCCTCAGGTCCGCCCTCGACAGGGCTCACAACGAGGGTGAGGAGGAGCGGAAGGAAGACGGGCAGCATGGCAGCAGGAGAGATGATTTCCGCTGTGACGCCGCGTCGCTCCACGAGGTTGCCTCGCCCCAGAGACCGAGTCACACCAACCACCTCGGTCGGCGCGAATGAGGCTCACGGCGTGGTCTTGAGAGGGGCGTACTTACGCCCGTTGAACCACTGGAGGTGGGTCTTGCCTAGAGCGCGGAGTCGGGCGAGTGCCTCGGCAGCCAGGGGCGTGGTGAGGTCGGTGGGCTCCAGCGTGCGCCGGGTGCCCTTGTGGACCAGGCTCAGCAGATGCCCGGAGTCACTATCTCGATAGGTGCGGGCCGTCAGCACGTCGTCGCCCGCGGTCAGGTCGTAGCGGTCGTAGTCGTAGTAGTATTCGTAGAGCCCATCGGCGTCAGGCGCGGACGCCTCGATGCAGTGCTGCCGCGCGACGGTGATCGTCAGGCCGTCTCGCTCGATAGTCTCGGCTGGGTAGGCGTCGCACGTCGAGATGGGACCCAAGGCGGTCGGTTCAGGGGGCTTCGTCGAGGCGCAGGCACCGAGGAGGAGCACAAGGACGGCGAGCGCGCAGCGAACGAGAGAAAGGCTAGTCATAGGATCAGTCGAGGTCGTGGGCGAGGCGGAAGCCGTCGCCGCTCTCGCGGTAGGTGCGGTCGTGGTAGAACCGCGCGGCGGTGCGGACGTTGTGCGGCGCGTTGAGCCAGGAACCGCCGCGCAGGACGTACTCGCGGCATGCCTTGTCCTCGAACGGATTATCCGGCGGCGTGAGCTGCGCGCCTTGGGTGAGGGCAGGGTAGCCGGGCTGCCAGCAGGCGGCGACGTACTCCCACACGTTGCCGTGCATGTCGTAGAGCCCGAATGCGTTGGGTGGGTAGCTCTTGACCGGCACCGTGGACGTTGGACGCCCGCACTCGCCCGACATGAAGCCGAAGCGCGCCTTCGCGCAGTCGGCCTCGTCGCCCCAGGCATAGCGGGTGGTGGTGCCCGCGCGCGCGGCGTAGGCCCACTCAGCCTCGGTGGGCAGGCGGTAGCTGCGGCCCGTCTCGCGATTGAGCCACGGGAGGAACGCCGTCGCTATGTCGTCCCAGCTCACCTCGATCACGGGGCGCTGCCCCTTTCCCCACCCGTTGTCGCCGCCGTCTTCGGCGTTGTCCAGACATGCTCCGGCGTCGATGCAGCGTTGGTAGAGCGCCCACGTCGTCTCGGTCTCGGCGAGGTAGAACGCGGCGACGGGCACGGTGCGCTGCCGAACGCCCGCGTCCTTGTCGACCCACTCGGCGTCGGCGCAGGGCTCGTCGGCCTCGCCGCAGCCCTGCTGGAAACTCCCTGCCGGGATGGCCTTCATCACGAACGGTATGCCCTGCACGACCTCAGTGTAGTCGGTGCCGGACTGCGCGGTCACGCGAAGCGACGTGAGGATCACAACGAAGAGGACGAGACCGAGTCGGAGCATGGAGCAAGAGCGGCGCGAGTGGCTAGCGGCAGCCCAGCATACACCCCCCGGTTGCGCGTCATGGTTGCGCTCGCCCTCGACGTGCCCGTTCACGCGATGGTGCGGCGTGTATCGCCGAGGTGGATGCTGCAGCGTTTGCTGTGCTGCTCAAGCCAGCGGACCCGTTCGAAGCCGTAGCGTTCCTGAAACGACCGCGTTTCCATCGCCATCCTGTACCCATAGTTCTGGTTCAGCAGCAGCCCCAGCAACACGTCGTCTGTGTCCAGGTAGCCCTCGATGCACGTCTGTAGCACGTCGTAGACGTCGTTCCGTTTTCTGCCTCCGAAGTCCAAGGCTAGCTCTGCGCTATACCGGACGAGGGGGTCCTCCGGGCTTAGGCCGCGCTGGGCTGCGTTCCGAAGCAGCCGGAGCGTGCCCTGCCGCGGCATTCCAAAGGCCCAATTGGACGCGAACGCCCGGATCGCAGCGCGCGTGCAGCCTTCGGCATCGCCGAGGCGTCGGCGCTGACCCGCCAGCGCATACCAATAGGCTGCCGCCTCTGGGAAGTGATCGCACAAGGCTGCGAGCTGCGCGGCGGCTTCCAGTGGCTGGTCGCGAAGTAGTCGTTTGACGGCGAGGAAACGGGCGGAGGCCAACGCCCGGTCCTCGACTTCGAGGTCGCCCCGTTCACCGCCGTTCCGGTCGAGATAGCGGCGGAACACCGACACGCTGGAGAAGGCGAGTTCCAAGCGCCATTCGTCGTGCAGCAGGTCGCACACCACCGGATCCGCGTCTTCGCGGCCGTAGGGCCAGTACAGGCCATAGGCGTCGCCGTTGCCCAGTTCCGCGTCGGCCACCGCTTTGAACCCGAGGGACGGATAGGCCCCACTGACACCCCCCTCCCATTCGACGAGGCGGAGCGCTTCGATTCCGTCAGGACGCTTCATGGCACCACGCTGGACGCCAGGGTAGGATCGTTTCGTTCTTCACCATACATCGTCAACGCAGGTAGGCTCGTGCTTGGGAACCCTGGAGGGGATAATGTAGGGCCGCCTGTTTCTCCGTCGGCCCCTCACTACGCCAGTTCCACGACGGCCGCGATGAGGCGTGGTGCGAGCACACCGTGAGCGTGTGTCGTGCGTAGGAGCAAGCCGACCGGCTGAGCCTCGGTCAACGGATTTCGCTCGCCCTCATCGGTGCCCTCTCGCGGGTGCGATTTTTCCGCGCGGTCCTGGCCCTGTCGAAACCTGCCGGGCTTCTGCGCGATTTGCGCTCCTGCTTTGTTCGTTCTGCCCCCAGCCAACCGTGTCCGACTACACGCCGCTCACCCTTGCCAACCCGCAACCCGTCCTCGACGCTGCGAAATACAACGCCGACGGCCTCGTAACGGCCATCGCGCAAGACCATGCCACTGGCGATGTGCTCATGCTCGCCTACATGAACGCCGACACTCTGCGTGAGACGCTGGAGACCGGCACGATGGTCTACTGGAGCCGCTCCCGCCAGAAGGTGTGGCGCAAGGGCGAGTCGTCCGGCAACACGCAGCGCGTTGTGAGCGCGCACATCGACTGCGACGGCGATGCGATCCTGTTCAAGATCGAGCAGATCGGTGGCGCGGCGTGCCACACGGGCCGCCGCACGTGCTTCTACCGGGAGGCCACCGACGATGGCCTCGTCGAGCACGGGGCGCTGTTGTTTGACCCGGCGAAGGTCTACGGCTCCTGACCGCTGCGACGCGGCACCGCTCAGCCACGCACCTTGTTGACGATGAAGAGCAGCAGGATCGCGCCGACGCTGGCGACGAGAATGCTGTAGATCAGCCCGCCGTCGTCGCCGAGGCCGATCAGATCGAACACGAAGCCGCCGAGGAGCGCGCCGACGAGGCCCACGACGAGGTTGCCGGCGAGGCCCATCGAGCGCTTCATCACCTTTTCGGCGATGAAGCCTGCGACGATGCCGACGAGGATCCAGAAGAGCAGACCGCCCATGAGAGTGTAGGGTTGGTGAGGCTGGTGGTGCCCCAAAGTAGGCGTTTGCCAGCCCCCGACCAACCAGGCGGGGATTCCTTACCGCTGCATCGTGTCGGCAAACTGGGCGCCGAGGCGGGCGCAGAGCGCTTCGAGCGCCGCCTGGTCCTCGGCGGCTGTGAACGCGTCGGCGTCGTCCGAGTCCACGTCGAGCACGGCGAGGAGCCGCCCGTCGGGCGTGAGCACGGGCACGACGACCTCGGAGCGCGTGGACGCCGCGCAGGCGATGTGCCCGGGGAACGCCTCCACGTCGGGGACAAGCTGTGTCATCCGGGTGCGCGCCGCTGCGCCGCAGACGCCCCGGTCGAACGGGATGCGCAGGCAGCCGTGGCCGCCCTGGTAGGGGCCGATGATCAGCAGGGCGTCTGACACGGCGCGGTAGAAGCCCGTCCAGTGGTAGTGGTCGAAGGCGTGGTGCAGTTCGCAGGCGACGGTCGCCATTGCGGCGGTCCAGTCCGTCTCGCCGTCGAGCAATGCATCGATGCGGGCGGCGACCTCCGCGTAGCGCTCGGCACGGTTCGTGGTATCGCTCGGGGCGGTATCGCTCTGGGAAGACAGGGCAGGGGCAGCGTGCATGCTCGTGAGGATAGGGGGTCTGTGGTTCAGTACGTCTGTAGTTCAGGGTTGAGCCGCTTCGCCAGCATTGGCGCCCAAGCTGTGGCGCGGTTGCCCCAGAGGGCTATGTCCCCACCATGCCGTGTGCGATGCGCGACACCTGATGGGACGCCGAGCGGGTCAGACGCTCCAGGTACTAGCATCTTGCTGTGCTTCAGCCTCAGGCATATTCGGGGTTTTTGCCGTCGATGGTAGCGAAGTGATCGCGCATGAAATCGATTTGCCCGTTCATGTCGCCGTTGGTGCGGACGAGCGGTCCCAGCCGCACCTCGCGCGTGGGGTAGTCGAGGGCGATCATGAAGAGCGGCACCTGCGCGCGGTGGGCGATGTGGTAGAAGCCCGTCCGCCAGCGGTCGACCTGCTTACGGGTGCCCTCGGGCGTCACGGCCAGCACAAACTCCTCCCGCTCGAACAGGTCCACGACGTCCTCGACGAGGTGCCCACTGCGGCCGCGCTTGACCGGGATCCCTTCGAGCAGCCGTAGGAGCCAGCCGAGCGGCCCGCGGAATAGGGTGTGCTTCGCGAGGAAGCGTACGCGTAGCCCGATGGCGACCGCCGAGGCTAGGCCGATCAGGCCGTCCCAGTTGGACGTGTGCGGCGCGACCACCAGCAGGAAACGCGGTTCGTTGGGCAGCTCGCCCACGATGCGCCACCGGCCGCACGCGAACAGCACGAAGCGACCGAAGCCACGCGAGAACACGTTGCCGCGTCGGGGGGCCGCATCGCCAAGGGTGGGGATCATGGATCGGGTAGGAAAGCTCGTGGCCTGAGAACGAGCCACTTCCCTCGTTGGGTTCCAGACCGTGCCGGTCTAGCCAGTCCCATTGTGGCCGGGGTAGAACCCTCTGTGCCCGCACACGTAGCTCGATCCACATGGCGGAAACCCTGAGCTAGTCACCCGGCGAATTCCAAGGGTACACCTTGCGATGGGCGCGCCTGGCCCCATCCCTGCCCCGCCTGTATCGATCTTGCCTCGGCCCGTGTCCGCTCCTGCCCCTTCTCTCGCTGTCGCGCCTGCGCTGCCCGCTGGGGCGGTGGCGCGCGGCTACGCCGGGCCGCTCCCTCCCCTCGACCCAGCGCGCTTCCCCATGTCCCGTCGCCGTCGCGGCTCGTCCTCGTCTGGCTCGCCTACCTCGACCTCGGCCTCTTCCCGTTCCGACGCCAGCTCCAGCGAGAGTGCGGCACCCGACACGCAGTTGGCCGCCTGGTGCACCGCCATCCGTGAGGCCGACACGCGCGCCTTCGAGGCCTTCTTCCGCGCGACGCACGGCGGTCTCACCCGCTTCGCCGACTCGCTCGTCCGGGACTCGGCCGTGGCCGCCGATCTCGTGCAGGAGGCCTACGCCCGCCTCTGGGAACGCCGCGCCGACCTCGACCCTGCTCGGTCGATCAAAGCGCTCGTCTACCGTACCGTACGCAACCTGGCGTACAACCGCGCCCGTGATCGCCGCACCCGTGCTGACCTCCTCGCCGAGCACGCGGCCGGAACGCCGCTGGCTACGGGCGTGAGCGAGACTCCGCTCCCCGACGCCGAGACCGACGCCAAGGCCCTCGACGCCCGGCTCCAGGCATGGATCGCGGCGCTCCCCGACCGCCAGCGCGAGGCGCTCACGCTGAGCCGCTTCGACGGCCTCTCCCACGCCGAAATCGCCGATGTCATGGGCGTCTCGCCCCGCACGGTCAACAACCACCTCGTCCAGGCGCTGCGCACGCTGCGCGACCGCCTCCACCACTTTGCACCCAATCTCCTAAACCGATGACGCGCCCCACCCCGCCGGTGCGCCGCCTCGACCCAACCGCCGCGCACCGTCCTCGCCTGACCGACGTGCCGCCCGACGAACGGGCCGCGCTCGAGCGCACCTGGGACCTCCTGGATACCGCCGCTGCGACGCACGCCGAGACCGACGCGGCGTGGACCGCCCTCGCGAGCCGCCTCGCGTTGCCATCCACGCCCGCCCCGCCCGCTCTGGATCGCCGCCCCGTACGGGCAGCCCGCCACCGTCGTGCTCGCTGGCCGGTCGCGCTAGGCGTCCCCGCCGTGGCGCTGCTCGCGGTGCTTGCGTTTGCATGGCCGCGCCCGGTCACACACACGGCCCCCGTTGGCACGCAGCAGACGGTTGCGCTGCCGGACGGCTCGACGGTGCACCTCAACAGCGGTGCCCAGGTGACGCACACGCGCGGCTTCGACCGCCTCCCATTCATCGCTGCGCCGACCCGCACGGTGGAGCTTGTCGGCGAAGCCTACTTCGACGTGGCCGGCGCGGAGAGCGCGGGCGGGCGGCCATTTGTCGTGGAGACGTTCAACGCCCGCGTTGAGGTCGTCGGGACGCAGTTCAACGTGCGGGCCTGGCCCTCCGAAGCCGATGCCCAGACGACTGTCACCGTTAAGGAGGGCATTGTAGACGTAGCCGCTCGCGACACCGACCACGCCGCGGCCGACCGCGCCACGAGCGACGGCATCCGGCTGACCGTCGGCGACGAAGCGGTTGTAGGGGGCGCTGCGCCGGTCCTGCAGTCCGAGGCTGCCTCGGTGGAACAGGCCACCGTGTGGCGTCGCGACGGTCTCGCCTTCCGCGGCGTCCCGCTCACCGCCGTCGTGTCCGAGCTCGAGCGACGCTACGCTACGGTGCTGCGCCTCGACCCGAGCGTGGCCGCCACGACGCCGCTGTTCTACTACCAGCCGACCCCCGGCTCGCTAACGGCTGTGCTGGACGACCTCGGCCGCGCACGCGGTTTCCAGTACCGCGCCACGAGCACCGGCTACCACCTCTTCGCCGACGACTGACGCCCCGAACGTCGGCCTTCTCCAGCGCCTCCGGTCGAGGATCGCGCCGTGGGGGAACGCCTGATTGAAGGCAGCCGCCCTCTCTGCCTATCCTGGGGGTCCACCTCTTCGACGCTTCTCCTATGCGCTGCTGCACCTCCCCGTCTGCCTCGGTGGTTGGATCCGCCTGGTCCCTGTGGCGGTGTGTGGTGCTAGCGGTGTGTGGCCTACTCGGTGCACCGGCCCTCGCCCAGGACGTCGACGCAGAGCCGCGCTACACCCTCGTGCTGCGCGGCGTGCCCGCCAACGAAGCCCTGGAGGTCCTTGTCGAGCAGACCGGTCTGAGCCTCCTCTACGAGAGCGGCCTCGTCCCCTCGGACCCAGTCTTCTGCGCGATGAGCCGCCAGCCCGCCGAGACGATGCTCCGCTGCATCGTAGACGCGATGGGGATCGACTTCTACCGCCTTAGCTCCGGCACCTACGTGCTCACCGAGCGCGTCGAGGCCGCGACGCGCCACGGGGCCTTCGCAGGCGAAGTAGTCGATGCGGAGACAGGCGCGCCCCTCCCTTACGCCACGGTGCTCCTCGCCGACGCCTCCACGGGCACCGCGACCGACGCCGACGGGCGCTTCGCCCTCGCCTCGCTCGTGGCCGGACCGTACCTCGTGGCGGCGTCCTATGTCGGCTACGAAGCCATCGAGGACAGCGTGATGGTGATGCCCGGCTCGCAGACGCGCCGCCGCATCGCGCTTCGCCGCACGACGGCGCAGGCCGCGCCCGTCGTGGTCAACGGGCTTCAGCAGCGGCTCCCCTCGGCGCTCCTAGGCCAAGGCGAGATCGCCCTGAGCGACGCACCCGATGCGCCGCCGTCCGAAGACCCGCTCACCCAGGCCGCCTCGGTGCTCGGCGTGACGCAGTCACCCGCCTTCGCCGACCTCCACATCCAAGGCGGCGAGGCTGGCGAACATCAAATCCTCCTCGACGGCATCCCGGTGTTTCGTCCCATCGCGCTCGGGCGGATGCTGGGCGCGTTCAGCCCGCTCGCGCTTGGGCGGCTCACGGTCCAGAAAGCAGGCTTCGGCGCAGCGCACGGCAGCTACACCGCGGGCGTGATCCAGGCGGAGCATGCGCTCGGCATGAACCGTAGCACGGGGCTGGACGCGGCGCTCCTCACCGACCAGCTGAGCACGAGCGTGCGCCTCGACGCGCCCCTCCGCATCGGCGACGCCACCGGCCGGGCGATGGTGACCGCGCGGACGAGCCTCTGGGACCTCTTCCGCGACCCCATGCTCGACCGCACCCTGCGCGACTGGAACGTCATCGACCCGATCTTCACCCGCGACCTCCTCGGCGGCGTGGCCCCGGTCAATGGCTACGAGGCGCACCGCCACGGCTCCGACCTCCGCTTCGGCGACCTCCACGCCTCGGGACGCCTGCGCGTCTCCCCGTTCACGACGCTCCATGCGACGGGCTACCTCGGCCAGAGCGAGATCGGCACGGAGCTGTTCGCGGGCAACGTCACGGGCGAGGCCGACGGCGACGACGCGCTGCTGATGCTCACCCGTGACCGGTACCGCTGGACGAACGCGGGTGGGCGGCTCCGGGCCACCACGCTGCTCGGCGCGCGCACCGCCCTCGACGTGGGCGCACGGGTGAGCGTGCACGACCTCCACCATGCCTACGCGATGGGAGCGGCGAGCCTCCCCGGCATCGAGGACGCGCCGACCGCCGAGGCGCGCCTCCGTGGCCAGTTGGATGCGACCCAGGCGGCGGACGATGCCAACGTCGTGAGCGAGTGGGCCGGCGATGCGCGGGCGACCTACAGCCTCGCCCCGTCGCACCTGGTCGAAGGGGGCCTCGAAGTGGCGCGGGTGGCACACCGGTTCCGGCTCGGAGGCGGCAACGGCCTCGGCCTCGACCCGCTGCGCCTCGACGACGCCCAGTGGCGGCTGGCTGGCTTCGTCACGCACCACTGGACACTCGGCGTGCGCACCGTCATCGAGCCCGGCGTGCGCGTCACCTACGTCCCCGACCGGCAGGCTACCTACGCCGAGCCACGCCTGAGCATCCGTCACGACTTCGCACGCGGCCCGCTCACCGCCGTCCGCGTTGCCGGGGGCCTCTACCGGCAGTTCGTTGGACAGTACGACCTGAGCAACCTCGGCCCGAGCGCGCTGGCACCGTCGGTGCGCTTCTGGTTGCCTGTAGGCCGCGGCATCGAGCCGCCACGCACCTATCAAGCAGCCCTCGATGTGCTGGCCACCCCACACCCTGCCTGGACCCTCCAAGCTGAGGGCTATGCGAAGTGGCAGCCGCTCCTGCACACCCTCGACTACGATGCCCTCGTGCGACACGCCAGCGACGCGGCTCCGACCGCTGCCATGACCCAGGCTGACCTGCTCGAGAGCGGCGAGGGGTACGCGTATGGTGCCGCGGTGCGGCTCGCGCACACCCATGCGCGCGGCGTCACCTCCGTGAGCTACGGGTACGACGTAGCCCAGCGCCGCCTCCCCAGCCGCTTCGACGGGCGCTACGTGCAGGCGCCCTGGAACGAGCCACACCGGCTCACCGCGCGCGCCGACCTCCGCGTTACCGGGCCCTGGCAGGCGCACGGACGCTGGCGCACCGTGCTCGGGCGCGCTTGGGGCTACCGGCAGGCCTACTATGACTTTTTCGAGGACGAAACGTTGGGCACGTTCCGCTTCGACAACCCCTCCGACGACACTGTGCCGGCCCACCACGAACTCGACCTCGGCGTCAGCTTCACGCACGCCTTCAGCAGCGCCCGCCTCGGCAGCCCTGCTCTCGCCGCCCGCGTCGATGTGCTCAACGTGCTCGACCGCGCCAACGTGCTTGACTGGAGTCTACAGGGTGCTGAGGACGCCTCGGGAACCTCGGTGGGTACTTCCTACGTGCCACTCACTCGGTACCTCCCCGGCCGAAGCGTACGCTTGAGCCTTCAGCTCCGCCTGTAGCCCTGCGCCGTCCCTTCTACCCTAGCCCTTCTTATCACGCTACTCACGGGAATCTAGCCGTCCGTTGGTTTCGATTCCAGTGCGATGGGCCGTATCCTCTGCGATTCTTCCCCATCGCTCCGTACCTTTGGTGTTGCTGCCTCCCCTCTTGCTCTTCTGCACGCCAGCCTCTTTCTGACCACCCACCTCTCTTGTCATGCTACCTCGTCTTACCACGCTCTTTCTGCTCCTCGCCGTCGCCGTTGCCTGGGTTGGGTGCGACGGCACCGACGAAGAAGTTGAGCCCGCCGAGACCCTACCGCTTGGCCAGTTCATCGCTGAGAGCGTCCGCCTCAACACACTCGAAGCCGCGCTCCGCCAGGCTGGCCTGCTCAACGAGGACAACTCGACGCCGCTGAACAACGTCACCGTCTTCGCGCCCGAGGACGCGGCCTTCACCTCGATGAACACCCTCACGGGTGGCTTCGTGGACGCCCTGCTCGGCGATGCCGACGCGCTCACCGCGATCCTGCAGTACCACGTCGTCGACGGCCGCATCCTGAGTAGCGACCTGCAGGACGGCGCGACGGTCACCACCCTGGCCGGTGAGCAGCTTACCATCCGCGAGGTCAACGGGACCTTCTTCGTGGACGGTGCCCCCATTACGCTGCCCGACGCCGAGTTGCCCGACGCTGTCGTGCACCGCGTCGGCCAGGTGCTCACCGGCTCGCTGAACATCGTTGAGTTCGCGCTGCTCAGCCCGAACTTCTCCACGCTCGTCACGGCCCTTGCCAACACGGGCGACTCCGACGAAGCAGGCGACGACGACCTCGTGACCACCCTCTCCGGCGACGGGCCTTTCACGGTCCTTGCGCCGTCGAATGCGGCATTCACGACGCTACCGTTTGACACCGGCTTGCTCCTCGAAGACGAGCGCCGCCCGACGCTCTCCAACGTGCTGACGTACCACGTCGTCCCAGGCGTGGTCTTCTCCGACGAGCTGCCTGCCACGGCCGGCACAGCCAACGGTGCCTCTGTCACGTTCGACGGGGCCACCGTGGACGGCATCGCTATCGTGGCGACGGACTTGCGCCTCTCGAACGGCGTGCTCCACGTCATCGAGGGCGTACTCCTCGGAGGGGCCAGCATCGCCCAGCGGGTTGAGGTTGACCCTAACTTCTCAACGCTGGAATCGGCACTAGGCGACACTGGCCTGATCGGCACGTTTGAAGGCACAGACCCGTTCACCGTCTTTGCCCCGACCGACGCAGCATTCGCTGCTTTCGAGCAAGACAATGGACCACTCCCGACCGGCGACGCTCTAAGAGATGTGCTCCTCTACCACGTCCTTGAAGGTAGCTTTCCAACTAACAGCTTCCTCTTTGGCGATATGCCTATGACGCTGTTGGGAGACCCCCTCCTCATCACCTTTGAGGCAGGTTCCATGATTGTGAACGGTATCACCGTTGAGGCACCCAACGTCTTTGCTTCGAACGGGACGATTCACGCCATCGGTGGGGTGCTGCTGCCGCCGGCGCCGTAGCAATCCGATCGATCCGATACCACTCGGTAGGCGGGGTGCCCGAACGGGCACCCCGCTTTGTTTATGCACCACACTGATGTACGACGGCGGCCATGCGGAACGGTGCGCTTCCACTCGATCCACACACACGGTGCGACGCTCCGGCGCGCACGGTACCTTGCGGCCCTCGCGTCGCCGACACACGCTGCGGCAGACGTGTGCTCCAGTCTTAACGCCCCACCCCGTCCCATGTCTCTCCGCTTCGCACCGCCTCGCTCATGCTGAACTACATCTGGGTCGGGCTGATCGTCACGAGCTTCGTGTTCGCGCTGGCGTCCGACGTGACCGACTTCACGCGCGACACTTACCGCAACGGCACGCCGCTGCCCGTCGCGCTTGAGTTCGAGGGGACCTACGACGCCGACGCGCGCCGCCAGCCCGTCACCGTGTGGATCGACGGGGAGACGTATGGCACGTTTTACGACACCGATGCGCGCCCGGCCGATGCCTATGATGCCATGCTGATTCGCACCGACGAAGGGGTGCAGCTGCGCCTCGACGCCAGCGCGGACCTGCCGGAGCCGCTCGCCACGATCCGCGACATCACCAACCCCCGCACAGAGCAATTGCAAGGCCGGCTCGCAGGTCTGGCTCTGCCTGACACGTTGCTCCATGGCAACGACGTGGCGACTGCCTTCGTCACATTCGAGCCGGTGCGCTTCGTCAAGATGAACGCGATCAGCCAGGCCGCGCTCGACTTCGCGGAGGTCGCGGCGAGCATTGCGCTGAGCCTCATCGGCGTGCTGGCGCTGTTCCTCGGGCTGCTACGCATCGCGGAGGCTGCGGGCGTGATCCAGGCGCTCGCGCGCGTTGCGGAGCCGGTGCTACGCCCGCTCTTTCCCGAGATCCCGAAGGGCCACCCCGCCTTTTCGATGATCGTGCTCAACCTTTCGGCCAACGTCTTCGGTCTCGGCAACGCCGCCACACCGTTCGGCATCAAGGCAATGGAGGAGCTCCAGACGCTCAACCCGACCGAGGACACCGCCACCAACCCGATGGTGATGCTTCTGGCGATGAACACGGCAAGCGTGCAGCTCGTCCCACCGGTGCTGCTGCTCGCGCTGATGGGCCTGCAGATCAACCAGCTCATCTTCGCCATCATTCTCGCGACCGGCATCTCGCTCGTCGTGGCGATCACGGCCGCCAAGCTGTTTTCGCGCCTCCCCGTGTTTCGCGCTACCGACCCGAACCGGCTGGATCCGAACGGGCTCGGCGCACCCACGACGCCGTCGGAGGGCTAGATGGAGACGTTCCGCGAGATCATCAGCTTCGCCTCGGCGTTTGTGCTGCCCGCCATCCTCGTGGGCTTCCCGCTCTACGGGCTCTACAAGCGCGTGCCCGTCTACGAGACGTTCGTGGACGGCGCGAAGGAAGGCTTCAACGTGGCCGTGCGGATCATCCCGTACCTCGTCGCCATCCTGTTCGCCATCGCGATGTTCCGGGCGTCGGGCGCGATGGACTTCCTGATCGCGGGACTACGACCCGTCCTGGGCGCCATCGGCATCCCAGCGGAGGTGCTGCCCATGGCGATCCTGCGCCCGCTCACGGGCTCGGGCTCGGCAGCCATCGTCGTGGACATGATCAATATCTACGGCGAGGACTCCATCCTCGTGAAGATGGCCGCCACGATGTTCGGCTCTACGGAGACGACGTTCTACGTGATCGCCGTCTATTTCGGAGCCGTCGGCGTCAAGAAAACGCGCCATGCTGTCGCGGCCGGGCTCCTCGCCGACCTCGTGGGCCTGATCTCCGCGGTCTACATCGTGCGGTGGCTCTTTGGCTAGACACAGGCTCGGGGTATCCCCGGTGAGATTCGCGTGAGGTTTCCTGAGGGAGGCGTCTCGTATTTTGCTAGACGCTCTACCGTCTCCTACCGATGCTTCGTCGCCTTCTCCGTCGCCCTCACGCCGCGCGCGCTATGCCGTCGAGCAATGAGGAATGGCTCGCTGCCCTGGGGGACGATCGGCGCCGCGATGCCGCGCTCACGGCGCTACGCCCCATTCTCGTGCGCGGCCTTCGCGCCGCACTCGCCCGCCGGGTGCCCGCCCAGGCCCATGCGCTCGCCGAGGACTTCGCCCAAGAAGCACTGCTGCAGATCCTCGCCAAGCGCGATACGTTTCGCGGCGACGCCCGCTTCACGACCTGGGCGCAGAAGATCGCGGTCCGCCTCGCGCTCTCAGAACTCCGCCGCAAGCGCTGGGAAAACGTCTCGTTCGAGGACCTCCTTCCCGACGGCAGCCGCGCTGACGACCGCCTCGGCGCCTTCGCCGACGACGCGCCCGACCCCGAGCGCTCGACCGAGCAACAGCAACTCGTAGACGAGGTCATCGCTGCCATCGACGAGGCGCTGACGGAGCGGCAGCGGACCGCCCTCCAACTCCTGGTCTTCCACGGCGTCCCGATGGACGTAGCGGCCGAGCGGCTCGGCACGAACCGCAACGCGCTCTACAAGCTCGTCCACGATGCCCGCAAAAAGCTGCGCAGCGAGCTGGCGCACCGCGGCATCCCGCTCGACGAACTCGGGGATGTCTAGCGCCGCACGCACCTTGGAACCGTCCAATTCGCCCGGGGGGTAAGACCGTATCCCCTCGCGCCGTCTGACGATCCCCGATGCTTGCTGCCGCGCCTATCGCGATGACCGATACTGCTCTTAAAAACCTCACGGCGTTCCTCACACCCGAGATCGACCCCGAACTCACGTGTGGAGAATGCGGTGCCCACGCTGGGCGCTACGCCGAACTCGTAGAGCGGGGGCAGGACCCCGCCACCGTGCTGCCCCTCGTGCAGGAGCACCTCGATCATTGTCCCGAATGCATGGAGGAGTTCCAGGCCCTCATCGACGCGCTGCACGCCAACGCCGCGTGATATCGACTCCAGATACAGCATGACAGCCGAGCCTGAGCCTCCAGGCCGGACATGAGCTAGTAGCCGTCGGCTTTTGGATGCCTGGCCCATCGAGCAGGTCTAGCAGGGTCGCACCCCAGCGCGATGGGAGGACTGCTGGCTCTGAAGGGTTGGTAGTCACCGCCACGTTCGGAGTACCTACAGATCGCTGACGGCCGGGAACGAGCCCGGTTCGCTACACCATCCGATCGCCAATGAGCGTGTCGAGGCGGTGGAGCGCGATGCGGAGGCGTTGCGTGACCTCAGAGGTGGGCGCATCCTGCCGCACAGGATCGAGGCCGATGTGGGCCCAGAGGTCGCGCTGCGTGTCGTTGATCACCTCGTCGCGGAGGCGGAGGCCATGGGGGGCCAGAGCGGCGGTGACCTCGTCGCGGCGCTCGCGGAGGTTGGCCAGCGTGGAGCGGTAGGCGTGCTCGCAGACGGTGCGGCGCTGGCTGAACGAGAAGATGTTGGTGAAGAACATCTGCGTATCATCGCGGCGGGGCTCAAACAGGAGGACGTCCTTCCCAGCATAGCGATTCTCGTAGGCTGCAAGCCCGACGTTGAGCCGCGAGTGGACGAGCGTGCGGAGCGTCTGCGACATCACCGCCGGCATCCCGAGGTCGACGAGCCGGCCGGGGCGGATGAAGCCCTCGCGCCGCGCCGCGGCTAGGTCCACCGGCACGATCGGGTTGACGCAGAGCACAAGGTCGGCCCCTTTCTCCAGCGCCACCGAAGCATGCATGGTCTTGAGGAGGACCCCATCGACGTAGAAGTTGTCATCGATCTCGACGGGCGGGTAGAGCCCGGGGAGCGCCGTCGAGGCTTGCACGGCGCGGGCGATCGGGACGTGGTCGAGGCCCGGCTCGCCGAAGCGCACGGCCTCGCCGGAGTCGAGGTCGGCCGCGACGATGTAGAGCTGCTGGCGCAGCCTGCGGAAGTCGTTGGTGCGCCCGTCTTTCTTGAAGACGCGCTCCAGGAAGGACCGCAGCGGATCGTTCGCGAAGAGACCGACGGGCACCGCGCGCGTGAGCCGGTCCACAAACGTCCCGACGACGCGGAGGTCGGTGGGAGTGCGCGCCACGTCTTTGACCGCGTCGAAGAGCAGGCCGGGGACGCTGAGGCCGCGCCGGAGGAACTCGCCGAAGGCGGGCATGAGGAAGCGCTCGGGCTGGAACGGGTGCTCGCCCGGGTCTGTCGTGACGATGCTGCGGCAGAGCTGCGACGTCGTCAGCCCGTTGGCCAGGCACGACGCCACAAACGCGCCCGCCGAGACGCCGACGTAGATCGGCACGCGGGTGAAGTCGAGCCCCTCGATGGCTTCGTCGAGGGCACGGAGGGTGCCGATCTCGTAGATGGCCCCCTCGCCGCCGCCGCCCGCGAGCGCGAGCGCGATGGTACTGCCCGGGCGGTCGGAGGAGTTGGCGTGACCGTTGGGGGCGTGACCGTTGGAAGCGAGGCCGTTCGAGGGGGGCCCGCCGGAGGCCGACCCGTTGGAAGTCGTGGACATGGGCGCGAGAGGTGGGGGAGCAGAGCGCGCAGCGTCTCAAGCCGAGACGCCGGAGAGATGCGCGTCAGGATAACAAAAAGCGCGCCGACGGGGCAGGGACGTCGGCGCGCTAGGGCTAGGCAGCCACGGTGTGCGTACTGCGGCGGCCAGC
>JBCCLD010000035.1:0-19334 GCA_039027055.1 Bacteroidota bacterium
GATAGGAGGGGACAGGGGTGGTTGACCGAATCAGCTACCCTGTCACGTCCAAAGCCGAAAGCGCAGAAGACTCCTTGAGTGTGCACTAGGGCGTGTGGACGTGACAGGGTAGCTGATTCGGTCAACCACCCCTGTCCCCTCCTATCCAGGAGGGGAACTGCGTTTGCGGCTTCCATGCCCGAGCAGCGATATCGCAAAAGACCGGTTGTCCATGCACTAGCACCTGACAGACCAGATCTGCCTGCTCCAGGACCTCATCGTTAGTGTAGCGCACTTCCTGTAGCCCAAGCTTCTCGACCTCGCTCTGACGAAGTGCATCGGCCTCAGCACGGGCAGGGTCGTTGTGAATCCCTCCATCTACCTCGACAACAAGTCGAGCCTCCGCGCAATAAAAGTCCACGTTATACGAACCAACGCCATGCTGGCGACGAAACTTGGGCCCGGCAATCCGTCGGCTTTTCAGCAACTTCCACAGAGTTGACTCCGCCGTGGTCATCTGCGCGCGAAGGCGTCTACGCAGCGCCTTCGTGCGCGGTAGGTTGTTCCAACGTTCGTAGTCAGACATAGCTTGGAGTTGCGCCCAGGAGTTCTCCCCCTGGCTAGGCTGGTAAGGGTAGGCTTTCACAAAAACGATGTCATTCTGAGCGAGCGTAGCGAGTCGAAGCATCTCCGGGCCAGCATCCAAGCCTCTTCTTGACCTGGAGATACGACGTAGATCCCCCGCGCCCGCGAGGGCAAGCTCTATCCAGGAGGGGAACGTGAACCCGTGTCTGGTAATCAATTCGAAGGGCAATGACCTTATCAACCGCTTCACTCGACCTGCTCTGGCAGCGGATTGCGTCCGTGCGATCGCTGCACTTCGACGCGAAATCAACGAGCGCGACGGGGTGGACGGGGCAAGGCAAGGGCCAGGTCATCGTGTCGAGGCCCTCAGACGACGCGCTCGGCTTTGAGGAGAGCGGCCGCTGGACACCCGCACGGGGCCGCCCGTTCGTCTTCCACAACGTCTACCGCTGGACGAAGCACACGGGCCCGCCGCCGCGCGTGCAGTTGGAGCACCTGCGCTTCGGCATCCATCACCCCGTCCTACTCTTCGACCTCGCTGAGGAGACCCCGACGCTCTGGCGCTCGAAGGCCCCTCACGTGTGCGGCGACGACCGCTACACCGCGCGGCTCGACATTGAGCCCGACCACCTTAGGCTCACGTGGATCATCAAGGGACCAGCCAAGGCCGAGCACATCGTCTATCGGTACGAGAGGTGAGCGCCGGCCGCGCGGTATGTTGCGAGCGTTCTTCCTGCCTACCTCGCCTCGCCATGCTCCGCCGCCTTTTGCTCGCTGCGCTCGTATTCGCCGCGCCGCTGACGCTTGCTCAGCCCGCCAACGTCGACCTCGAAGCGCTGGACGCCTATATCGAGGCGTCGCTCGGTGACTGGCCGGTGCCGGGGCTAGCGGTCGCCATCGTTAAAGACGGCGAGGTGGTGCATGCCAAGGGCTACGGAACGCGCACCGTCGGCACGAGCGAGCCCGTTGATGAGCAGACGCTGTTTGCCATCGCCTCGAACACGAAGGCGTTCACGGCGGCGCTCCTGGCGATGCTCGTCGATGAAGGGCGGCTCAGCTGGGACGACCGCGTGGTGGACCACCTGCCCTACTTCGAGCTCTACGACCCGTACGTCACCGAGGCAATGCGTGTGCGCGACCTGCTGAGCCACGGCAGCGGCCTCGGCACCTACAGCGGCGACCTGCTGTGGTACGACACCGACTACTCCGCTGAGGAGGTCGTCCGCCGCGCGCGCCACCTCGACCCGGCGGGGCCGTTCCGCGCCTCGTACGGCTACTCGAACCTCATGGTCATCACCGCCGGTGAGGTCATCCGCGCCGTGACGGGCCAGCCGTGGGCGGAGGTCGTCCGCGAGCGCATCCTCGACCCGCTCGGCATGGACCGCACCGTCACGAGCACGAACGCGCTGCCCGCGCTCGACAACGTCGCGACGCCGCACAAGCCGTTTCCCGACTCGCTCGTCACCGTCGCGTGGATGAACTGGGACGCGATGGGCGCGGCGGGCGCGCTCATCAGCAGCGTGGATGACCTCGCGCAGTGGATGCGCCTCCAACTCGGCGGCGGCACGCTAGACGAGACGGTGCTCTTCTCCGCGGACCAGCAGCACACGATGTGGTCGCCGCACACGGTCATCCCGATCAGCCAGGGAGCCCGCGCGCGCAACCCACACACGCACTTCCGTGCCACGGGCCTCGGCTGGTTCCTCCGCGACTACCACGGGCGGCGGCTCATCGACCACGGCGGCGGCTACGACGGGATGTTTTCCCGCACCGTGCTCGTCCCCGAAGAAAACCTAGGCGTGGTCGTCCTCACCAACAGCATGACCGCGCTCGCGTCGGCGCTCACGAGCCGCGTCGTGGACACCTACCTCGGCGTGACGGACGAGGCGGGTGCCGTGCGCGACTACGCGGCTGACTACCGCCCCTTCGACCGCAACAACCGCACGGGGTTCTACGCGCGCATCGACAGCGCGACCGTGGACCGGGGCGACACGCCGCCCACGCTCGCGCTCGCCGACTACGCCGCCTCCTTCGAGAGCGACCTCTATGGAGGGGCTACCGTCGATTTCGAAGAGGTGGGCCTCGTCCTGCGGTTCCACGCGTCGGACCTGATCGCCGACCTCACGCACCTCCACGGCGACGTCTTTCGCCTCGACTGGCGCGAGGCGTACGCGTGGTATGGCCCCGGCAACGTGCAGTTTGTCCTCAACCCCGCCAACGAAATCGAAGAGCTCCGCCTCGACGTGCCGAACGACGACCTGTGGTTCTACGAACTAAAGCTGATGCGCGTCGCCGAGTAGCTCAGCGTGGCTCGTCTGCGGACGGGCCGTAGAGACCCGGCACGGGCGCGTCGAGGAGGCGGAGGTAGACGGTGAGCTGCGCGCGGTGGTGGATGAGGTGGTTCAGGCACCAATGCCGAAGCACGTCCAGCCGCGGAGCCTCGTCCAGCACGTGCTCCCCGTATCGGAGCGACCACGTACCCTGGAGTACGTCCTGGCTCGTAGCCGCTAGCACCGCTTGCCACGCTGAGGCCTGCTCGTCAAACGCGGCGAGGATGCGCTCGCGTGAGGGCAGCGCCTGCTTCGGCGAGGGGCGTGTAGCGAGATCCATCACGTCCGCGCCGAGGATGTCCACGGCGACGCCCGGGAGGGTAGCGATATGCGTGGCGAGCGCACCCAGCGTGAACGACTTCGGGTGCGGTCGCCAGTCGAGGTGCTCGTCTGGGATGCGTTCGAGGACACAGCGCGTGGCTATCAGCTCTCGGCCCAGGTCGCCGAGCGTGTACGTGGCGATGCGGGTCATGCCTCGACTTCGAGTGCGGTGCGCCCGTTCGCTGTGCTCGCTGCGCGGTACTTGTCGACGCGAACGACGACCATCGTCATGTCGTCGCGGAGGCCGTCTTCGGCGGCGAAGGCGCGCACGTCGGCGACGAGGCTGCCGAGGAGTTGGGCCGCCGGGCGGTCGCCCACTTCGTGCATGGCCTCGGCCGTCACCTCAGCGAGGCGGGCGTCGGTGTAGAGTGCGCGGTCGTCGTCCACGGCCTCCGAGAATCCGTCGGTGTAAAAGACCAGCGTATCGCCCGGCAGCAGGTCGATGGTGTGGTCGATGAGCGTGTCGTCGAAGAGCGTCCCGTTGGCGAGGCCGATGGCGAGGCCCGACGGCTGGAGCAGGTCCGCGCTGACGTGGTCGGTGCGCTTAAGGATGAGCGGGTTGTGGCCGGCACGCGCGAAGGTGAACGCGCCCGCGTCGAGGTCAAAGACGCCGTAGATCATCGAGATGAACGCGCCGCGCGGGACGTTCTCACAGAAGAGGCGGTTGAGCCTCGTGAGGACCGCCGAGGGGCTTTCGTGGGTGCGGCAGAGCGTCCGCAGGAATCCTTTCACAAGCGTCATGTAGAACGCGGCCTGGATGCCCTTGCCGCTCACGTCACCCACGACGACGGCGAGGCGGCGTCCCGTCTCGTCGAGCGGCACCAGGTCATAGTAGTCGCCCCCGACTTCCTCGGCGGGCACACACGTCGCGGCGAGATCGAGACCCGGCACGTCGGGCATGGTCGCGGGCAGGAACGAGCGCTGCACCTCTCGGGCGATCTCGACTTCGCGTTCGAGACGTTCACGCGCCGCGAGTTCGGTGAGGTAGCTCGGCTCGGGGCGCTGCACCGCGCGGCCCGTGCGATCCATCCGCAAGGCCACCGCCCCAATGCCGGTGATCGTAGCCAGGACCAAGACAACAAGCGCGACCTCGTTCATCGCTGGCGAGGCCTCTGCGATGGCGAAGACCGCGAATCGACAGAGCCACGTGCTCACGACGAAGGCCCAGAAGGCCGTCAAGGCATCGGTACGCCAGAACAACGCGGCGACGCCCAGCGCATAGCCTCCCGCGAACACCCAGCGCAGCCACGGCGGGTCCACGCCGTTGCCCACCGGTCCAATCACGACAAACGCACCGAGCAGAGCGAGCCCGGTGACCACCGCCGTCGCGTGAGGCTTCCATCGTGTCAGGAGTGCTCCCGTGCCGAGCAGGCCGTAGTGCAACAGCAGCAACGACACCCAAAGCGTAGACAGGAATAGGTGCGGCGCGACCAAGAGGCCGGGCTGCACGAAGGCGAAGGTGTCGTCGCCGTAGGCGGCTCGGACGCCGGGTATCAGCCAGAGCAAGACAGGGATTCCGGCGAGCGCCAGGCCGCCCATCACCCCCCGAAGAAGCGAGAGCCCAACGGGTCGGTTCATCCAGGCGCCGGACCGCACCAGCACCAGCGCGTCGAGCTTTTCGACAAAGACAGCCCGTGCCAGCGAGTCGGTCGTCGCTGCGCCCAGGAAGACCAGAAGCCCCAGCGCTGCCGCCCACAGCAGTGCTCCGATGAGCGTAAAGAACAGCGCGGTCGTAATCGGCGCGCCGAACTGCAGGTAGTAGCTCGGATAGACGAGGAAGCTCCACACGAGCGTGGCGACCGCCACGATGCCCGCATCGATCAAGGCCGCGCGGGCATCAACTGCGCGCGCGGCAAGACGGCGCATGAACAGCACCGCGATCACGAGGATGATGAGGACGACGAGTCCCCACCGGATGAGCGGGACCATCGTCGTCGGGTCGATCTGCACGTTGAGCGCCGACGCGACCGTGCGCTGGGTCGCCTCCAGCGGCGCTCCGTCCGGATCTGCGCCTGGCCGCAGCCGCACTGCTCGCAACGCCCCGTAGGCCGTCACCTCGACATCGGCGACCACGCTTTGGCCCAGCACGGGCTCCTGTGCGACGAAGCGAACGAGCGCGACTTCGGTCCCCGCATCGGGCGCGCGCCGGACGGAATGAGGCGTGAGACCCAGGGCGTCTTGGAGCGTTCCGGCCAAGTGCACCTCCGCGATAGACACCGCCGCAGCGATGCTCAACGGCACGCGTGTAGCGGCATGGTCGTCTCTCGACGCAGCATACTGCTCCTCGAAAGCAAATCCGAGCATGTCGCGGTCCCGTGCCCGGGTGTCGGCGTCGTAGGCTGTAGGGGCGACCGCGCCACTATCGGGCAGAATCTCGAACCGCAGCGCCGCTGAGGGGAGCGAGTCCAGCACGGCCTGCGCGGGCCCTTCGCCGAACAGGGCTTCGGTGAGGACACGCTGATTGAGCACCCCACGCTGCAGTCCGGCACTGTACACGTTGAGGGCATACGGCCGCCCCGCTTGGTCCAGCCACACGGTGTAGCGCAAGGCGCTCGGTCCGCGCTGTCCGCCGCCCTCGCCGAACGCCCCGCGCCAGTCGACCTGCCAGCGAAACGCCGGGAGCGTCGGCCCGGGTTCGAGCAGCCCCTCTCGCGTGCCTTGGCGGGAACGCTGACGCTGGAGCGTGTCGAGCAGTGCCCCGTCCGCGCTGAAAAAGACCTGCGTGACGAGGCCTTCCGTGGGGTAGCCGCGGTCAGACAGAAACTGCGACCCTGCCACTTCGGCCCCCTCCCGTCCCAGCTCGAACGAGGCAGCCGCGTTGGGATGCAGGCGCGGCAACACGACCAGGAGTAAACCCAACCCGACAACCGCCAGGACGGCCAGCAGACCATCGGAGGCGGAGAGCCGGGTGGACCGGACGGGCTGCATGGGGACGAGGGGCGGCGTGGGGCGAGGGGCGGCGGAGAAGCTACTGGCTTCCGGCGCTCATGGCCTAGACGAGCCGGAAGATGCGGTAGTTGCGGACGCTCCACACGACCTCGCGTACGAGCACCCCTGCGACCGTCAACACCGGGATCGCCACGAGCATGCCGACGATGCCACCCAGGCGCGCGCCCACGAGCACGGCGACCAGGATCACGAGCGGGTGCGTCCCCGCCGCGCGCGAGAAGTAGAGCGGCTGCAGAAGGACATTGTCCGACGCCTGCGTGATCGCCATGGCGATGAAGATCCCTGGCACGAGGGAGAGGTCACCCGTCTGCGCGATGCCAACGAGTGAACCTGCGGCGAGGCCGAGCACGGGGCCGAAGTACGGGATCGAGTTGGCGAGGCCCGTGAATAGACCGATGACGACGGCCCCATCGAGCCCCACGATCATCAGCAACACGGTGGCGATGGCTCCCACCGAGACGCACTGCAGCGCGAGCGCGCGGAAGTAGCGCCCAAGCGTGCGTTCGAGCGTACCCACGAGCGAGAGCGTCATCTCGAAGTAGCGGTTGGGGACGAGGTCGAGCGCCTGGTTTTCGAGGGCCTCCCCGTCCTTGAGCACGAAGAAGGCCACAAACGGCACGATGACCGCCGCGTAGAAGACGTTGGCGAAGAAGCCGACCACGCTCGTGGCCATGGCCGTGATGCGCTCTTGCTGCACGAGGCTTTCGAGACCGTCGCTCACGCGCGCCTCCACGGTACCCGGCGGCAGCGGCGTGATGCGACTGAGCGACCGCTCCAGCGACGCCGCCACCGCCTCGATGCGCTCCGGCGTCAACAACTGACCGAGCCGGCCCAACTGCTCACCGACGTAGGGCGCGAGGAACAGCAGCGCCACCGCCACGCCACCGCTGAGCGTCACAAACGCCGCGGCTATCGCGGGGACAGGCGCAAGTCCTGCCCGCTCGAAGCGCGCGACGATGGGCCGCAGCAAGAACGCCAGCACGACCCCGACAATGAGGTACAAGACGATGTCGGCGAACACGTAGACCAGCCACACAGCCAGCCCGAGCGCCGCCGCGGCCAGCAACCACCGGATGGTGCGTTCGAGGGTGAAACGTCGCGGCATCGGTGTGAAGGTTGAAGGTTGAAGGTTGAAGGTTGAAGGTGCCCCGCTTTACCACCTCGGCTGTGCGAGGGCTGGGCACGCTCTACCGCGTTCACTTCTAACTTCGCACATCTCATACGCTTTCAATTCGCCGATGTCAGGATAGCCGAGGTAGTGTCGCGTCGTGCGTGTTGACCTCGATCCGATACGCAACTCGCAACACAGAGCCATGCTGACCTCGTGACGCCGAATCCGTATCACTTCCTATTTCTCCAGCGTCTCCAGCACGCGACGGGCCGTGTCGAAGTCGTAGCCCCGCCGAATCAGGAAGTCGAAAGTTTTCTTGCGGCGCTTGCGCGGGTCGGGCTCGCTCGCAAGGCGGTCCCAGCGCTTCTCGCCATGCCGCATGGCCGCCTCATAGAGGTCGTCCGGCTCCGCCACCTCGTCCAGCGCGGCGTCGATGTGGCGGCGGTCGAGGCCACGCTTGAGCAGGTCAGTGCGGATGCGCTGCGGCCCGTAGCCGCGCCCGGTGAACCGGCCGCGGGCGTAGGCCTTGGCATAGGCCGCATCGTCGAGGTAGCCCAGGTCCTCCATGCGCGCGACGGCGTCCTCGATCGCGTTCTCCGGGAATCCCTTCTCGCGCAGCTTGCGGCGCACCTCCGACGACGTGCGCGCCTTGTAGCTGAGGTAGTCGAGGGCCTTGCGTCGGGCACGCAGCACCTCGTCGCGGCCGAGGAGGGCCTCCTGCTCGGCGACGGTCAGCCGCTGCCCCTTGCGCAGCCCCTCCGTGACGGCCACGTCTTTCGTCAAGCCGAAGGCGAACGCGCCGTCAAGGAAGACCGACACGCGCTCGGTGTTCTTCTGCTGCTGCACGAGCCGCGTGATCGCCCCGTCTTTGAGCGGCGGGCGTTGAGGCTCGCCCTCCGCATCCCGCTGTTCGAAGTAGTCGCGCATGGGACCTTTACGTCGTGCGGGCGCTCATTTGTTGCCGTCGATGACGAATACGGACACCACATCGTACGCGGGCTCGGCGAGGTTCAGGTTCGCGTAGGCGTCTAACCCGACGCCACCCTCCGGGATCGGCGTGACCACCGCCTGCTCCCCGAACATCAGGCCCACCGTGGACTCCGACTCGAAACGGTCCCCCTGGCCCCCCGACGCCCATGCCAGCCGTCCTCCACCCACGGTCGTGCTCGGGTGACGCCGGGCCGGGCGCCTCTCGAGCCTGTGCCTCGACCCCGTCGCCGCGCAGGGCTGTGAGTAGCAGGGCATGAAGTGCTGCGTTCAGGATGACGCTGGTCATGCCGACGTTTTTCCGGGCAACGCTGGTCATGACGACGGGCCCGGTTGGGGCTCGCGGCGGAGCAGTTGCCGACGGAGCAGGTTCAGCGCCGCCATCGAGGCGAGGCGGAGGTTGAGTCCACGGTTCTTGGTCAGCGCGAGGCGCACGGCGTAGGTATCCGTGGCGTCCGCGTAGGCGAGCCAGAGCGTCCCGACGGGTTTGGCGGGTGTGCCTCCCCCTGGCCCGGCGATGCCACTGGTCGAGATGGCGACGTCGGTGCCCAGGCGGGCGCGGACCCCCTCGGCCATCTGGCGCACGACCGGCTCACTCACCGCCCCGTGCTCGTCGAGGTCGCCGGCGCTCACGCCGAGGACGTCGCGCTTCACCTCGTTGCAGTACGCGACGACGCCTCCTTTGAGGTAGGCTGACGCGCCCGACACGCGCACGAGTTGCTCCATCACGCGCCCGCCCGTGCAGCTCTCCGCGACTGCCACGGTCAGCCCCCGCTCCCGCAGCATCTGGCCTACGACGGCTTCGAGGGTGTCGTCGCCCTCGCCGTAGATCGCGTCGCCGAGGCGGTCTTGGACGAACGCAGCGAAGCGGTCGAGGCGGACCTGCGCCTCCTCGCGGTCGTCGCCCTTGGCTGTGAGACGGAGGCGGACGCCGCCTGAGCCCGGGAGGTAGGCGAGGCCGAGGGGGGCCCCCCCTTCGTCCTGGGAGCCGAGATACGGGGCGAGGTCGCCGGCGTCCGCGCCGAGCTGTTGCGCGAGCATGGTCTCTCCGTAGCCGACGGTCAACAGCGTGCGGTGCAGGATCACAAGGCCGTCGTGAGCCTCGCGCAGCTTGGGCAGCAGCGACGTCTTCGTGATCGCCTCCATCTCGTAGGGCACGCCGGGCATGACCGCCACGATGCGCGCGCGTTCGTCTCGCTCGTCGGCGTACCACAGCCCCGCCGCCGTCCCGATGGGGTTGTCGAGCTTCTCGAAGTCGACGGGGACGAGCGCCATCCGCCGCGTGCTGGGCGGGACGGGCCGTCCGCGCTCGACGTAGCGCTCCGCAATCTGCGCCTCGAGCGCGTCGTCGGCGTGGAGCCCCTTGCCGAAGTAGTCCGCGACGGCCTTCTTTGTCACGTCATCGTGCGTCGGCCCAAGGCCGCCCGTGACGACGACGAGCGAGCCTGTCGCGAAGCCTGCCTCCAACGCAGCGTGGATGTCGGCTGCCACGTCCCCCACGGTGACGTGCCGGCGCACCTCGTAGCCCGCCAGGCTGAGTTGGTCGCCGAGCCACGCGGCGTTGGTGTTGGTGACCTGCCCGATGAGCAGTTCGTCGCCGACGGTGAGGAGCGTAGCGGTCATCGAAGGAGCCGGAGGACGGGTGAGGGAGACGGTGAAGGTAGACGTTGGCCGCCCTCCCCGGTTCTTCGTTTCCCCGCCCCCTCGTCTCTCGAACGTGCCTTCACGGAGAATCCGAGGCGTCGCAGCGGAACGCGCAGCGTGGCGTTCTATATTAGAAGCCTTTGCCATTCGCTCGCGCCTAGCGTGGCGGCCCCACTCTGCCGTCTCTCGCCAGGCTCAACCAAGCCGCAGCACCATGTACGCTATCGTAGAAATCGCTGGAAAGCAGTTCAAGGTCGAAGAGGACACCACCCTCTACGTACCCCGCCTGAACGCCGAGATCGGCGACGAGGTCACGTTTGACCGCGTCCTCCTCACCTCGGGCGACGGCGTCGTCGTGGGCACCCCCACCGTCGAGGGCGCTTCCGTCACCGCCGAGGTCCTCGACCACGTCAAGGGCGACAAGATCATCGTCTTCAAGAAGAAGCGCCGCAAGGGCTACCGGGTCAAGAACGGCCACCGCCAGCCCTACACGCAGATCGCCATCAAGGCGCTCAGCGTCAACTAAATGAGTAGTAGGTGACAAGGTTGAAGTGGCGCTTTGTCTGCCACCCCATGCTTGCCACCTGGCACTTGTCACTCACACGTAACCGACTCCGATCATGGCACATAAGAAAGGCGTAGGCTCGACCAAGAACGGGCGCGACTCCAACCCGAAGATGCTCGGCGTGAAAGCCTACGGCGGCACGTTCGTCCAGGCAGGCTCGATCATCGTCCGCCAGCGCGGCACGAAATTCCACCCGGGCACCAACGTGGGCCGCGGCGGCGACGACACGCTCTTCGCCACCACCACGGGCACCGTCCGCTTCGCCCGCTCGCGCGGCAACCGGAAGTTCGTCCACGTCGACCCCGTCGACGCGTAGGTCCTAACGACCTCACGACTCCTAGGCAGGCCCACGTCCACCACGACGGGGCCTGCCTTTTTTGTGGCTCCGTGACTCGGTGGTCCGGTGTTTCAGTGGAAGACAACTGCGGCCATAGCTTTCACTGAATCACTGCCGCCCAGAATCACTGGATCACTCCCCCGCCATGCTCCGCGACCGCTTCGTCCTCCCGACCGACCCCGATGGGCAGCCTGCCCTCGAACTGCGCGCGTTCACGCACGGGCTGATGCCGAAGACGGTCCCGGCGATGATGCAGCGCTTTGCCGAGGACTGGCAGACGCTCGGCGTCGATGCTTGGAACGCGGTGCCCAACCACTGGGACGCGGACGACCCTACGCCCGTCGGCTGGTGGACGTTGCCGACCTACCTCGGCGACCGCTACGTGGCGAGGCTGCTCGGCGCACCAGCCGGCACCTGCGTGATGCAGCCGAACGCGCACTGGTCGGTGCAGTGCCTCCTCTCGGCCCCCGAGCCGTTCGAGGGCGGGCGCACCGAGGTCGTGATCTCCGCGACGGCGTTTCCGTCGGTGCAGCACTCGGCGCGGCGCTGGGCGGCGCTGCGGGGCTACGACCTGCGCGTCGTCCCTCCCGGCCCGGATGGCTTCGTGGACCCGGCAGGGATCCTTCACGCAATCGGTCCCAAGACCGCCTGGGTGTTTCTAAGCCACGTGGGCTTCACCACCGGCGAGCGGCTGCCCGATGCGTTCTTGCAGGAGGTCGCCGCGGCGGTGCACCGGCACGGCGGGCTGTGTGCGATCGACGGCTACCATGCCAACGCGACGATGCCCATCGACGTGCTCGCCCTCGGGGCTGATGCGTATGTGGGCGGGCTGCTCAAAGAGGCCAGTGGCTCGTCTGGCAACGGGATCTTGTATGTGCAGGACGGACTCGCGCTTACCCCTGCGCTGACCGGCTGGTTCGGCGACGCCGACCCCTTCGGCTTCGCCTCTGCGCCTGCGCCCCACCCCGAGGTGCGGCGGCGCTTCCTTGGCGGTACGACGGCCGTCGCCTCGCTCTATCATGCTGCCGAAGGGGTGCGCCTCCTGCTCGACGCTGGCCTGGATGCGGTGCGGGCAGACTCTCTTGCAAAAACGGACATGGCGATCTACCAGGCGGAGCGAGCCGGGCTTCGGCTCCGCTCGCCGCGCGACGCCAAGCGCCGCAGCGCCATGGTCATCTTCGAGGTGGAGGCGGCCGATCTGCTGTGCGAGTTCCTCAAGACACGGGGGGTCTACACCGACAGCCGCCAGGGTCGCTTCCTGCGCCTCGCTCCGTGGGTGTGGAACACGATGGAGGAGGTGGAACGCGCCCTTGACGAAATCGCCGCCACGACCCGCTCCGGCTCACATCGCGCCTTCGCCGCGCCGATACACGCAGGGCCGGTCACCTGAGCACGTGCCCGGCGCCGACTTCGAAGTTCCTACCCCCGGGTTTACGATAGGGAATCGTGCCCGGAGGCTATGTGCAGCACAGGTCTGGTGGACGCCGTGCAAAGACCGCGGCGGCCGGATCGGTTCAAATGGTAAAGGCGGAACGCCACAATTACAGTTGCGCGCCCCGATGGCCCCACGGGTGGGCTAGGGGCGGCATGCCAGACTAGGCGAGGCCGGCTGCGGCAGGCAAGCACCTGCCCGCGGCTGGAGTCTGGCACGGCTTTGTCGAAGGAGGGGCCCAGCAGACCCCCTTCCCCAGACGACTCCCCGTCGATGCACACCTGGACCCTCCGCTACATCGCCCTCGCGGGCATGCTCTTCTTCGTGACGCGCAGCCTCGCCACCCTCCCGCTCGCCGAGGCGTTGTCCGTCGGCCTCCTCGCCTGCCTCGTGGGCGGCGCGGCGATGCACGGCGGGGAAGCCCTCAGCCACGCCTGGCGCACCCGTCGCGCCGCCCTACCGAGAGGCCCGGTCTCCCGCCCGCCTCTACCCAGCCCGGACGCCTGAGCCGTCCCCTTTGGATCCCTCCTTCCATTGGCCTTCCGCCGGGCCGCGACCGTTGTCCACCACCTGATGTCCCCAGACCTACAGACTGCAGCCGAAGCCTTCGCCCTCGACCCTAGCCCGCGCCACCGGCGCGCCGTCGCTGAGGCTGCGCTGCCGCTCGTGCGCTCGATGGTGAAGCGGGTCCCCCTCCCGGACCACCCGCTCGCCTCCTACGGCGACCTCGAGAACGCGGGCATGCTCGGCATGCTCCAGGCTCTCGACGCCTACGACCCCGCCCACGGCACCCCCTTCGCCTCGTTCTCCTACGGCCGCATCCGCGGTGCCCTCGTCGACTTCCTCCGCTCCATCGACACGCTCAGCCGGGGCCGCCGCCGTAAGGTGGCCGAGGTCCTCCGCGTCTCCGACGAGTTGGAGCAGGAGACCGGCGGCCAGATGCACGACGGCATGGTCGCCGAGCGCATGGGGGTCTCCGTCGAGGAGGTCCAGCAGCTGCGCTCCGACGCCCAGCAGCGCTTCTCGCTCGCGCTGCACGCACACAGCGGCTCTGACGACCACGCCTCCCCCATCGATACGCTCGCGCACCCGACCGCCGAGCACGCCTTCGACGCCATCGAGCAGCGCTCGCTCTTCGACCACGTCTGCGCGCTCATCGAGCAGCTCCCGCTGCGCGAACGCGAGATGGTGGCGCTCTACTACTTCGAAAACCTCACGCTCCGGCAGATCGCCGAGCAGTACGATCTGACTGAGGCACGGATTTCGCAGATCCTGTCGAAGACGCTCCGAGGGCTCCGCGCCCGGCTCGAAACGACCCAGCCCGCCTGACGATCGTCCCGCCAACCCAACTTGCGGTCGCGCCCTCCCCCCGGCCCGGCCGCCCCAAGTCCTCACGAGAGAGGAAGAGAGAGCGCAGCGAGGGCGGGGAGCTTCCAGCTCCTCGCCTTCGTTGTTTTTTATAGGCTTACGCTTAGACTCTTGTCCTTGGCCCCATGCAAGAGCCTTCGGCGTGCTGTGCAGGTTCTTCGCCTCAGATATCCAAGGACCCAGGACTAATGACCGAGGACCCACACCCAATTCACAGCGCCCGGCGTCGAGAGCCCGTAGGTTAAGGGGCTATGGCTAACACAGCGGATACCAACGGGGCGCGACGTTCCGTTACGGGTCCGCTTCCTATTTACCCGTTTTCCCGCGTCGACCCCACCGACGCCTTCACCTGCAGCGCGCCCGCCTGAGCCCCCGCTCCCCGACACCGCGCGCCTGCCCAGCCTCTCGACTGCTCATGGGCGTGATGAACAAAATGCGCGAGAGCACGAAGTACATCCTCTGGATCCTCGTGTTTTCGTTCGGCGGCCTCTGGATGCTCCAGGACTCCGGCGTGTTTGAGACGCTGGGCCTCGGCCCTCGCCACCTCGCCGTCGTCAACGGGGAGGTGATCGCCTTCGAAACCTACCAAGGGGCCGTCCAGCAGCAGGTCGAGGCCTACGAGCAGCAAGGCCAGGAGGTCACCCCCCAGCTGCGCGCCTTCATCGAAGAACGGGTCTACGACGCGCTCGTGGACAACGTCCTGCGCGAGCAGGAGATGGAGCGCCTCGGCGTGGCCGTCTCCGACGCCGAGGTCGCCGACCTCCTCTACGGCGACAACCCGGACGTCCTCATCCGGCAGTTCTTCCCCGACGGCCAGGGCGGCGTGGACCGCGAGGCCGTGCGCAACATCGCCAGCAGCACGGAATACCGCGCGGACTTCATCGGCATCCAGGAAGACGTGCGTCGCCGCCGGCAGCAGGCCAAGCTCGACGCCCTCATCGGCTCGACCGTGCGCGTCACGCAGGCCGACGTCAACGACGAGTACGTCCGCCGCAACCAGTCCGCCGCCGCGCGCTACGTGGCCCTCCGCTACGCCGACATCCCGGACGCCGAGATCGAGGTCAGTGACCGCGACGTGGAGAACTACTACCGCGAGATCCGCGAGGACTTCCAGCGCGACAAGACCTTCGACGTGAGCTACCTCACGTTCGAGCTCGCCCCCGCTGCCGAAGACTCGGCTAACGCCCTCACGCGGTTCCGGGACATCGCCATCGACTTCGAGGACACGACCAACGACTCGATCTTCGTTGCCAACCTGATCGGCCGCGAGATCGACAACGTCTACGAGGTAGACACGCTCTCGGCCACGGAGGCACCGGCCGACGCGGCCACGGAGCTGTTCCGTAGCCTCACACCGGGCACCGTGGCCGGCCCCTTCATCGAAAACGGCGAGGTGCTGCTCTACAAGGTCATCGGCACTGTGCCTGCCGACGGGCAGACCGTACGCGCTCGTCACATCCTGGTGAGCGAGGAGGCCGGTGCGCTGAACCTGCTCACCGAACTGAGCACCGGTGCCTCGTTCGAGGCGCTCGCCGCGCAGCACTCGACCGACACGTCGAACAAGGACCGCGGGGGCGACCTCGGCTGGTTTGGCGAGGGCCGCATGGTACCGGAATTCCAGGCGGCCGCGTTTGCCGCACCCATCGGAGAGGTCGTGGGGCCGGTACAGACGCAGTTCGGCTACCACCTCATCCGCGTGGACGCCCGCGCCACGCAGGACGCCGTGGTGGTCCCGCTGCGCAGCGAGGTCACCGTCGACTACGACGGCGTGCAGGAGCGCGCTGAAGACGTGCAGTACTTCGCCGAGGACGCCCGCCGCACCCTCGCCGAGCAGGCAGAGCAGGACGGCTACACGGTGCGCTCCGTCACCATCACCGACGCCCAGACGACCATCCCGGGCCTCGACGCCGACGCCGACGCCGTGCGCTACATCAAGCGCGGGCGCGTGGGTGAGATCTCTCAGCCCTTCAACACCGCCGACGGCTTCGTGGTGGTGGAGGTCACCAACGTCACCGAGGAGGGCTTCCGTCCGTTCGAGGAGGTCGCGGAGCAGGTCCGCCGCCGCTACCTCACCGCGCAGAAGCAGGAGATCGCCGCGCAGCGCCTCGCGGGTGCCACGGGCGACCTCGACGCCGTCGCCTCGGCCGTCGGGAGCAGCGTGCAGACCGCTCCGAACGTGACCTACACCAACCCGACGGTTCCCGGCCTCGGCCGCGAGACGCAGTTCGTCGGCGCCGCCTTCGGCCTCAGCACGGGCGCGTCGTCCCAGGTGATCGAGGGCCAGACCGCCGCCTACATGCTGCAGGTGACCTCGAAGAACGTCGCCGACCCAAGCGCGATGAGCGACGAGGACCGCGATCAAATCCAGGAGCAGTTGCTCGGCCAGAAGCGCCAGCAGGTCCGCCAGCAGTGGATCGAACGCCTCCGCGACGACGCCGAGATCACGGACAATCGCGCGCTGCTGCTGTAGCGCCGACGGCGCTCGACTACGCGACCCTCAGCGGGGCCGCTTCTTCGGAGGCGGCCCCTCTTTCGTTTGGACCATGTGGTCATGGCGGCGCCTTGCTCCGCATCACGCTTCGATTCCAGGAATCGACAGGATTGCTCCGAGCAGCGCATCCACAAACACGCGGAGCCGCTGCGGCCGATGTCGCCCCGGCGCATACGCTACGTTTATGTCCAGCGACGGTGCTCGCCATGCTGGCAAAAGGTCCTGGAGACGGCCCGCGTCGAGATCGTCTCTGACGAACCATCGCGGCAGCACAGCCATGCCAACGCCAGCCCGCGCAGCCGCATGCAACGCAACGATGTTGTTCGTTGCCATCGCGACGGGTGGTCGAAGCAGGGTACGCTCACCCTCCTCCGACGCGAGCGGGAGCGCACCGCCTTCAAACGGGGCGAGGGCGACAGCAGCGACCTGCGCCAGATCGCGTGGGTGTTCGATTCGTTGGTCTCCCAACAGAACGGGCGCTGCGACGAGCAACCGCTCCACACGTCCTAGCCTACGGACGATCAAGGTGTCGTCCGGAACAGGTCCCACTTTGATCCAGCAGTCGCACCCAACCTCGGCAAACCGAATAGCCCGGTCCTCCAACTGCCAGGTGAGGGTAATCCCGGGGTATTCGAGGCGGAATCGCGCGGCGAAGTCCGCCAGCGCATGCTGACCGAGTGCGATGGGCGCTACGACCTTCAGCTGCCCTCTCAACTCCGTGGCAGCCTTGACATGTCGCTCTTCGAGCACCGCCCAAGCGTCGAGCAGTGCCCGGGCGTCTGCGAGCAATAGGCGACCGGCTTCAGTCAGGGCTAGCTCATGCGTCGTCCGACGCGCGAGTTGCGTCTGCAGACGCTGCTCCAGGGACGCCAGCTGACGGCTCACGGAGGGCTGCGACAACCCTAGGTCCCGGGCGGCAGCGCTGATGCTGCCCGCCTCGGCGATGCGCACAAAGGTGGCCAGCAGCGATAGTCGATCTGTAGCTCTACTCATACGCTTTGTGCATAACTGTTACTCGATCTGATCCTCTACCGTTGAGCCAACATAGTCACCACCTTGCCGTGTCGTTTCATTCACGCAACGTTTTGCTGCCATGACTACCTCTGCAACTACACGCTCACGCACCTTTCACCTCGGCGACAACCTCCATGTGAACCGGCTCGGGTATGGCGCCATGCGCCTCACCGGACAGCCCGGCAACTTCGGCCCCTACCCCGACTGGGAAGCCGGACGCGCCCTGGTCCGCCGTGCTGCCGACCTGGGCATCAACTTCTTCGACTCGGCGCGGTCGTATGGCCCGCTTTGGGCGGATCGTCTCCTCGCAAGCGCACTCGACCCACGTCAGGTGGTCATCGCGACGAAAGGAGGCGTCGACAAGCCCGCTCCCGGCCACATCATCACGGACGGATCCCCCGCCACGCTCCATCGACAGATCGACGAAGCCCTTGCCACATTCGGTGCCGAACGGGTCGACCTCTTTCAGCTGCACCGCGTGGACCCGGAAGTCCCGATTGAAGACTCGGTAGGCGCTCTCGAAGACGCGCGGATGGCCGGCAAGATTCGACTGATCGGCCTGTCCAACGTGGACCGCGCCCAGCTCGACCGTGCCCTCTCGGTTGCGCCGATTGCCTCCGTTCAGAACCGCTACAACCAGGGCGAGCGGAAACACGACGCTCTCGTGGATTACACCGCAGCCCGGGACATCGCGTTCATCCCGTACGGCCCGCTTGGCGCTCACCCGATGCGCCAAGGTGCGATGCTTCCTGCACGCGAGGCCCTCGCCTGGTTGCTACGTCGCTCGCCGAACATCATCGTGATCCCGGGCACCACGTCCATGGCGCACCTGGAAGACAACGTAGCGGCGTGGGATCTCGTGTAAACCAACGCGCCCCGCGTGGTCAGGCACGCCGCTATCGGCTTGCCTTCTTCACGTGGCTGGGGCTCTACCCGATCCTCACCGGTACCGCGCTGGCCGTCGAGCCGCTACTCGCAGGCCAGCCGGTGCCGGTCCGTACGTTCGTCACCAGCGCGCTCCTCGTTCCGACCAGGGTCTACCTCGTCATGCCGCAACTCCATCGCATCCTGGAGGCGAAGGTGCACCCGAATGGTCGAGCCAGAGTGCCACCAGGAGCAGGCTCCGTTCTCGATGAGAGCGAGCCGACGCACTGGTCCCACGCCTACGACGCGTTCCACTTCGTCCCCAGCCAGTGCCCGGCCGCGAAGACGACAACATCGACGACTGAATTCTCAAATACCTCGGGGCCGGATACGCGGAAGAACGTTTGCCCAGACGGCACCCGTTCGAAGACCTGTTCGATGACTTCGTAGGCGACGGCCGCCGTGACCGCCCACTTGAACGGGATGTCCATCAGCCCCATCGCGAGGCCGGTGCTCAGGTGCACGGCCGTCCACGGGTCCACGGCCCGCTGATTCTGCTCGGCTTTCCGGGTGGCGATGAACGGCACGGCGCGATGGGGTTGGCGGAGGAACAGCCACAAAGTAATGCGCGGACCCGGTTGCGTCTCTAGACATCGCGGCTGCGCGCATACGCCGTCGGGCCGCAACGTTCGGGCGGATGAGGGGTATCCCGTATGGATCACCCAACCTCCTTCGCCATGCCTGGACTCAAGAAAGCCGAAGTCGGTGCATCGCTCTGCAAGGCGATCCTCGGCGCTCAGTTGGGAAACGTAGCCCTCATCGGCACGTCTGCCGTCGATCTAGTGCGGCATCTTTTTCCGAAGCCGACCTATCAGGACGCGGTGAAGGCGTTCATCAAGAGCGTCCCGAATTACCTACCCGACGCCGCCTACACGGACGACGACGTAGCTCTCGCGCAGAAGCTGCTACAAGGGTACTTCCCTACTGCAAAGCGTCTGCTTGACGGTGAGGAAACTGCGTCGGGGGTGGTAGCTCGCATGATGAAAGACGGCGAGCGCGAGTTCTGGACCACGCCGGAGACGGTCGCGCTCGCGCACTTCGCTGAGAAGCCCGAGGACGCGCCGGTCTTCGAGGTGCCGAGCCGCCCACGCGTTGACCAGGACGGGCGGGACCGCATTCGGAAGATGCTCGAAGGGGTCGTCCAAGCCTACCAAGAGCGCGACGACGTGCGGGAGGCCGTGGAGCGACTCGACCGGACCGATGTGCGCACGCGCCTCGAAGCGCTTCAGGCGTCCACCGATGCCACGTCGGATCAACTCGACCGCTTGCACGAGACGCTCGGGTTTCTCGTCCAGGC